>JBEKPK010000036.1:0-24407 GCA_049520795.1 Bryobacteraceae bacterium
GCGAAACACAGCCCGCACTCCCGGAACACCGGGCTGCTGGCTGCTGAAGGCCTCGCCGGCGCGCAGATCGTCTGCTTCGTAATGAAGCAAGCCGTGGGACGATTGACACCCAGCGATGTCCCTCCCGATGGGAATCTCCGCAACACATGGTTCCAGTACAAGGGCGGATTCACGAATGGGGGCAGTTTTCCCTCGGGCCACAGCGCTTCCGCATTCGCGGTGGCAACCGTGATTGCGGCCCGATACCGCGAACATCGGTGGATACCCTGGGCCGCCTACGGGACCGCCGCATTCCTCTCGCTTACCCGGCTGCCCGACCAAGCGCATTTTCCCTCCGATATCTTCATCGGCGCGGCTATCGGCTACAGCATCAGCCATTTTGTGGTATTGGGGAGGTAAAGTCCGCCGACTACTGCTCTGACCGCGTGATCTCTCCCCAGTCCGTGGTGGAGAATGCGGCGCGAGGGCGAGGCATGCCTCGCCCCTATAACGGCCCGCACCCGATGGTGAACTGTGTGTTTGCATACCGGCCACGCACTTGCTCTGTAAAAGACGAAATCATGCCTGACTCGCTCAAAGGGACGCTCGAAACCATTTTGGTTGTCGATGACAACGAGGATGTTCTCAAGGTCGTGGCGGCGATCCTCGAACATGCAAGCTTCCGGGTACTTGTGGCCCATAGCGGACCCGATGCCCTCAAGGTGGCGGAAGAGGCGGACGGGAAGATCGACCTGCTCCTTTCGGACGTGGAGATGCCCCAGATGTCGGGCCCGGACCTGGGCGAGACGTTGAAGAAGACCAGACCCGGCCTGCACGTGATGTTGATGTCGGGCGGAGGGGCCGGAAATTTGCTGGTTCTCAATTACGGTTGGGCCTATATCCAGAAGCCATTTGTGGCGGTGAAACTGGTTCAGATGGTCACAGAGGTACTGAACTCGCCAAACCGGTCGCAAGCCGGCGGTCAGGAATTCGACAGCCGCAAGGACACCCGCTGATTCGCAGTAGCTCGCAACGAGGCTAATCGGCCCCCGGCAGAGTGAAGTAGAACGTCGATCCCGCCCCAGGCGCCGATTCCATCCACATTCGGCCGCCATGCCACTCGATGGCCCTCTTGCAGAATGCGAGCCCGAGGCCGTTCCCTGGGTGTTCCTTTCCGTGCAGGCGCTTAAATGCCCCAAATATGCGGTCTTGGAATGCCGGCTCTATGCCGGGACCGTTATCCTGCACCGAATATACCCACTCGAGGTCTTGTCGTCTGGCCGAAATGTGAACGCGCGGAGAAGGCACGCCACAGTATTCGACGGCATTTTCGATCAGATGGCGCAGGACCTTGGTCAGTATCTCGAAGTCTCCCGTCACCGCCGGCATTGGGTCATGGGTAACGATTGCGCCCCGCTCTACTATCTGTTTCTCCGCCGAGAGGAGCGCCTGGCTCAGGACCGCTTCCATGTCCGTACGGGCGGGCTGCCCGCCGCCGGCGCCCGTGGCCCAGTAGTCCACCATGCCGGCGAGCAGCGCCTGCATTCTGGCCGCCCCGTCCTCAATGCGGCCAAGGAATACGACGGCGTCGGAATCGAGGCGCCCGGCGTAGGTCTCGGCCATCAGTTGACTGAATGAGGCCACCTCACGGAGAGACTCGCGCAGGTTGTGGGCCGCCGTCGAGACAAACTCCTCGAACTCCGCGCTCGCCCGGTCCAACTGGCGGCGCGCCTCGGCGCACTCCCGCGTTTCCGCGTCGAGCGCCTGGCGTAAGCGCTCGATTTCGTCTGCCGTGCGGTTCTGGCCGGAGTCGCCCATGTTCAGCCCGCGCGCCGGAGGCCGCGCTCCTTATGGCCGTTGGGGATTGTGAAATGGAACGTAGCGCCCCGTCCTGGTTCCGATTCCACCCAGATTCGGCCGCCCTGGCGCTCGACGACTTTCTTGCAGATCGCCAGACCGATGCCCGTACCCGGAATTTCGCTTCCATGCAGGCGTTTGAACATGCCGAACACCCGCTCCGTGTCTTGCGGATCGATACCGATTCCGTTGTCGCGCACCGAAAACAGCCACCCTCCCGCGTCTCTTTGCGCCGAGACATGGATTCTCGGCGTTTCCTTGCCCCTGTACTTGATCGAATTGGAAATCAGGTTCTGAAAAAGCTGCATCAGCATAACCTCTTCGGCTACCAGAGTTGGCAATGGATCGGAGGTTACGATGGCGCCGCTCTGCGCGATGGCCGCCTGGAGGTTCAACAGCGCTTTGGCGAGAACCGCGCCGCAATCGATCGAGGCGAAGCTGTCCTGCGCCCGTTCGGCAACCTCCCAATAGGCCAGCAGGGCTTTCAGCAGGGCCTCTATCCGCAGGGCGCCATCCACCGAATAGGAGATGTATTGGTCCGCGCGTTTGCCCAGCCTTCCCGCATACTCCCGGCCCAGAAGCTCGGTAAAGTTCACCACCATCCGCAGAGGCTCCTGCAAGTCGTGGGTGAGCGCGTAGGCGAAATGCTGGAGGTCGGCGTTGGTGGTCCGCAGCGCTTCCTCGGCCTGCTTGCGGTCGGTGGCGTCCTCAATCGCCAGAAGGATGGTCCGCGCCTGCGCATTCGGATTGAAGATCTCGCTGGCGTTGAGCAACATCACTTTCCGTCCGACGTGTTCGAACTCGTGGGTCACCTCAAAATCCCGGAACGTCGCGTGCGCGGGGAGAATGTTCTCCAGCAACTCGCGTAGTTTCGGGATATTCCACTGCCCGTTTCCAAGATCGAATATCAGGCGCCCCTCGGTGTCCTCCGGCGCGGCCTGGAACGTATCGTAGAATGCCCTGTTGGCTTTCATGACTTCGAAATTCTGGTTGAGGGTCACCAGAGGCTCCCGCACCGTTTCCACAATGGCTTCGGCGAAGTCCAGGCCGCGCTTGGCGGCGTCGATATCGATGAACATCAGCACGGCGCCGTCGATCTTGCCATCCGGCCCCACGGAGGGGAGGATGCGCAGCGAATACCAGTGGCCGTGCCCATCGCGGATATCCCGCGGCTTCCGGTCGCCGCCCTCCATCGCATCGAGCAGCAACCGCCGCAGGCCGGGCAGCTCCATTTGCGGCTGAAGATCGGTGATCGACCGTCCGACATCGGAGGCGATCAGATTCAACATGGGTTCCATGGCGCGCGTAAAGCGGCGAATGCGCAGATCCCGCCCCACCATGACCAGGGGAATGCTGATGCTTTCGAGAAGATTGGCCAGGTCCCGGTTGACCTTGCTGAACTCCACGTTGCTGATCTTCAGCTCTTCGTTGAGCGTGTTCAGCTCTTCGTTGGCCGATTCCAGCTCTTCCTGCGCGGTTTCCAGCTCCTCGTTGCTCGCCTGCGCCTCTTCGTTGGCCGCCCTGAGATCTTCCAGGGTGCTGGCGTTATCCTCGACGATGGATTGCAGATACTCTTTGCTCGCCGCAAGCTCGCGCCGCAGCCGGGCGCTTTCCCCGTTGCCCGGTATCGCGGGCTTGCGCATGGCCCTCGATGCGCCGTTCGGCTGGGCGTCCTCGAACAGAACCAGGAAATAGCGCTCCGGGGAAGAGGACGAGCCGCTGAACGGGGTTACCCTGATGGAGACGTCCCTTAATGGGCCGCCATCTTCGATCCGGAAGCCGTCTTCCTTGGCCACGGCATCCGTTTGCCTGGCGGCGCGGATGGCCTTGCCCAGGCCCGCAATCAGGCCCTCGCGCGCCAGTTTCAGCAGATTCTGGGTCGGCTCTCCCGGCGAAAGCTCCAGGTACGGAGCCGTGCGGCCCCGGACCTGCACGATGTTCATTTCATCGTCGATGACGGCGCCGGGGGGGCCATATTCGGCCAGCGCCAAACGGTCGGCCTCTCTCAGCACTTCCAGCCCGGCCCGGCCCTCGGCGATTTCTTCCCGTTGATCCGCCCGGTCCGCGGCGCGGCGGCCTCCGCTCGGGCGTGGCGGCGGCGGACTTGCGACCGGCCGCATACAATAGATCTTGTGGGTCTTTTCCACTTGATGAAACGACTCCGAAAGCGTCCCGATGCTTTCCGATGGACCTAGCGCCAGGAAACCCGTTGGCTTGAGGGAGCGATACAGGGTCGATAATACCTTGCGCTGTAAAGCGGTCCCAAGGTAGATCAGCACGTTGCAGCAACTGATGAGGTCCAGCTTGGAGAAAGGCGGGTCTTCGGCCACGTTGTGCCTGGCGAAAACGCACACGTCGCGGATGATCTTCGCGACCTGGCGCCCGCGTTCCTTCCTGATGAAAAACCGCGCCAATCGCTGCGGCGAGACATGCGCCAAGGCGGCGTCCGTGTATGTGCCGGAGCGGGCTTTTTCGATCGCCGTCTCGCTGATATCGGTGGCGAAAACCTCGAACGGAACGCTCAGTTTCGCCTCGTCCAGGAATTCCATCAGGCAGATGGCGATCGAATAGGCTTCCTCGCCCGTGGAGCACCCAGCCACCCAGATTCGGATCGGATCCTCGGGCGCTCTGTTTTCAACCAGAGCGGGGAACACCCTCTTCTTCAGCTCCTCGAAGACCGCGGCTTCGCGAAAGAACGCAGTGACGGTGACAAAACAGTCCTCGCACAACGCGCTGGCTTCCTCGCGATTCTGTTCGAGATGCCGGCTGTAGTCCTCCATCTCCTGGAACCCGCGGAGCGCCATCCGCCGCTTGATGCGCCGGGCGAGGGTGCTGTGCTTGTAGTGCGTGAAATCCACTCCGGTGGCGCTCCCCACCAGGCGGAGAATCTTGGCCAGCTCCGGATCCCCGGACGGCTCAATCGCTTCCCGAGGCTCGATGGGGAGCTGAGAAGCGCGCCCCATGGCCGTCAGTTGCCGCGCGATTCCGGCCGGGGGGAGGACAAAATCCACAACACCCGCTTCGATGGCGCTTCGTGGCATATTGTCGAACTTCGCGGTTCGCATTTCCTGAGCGAAAGTGACGCCGCCCGCGGCCTGGATCGCCCGCAGGCCGAGCGTCCCATCCGTTGCAGTTCCCGACAGAACCACGCCGAGGGCCTTGCTGCCCCGGTCCGCCGCCAGGGCGCGGAGAAAAGAATCGATGGGCATGTTGCGGCCGCCGGCTGGCCGCGGAGCGGTCTGAAGGACTCCACTGGAAATGCTCAAATTGGATCCCGGTGGAATCACGTAAACATGGTTGGCCTCAGCGCGAGTGTCGCCTTTCACTTCGGCCACAGGCATTTTGCTGGCCTTGAAAAGCAGCTCCGTCAGATGGCTCTCATGCCTCGGGTCGAGGTGCTGAATCAGCACGAACGCCATTCCGGTATCGTCCGGCAGATGGCTGAGCAGCTCCGTGAACGCCTCCAACCCGCCGGCGGAGGCGCCCACGCCAACCACAAGGGGAAGCGAACTGCCTTCGACACGTTCCTCGGCGGCCGGCCGCAGGATCGCTGCCGCGGACCCAAGAGTGACGGGTGGGGCCGTTCGATGCTCCGGGCGGGGCGCACGCCCAGAACGCGCTACCTCGCCGGGCCGGCGACTGCCGGTCTTCTTTGCCACTCCAGCATTACCTTTCTCGCCGGGACGAACCGGCGTCATCACTGGCACGCGACCGAGCACGTTCAGTGCCATTCTTGCGCCGGTATCCGCGCCGGCGCCCGAGGTGAGGCAGGCGCTCTCGCCGGCGGTTTACCCCCGAGCAGCGATGCGTTGTATCAGGGCGTGGCTGTAGCCATGCCGCAAGACGTGGGGAATTGCCGGGCTTTAGCCCCTGTGGCGCCATGCCCCAACCAAAGTATCCGCACCTCCGCTTCCATCGAAAGGAGACTTTCGTGCAGGTCTTGCCATAGCCAGGGGCTAAAGCCTGGTCGCTTTTCCGTGACTTTGCGGCACGGTTAAAGCCATGCCCTGATACAAAGCCGATGCCCCTGCGTTCCAATCGGATCATGCGCCAATGCTCTCCGCCGTCACCCGGCCTTTTCCCCTGCCAGCACATCCTTGATGATCCCGCCGATCTCCATGAATTGATCGAGACCCGAAGGCTTGGTGATGAATTGGCAAACTCCCAGGTCCCTGAGCAGAGCCTCGTCCCGCCGCGACCGGGAAGAGCTCCACACGCACACGGGGACGCCGCCGAGGTGTCCGGAGCCGCGGATTTCGCGCAAGATGTCTTCGCCGGTATACTTGGACAGGTTCAGGTCCACCAGGATGAGGTCTGGAATGGCCGCATCGGCCCAGGCCCCCTGCCCGCGGATGAAAGCCAGGGCTTCGCCTCCGCTAAGCAGGTGAACCAGCTCGAAACGGAGGTCCTGCTTCTTCAGCGCCCGATCCAGAAGAAAGACGTCCGAAGCGTTGTCTTCAATGACCAGGATTCGGGCTGCGGGAACAACCGAAGCGTGTTTCAAGCTCACCCCCAGCCGCCGTCCATCGCCACTCCGTCTCGATAGATTCTGCATTATCGTACCACCTGTCTTGCCCTGACGATCCACCGCTTGGGCGCCGGCCCGACGTAGTAGAAGGGGTAACAGGTCACCAGCGTCAGCACGTTCTCGCCAGACGACGCGAGCACCCCTACATTGTCCGGCGCCACCACTCTTAACGACTCGACTTCGTAGTCGAAATTGCCTTTCAGGGTCGACAATCGGATCTGGTCTTTGATCCTCAGATCCTTCAGCGGGCGAAAGAATGTGTCCCGGTGCCCGGCCAGGCCCGCGTTGCCGGGTTCTCCTGGCAGCGCCGTGCCGGGAATATGGCCGACCGCGCGCCGTAGAGTGGTTTTGTCGACCCCTTCGACGACCACCGCGGACACCCCCAGACGGGGGATCTCAATACGGCCGACCAGCCCACCCGCCACGGCGGCAGGCGCGCTTTTCGGCGCCGGTTGAGGCGCGCTTTCGCTCGCCGCGCGATCGCGCAGCAGGCGGTCGAGATCCCTGCTCTCGCGCCTCTGAAAAACCCAGGCGTCCACCAGGGCGAATCCGCAATAGCCCAAAAGCAGGATGGCGCAGGTAAAGAGCGCGCGCTGGGCCCACTTCAGAATCCGCCGGAGTGGTTCTTTGCCGACTCGAATCCTCATTTGGCGCCCTTGTTGTCAAGCCGTGGTTCGCCGCCGGCAATGTAGCCGGTGCGCGTCCGCACGGACAACCGGCCGCGGCCGCTGGCCCGGGCAACTACCCGAATGGCGCGATGAGCGCCGTCATGCGTCGAGTCGATAGGAACGTATCCAATGGTGTATTGATGGCGAATGTCCCGGGCGATGCGCTCGCAGACGTCTACCACTTCGCTGAGTTGGCCGGGAAGAAAGGCTTGGCCGCCCGTCGCCTGCGCCAGGCGCTTGAGCACGCCTGGGTTCCGGTCCGGATCTTCTTCGTCGAATACGCCTATGGTGTAAATGACCGCGTTCGATTGCCCGGCCAGTTTCATGACTTGGGCCAGGCTATGCGCGCTCGCGTTGTCGCCGCCGTCACTGACCACGATCAGCGCTTTCCTATCCCGGCTGCCGGCCTGCAAGACCTCTAAAGCCTTGGCGATCGCGTCGTAAAGAGCCGTCTCGCCGTCGGCGGGCGCGGCCGCGATCGCCTTTTCGAGTTCGTTGGCGCGATCCGTGAATTGGATCGCGCCGGGCAGGCCCAGCGACACGTTCTCGTTGAAGTTGACGACGAACATTTCGTCTTCCCGATTGCTGCGCCGCACGAAGGTCCGTGCGGCGGCGGTCACCTCGGCGAGCTTCCGCTGCATGGTGGTGCTGTGATCGACAACCAGTCCCACGGTGACCGGAACATCTTCGTTTCTGAAGAGCCGGATGCGTTGCGGGACGCCGTCCTCATAAACCTCGAAATCCCCCTCGCCCAGATTGGAGACAAAGCCGCCTTGACGGTCGGACACCGTCGCGGGCAAAACAACCAGGGCAACGTCGACCGAGATGCGGAAGGATCCCGAGTCGCGATCTTGTCCCGCGGGTGGCGAAGCCTGACGTCCGGCGTAGCCCATCAAGCCAATCAAAAGGAGCAGCGGGAGTGCGAACACTTTCGCCGCGCCGCGCATTCCCGCCCGCGACAGCCTCCTCCTCATAGCCGCTCTCCTTTTTAAAGACGCCCCCGCCGCCGAGGGCGCGCCGGAATAAAGGCGCGCCATGCGTTGAACCAAGCCCGTTCACAGAACGCGCTTTTGCACCAGCCGGAGGGCCAGGCCTCCAACTAAAGCCAGCAATCCGAACAGCGCGATCAGCGGCAACCAGCTAGCCGTTTGCGGAAGCTCCAACGCCGCTACCTGCGTCGGCGCCGGCGCCGGGTCCGGCTGGATCTCCGCGGCCGGCGGCGGGGTGACCACCGCGGCGATTTCCACCGCTTCTCCAGTGGGCTGAATCGCCATGATGGGCGCCTGCTTCAGTTGCACGACTACCGGTTCCTCGGCTGTCTTGATCGGCTCCGCGACTTCCACCGGGACCTCGGTCATGAGAAAGAGAACGGGCGTGCTGGTCTCCTGGGCCAACTGTACTGCTCTGGCTTTCGGATAGACGAACTCTTCGCCCCAGTTTCTGCCTGGATAGAACCATGCCCGCAGCGCCTCTGGCTGACCCGCCGGCCGCTCCCGGAAGGTAACTACGGTCTTGCCAGTCGCCTTGAGGCGGTAGTTCGGGATGGCCAGTATGGTGGCGTAGCACTGCGTTTCGTCGGCGTTGAAGATCTGGACGATGTGACGATCCGACTGCGAGTCCAAAATCTTGAATACGTACGTGCCGGCTGGCAGCACGCCCCACCCCTTGAGGTGGACTCCCGGAATCTCCACCGGCCCGCTGAAGGTCATTACGGTTTTCCTGTTCCACTCGTCCGCTTTTGCGCCTGGTGAAGACACCACGCCCAATAGCGCCGCGCAAAACACGGTAGTTGTTACAGTTCTCAAAACACTCATCTGCTTATTCTCCTTAGTTGATGAAATCCGTGCGGCTGGCTCCTCGCTTTGTCGGGATGATCCATGCCTGCCAGACTTCGGCTGACCGGTCGCACACGGTGAAAGACAAGCATTCCGAGGTCCATCGGCGCGCTGCCGCGCGAATCATGCGGCGGTCATCGCAATCAAGGGTTGTACTTTCGGCGCCTTGAGAGACAAACGGCGCAACGCCGATTTGCGTCGGGGTTGCCAAACCAGGGGCTAAAGCCCAGAAAATGTCGCCTGACCAGCACGGCTCAAGCCGTGCCCTGATACAAAGCCTGTTCTTTCACGGCAATAGCCTGTAGGAATTCAGCTTATCCGAAGCCAACTTCGTAATTCGGGTTTATGCAGTTATTGCCTTACGGAATGCAGGAATTGTCACCAATTCAACGGCGCGGCGCAGGGGCCGGGCACGTTCGGCCCGAGGGGTGAAGAAACAAATCGGGCGAGTTCCGGAAAGACTAAGCGCTTGTCATGTGATAACCATCCCAACCGCTCCCTGACGGTCGCGGCTCGCCAGGCTCTTAACGAGCCGGGCCCAGAGGGCGCCCCGTTAGGGAGCGGTTGCCGGCAATTGGACTGGTTATTTCCTGTCAGGCCCTAATGCGATAGATCCCCCACAAGAAAAACCCTCTGCGGCGACAAACAGGGGAAGGTCAAGCGAGCACGCGCTGCGAGCCCACTCTTCCTTTGCCTGCTAGTCGCGGCAGAGGGCGGATTTGAAAAACTACTTCGCCAATTCAGCTAATGCTCAGCAACTTACTGGCCACGGGTCAGTCGTCGCTTTACCGGGCGCCCACGCCCTGACCTAAACGCGACTTGTGTTCGGCTTCGTGCAGCCAATATGGCGGCCGGCCGTAGTGAAGGTGAAGCCGGTTCTCATACTCTCGAGTGATCAGCATGGAATCGGTATACTCCGGGGCTTCCTTGATGGCCTCCCGCGAGAGACCGACGGAGACTTTGGATTCCGTCCAGCTCACCCGCTCGACCCACGCGGGCGAGATCAAGACCTTTTTTCCCGGCCACCAATTTTGTGTCGCCACCTCGATGTAACGAATCGCCCATGCTTCATCGTCCATGAGAAATCCGTCGACATGGCCGATTTCACCATCGGCCGCGTCGATGTGATAGCCGGTAACCGCCTCGCTGCTGCGCAAATGCGAATCCGGCGACTCTTTCCGCATTTTATCCGCCACCGCTTCCGCGGCGGGACACATTGGAGCAGCCAGACCCGCCGGGTAGAACGCCGGGCCCCACAGATAGGGACCGCCCCAATAATAGGGATATCCGTAATACCCAAGGTATGCGGCCTCGTGCTGCCGCGAGACAGGCAGGTGCGTGTCGATGTCGGGGCTGTTTTGAACCTGCCTTTTCGTCAGCGCCACATCGAGGCGCCGGGCCTCCCAGTCCGCCTGGAGCACCGAGATGGGCGAGATCAGCACTTGCCGGCCGCCAAGCCAGCCGGCGGTTTCCACCGTCAGGTAGCGGATGGCCCACGTCTCGTCGTCGAAATAGAACTGATCCACGGTCCCCAGCCCGCCGTCCGTAGCTCGTATCGCGAAGCCCTTCAGATGATTTGCGTTCCTCAACATCGTCTTGGCCCTCCAGGGCGTTTGTTGGCGCGTTTTCAGGGGCGCTGTCTCAGGCCGCGGCGTGCGTGTCACAAACAGCTACCACCGCGTTTAGTTCAGACACTTCCATCTCCTTCGATGTTCTTTTGACTTAGGTGGCGTGCGCCAGGGCGCTCTGAGCCCGCGTTTCGTCCGGCAGTACCCCCACGCGCACCCGGAAAGGCTCTTCCCAGCACACCGGATACCGCCGCCCGCACGTCCGGCACTCGTATTGGCCGTGCGAGGGCCACATGGGCTCTTGGTGCATCATCCTGCACCAGAGATTCGCGAATCGCGCTTGGGCGGGTTTCATCTATCTACATCCCTTTCCTGGGCCGGCGCTTGCTAAAGGCGGGTGGCGGCGTAGCTTTCGCGGTCATGTTGCGTCAGCGCGCGCGACCATTCGTCGGCCTGCTTTTCGGCTTCCGCCTTCGCTACTCCATACCGCTCCTGAATTCGCCCGATCAACTGATCCTTTTTGCCGGCGATGGTTTCCCAGTCGTTATCGGTGAGTTTCCCCCAGCGCTCGCGAGCGGAGCCGGTGAACTGTTTCCACTTGCCTTCGATTTGATCCCAATTCATGTCTTCTCCTTGACGGTTCGTTTCCAGGACGAGTCTGCGGAGCCCGCCTACAGGCGGAGCTGTCCGAACAACACCAGCGCGATCACAATCAGCAACACCGCTCCCAGCGCTCCGCTGGGGTAGTAACCCCAGCTTCTGCTGTACGGCCAGGCCGGCGCGAGCGCGAGCAACAATACTACTAGCAAAAGCAGCAGTAACATAATTGTTTCTCTTTCCGGTTTCCCGGCGTAACTTGACTTGAGGCACGTTTGCCGCCGTTTGAATTCGAGGGAGGTATGGGGCGAGGGCTCAGCGAGCGGTTGCATTTAGGCTCTTGACGCGGCCAAATGTGCATTTCTCGAGGCAAATCCTGCACCTGGGCGCTCACCGGCAGGCAACCCCGCTATTCCGGCGCGTGGCACGGCTCGTGCATAGGTACAAACACGACAGTTCCAAAAGGAGGAACCCAAAATGGCAAGGAATACATCGGTCATCGGAATCTATGAGGACCGAACAACCGTTTCGGACGCCATCGGCGTCCTGCATAAAGCGGGGTATCGGGCGACCGACATCGCGGTCCTGTCGTCCGACAACCAGGGCTCCAAGGATTTCGCGCACGAGAAACACACCAAGGCGGCGCAGGGAGCGGCCACGGGAGCGGCCGTGGGCGCGGTGGTCGGCGCCGCCGCGGCCTGGTTGGTTTCCATTCAAGCCGTGACCATCCCGGGTTTAGGGCCGCTCGCCGCGGCCGGACCGGTGGTGGCTGCTTTGGCTGGCGCCGGCGCCGGCGGGGCTCTGGGTTGGATGGTGGGATTGCTGGCGGGCGCGCGTCTGCCCGAATACCTCGCCAAGCGGTACGCGGGCCGAGTCAGGCGCGGCGGCATTCTCCTGTCCGTTCACTGCGACAGCCAGGAGTGGCGCAACCGTGCGGAGAAGACCTTGAAGGACACTGGCGCACGGGATGTTTCCTCAGCCTCGGAGGCTTCCGCGGACTACGGGACGACGGATAAGCCGACCGAGAGAACGCCGGCGGCCGTGGAACGTACTTGAAACGGGCTGGCCGTCCGCGTGCACGCACAATAGCGACCTTAACGGAGATGATTATCATGCAATTCGTTCGAGCTACCACCGCCGGCGCGGTGTTTCTGCTTCTCGGGACGATGGCTCCTGCGTACGCGCAGCGCGGTCAGGAGGGCAAGCCCGAAGAGCACGCCGCGCCCGCAGCCGCGCAACAACAGCGCCCACAGGCACAGCCGCAACAACCGCAGCAGAGGCCCCAGCAGGCCCAGCCGCAGCGGCCGCAGGCGCAGCAGGCCCAACGCCCACAGACACAACCGAAACAGCCGCAAGCGCAGCAGCGCGCGCAGCCCGCTCAACAACCGCAGCAGAGGGCCCAACAGGCCCAGCCGCAGCGGCCGCAGGCGCAGCAGGCCCAACGCCCACAGACACAACAGAAACAGCCGCAAGCGCAGCAGCGCGCCCAACCCGCTCAACAACCGCAGCAGAGGGCCCAGCAGGCCCAGCAACAGCGGCCGCAAGCGCAGCAGGCGCAGCCTTCCCAGCAGGCCCGGCAACAACCGCAGCCGCAGCGGACCGCGCAACAGGCCGCCTCATGGCAACAGCAGCGGGGATGGCTAAAGCAGGGCGGCGGCTGGCAGGAACATAGCACCTGGCAGCAGGGTCGCGCGCAAAACTGGACAACCCAGCATCGCACCTGGGCGCAACGTGGAGGCTATGGCGGTTCCTTCATTCCTCAGGCCAGCTTCGACCTTTCTTTCGGGAGCCAACACTCGTTCCGGATGCACAGCCAACCCACGATGTACATGGGGTATCCGCGTTTCTCCTACGGCGGCTATTCGTTCCTGATGGTGGATCCATGGCCACAAGACTGGGCATTGAACTGGTATGACACCGATGACCTTTACATCGCTTATGACAATGGGTACTACCTTTACGACCGCCGGTATCCCAGCATCGGAATGGCGATCACCGTCGCGCTGTAGCCGGCGAACGTTGGTCGAATACTCTGGTTGAACGACTTCTGCCCGAGGCCGCCCGGAAACGGGCGGCCTCTTTTTTTTGCCAGTTCGCTAAGACAAAATAAATCCTGCGTGAGTCAAGTCATTTGGTTTTCGGCGGTTGCATGAATCGGCCGCAAGCCCGGAAGGCCGCGGGAGCAAAAGTCGTGTGCCATGCTGAAAGAGGGGGATTCTGGGCGCCGTGCCCAAAACCCTTCGTCCCCAAAAATAATTCCTTGAATTTCAATTACCTGCAATCCCGTTTGGGGCAACTCGCCCAAAAAGCGGGCCGGGAGAGGTGTGTCTATGAAGAAATTGGTTGACGTGGCGGCGAAGAAACAGTGCTGGACCTGGGCATCCTGATGGGCAAACGCGAGGCGTTCAGCACGCTCGCGGGACGTTGCGGCGCCGCGCAGGCAGAGTCGCTCCGGCGCATTCGCGAATCTCAGGTCTAACGGGAATTGGCTGCCAATTGGGACGGGTTCTGCACCGGCGTATCGAAAATCAGCCGGCGGAGCGTCGATCGTATGATCGGCTGGTTGGAGGAAATCGGCCCGGTGTTTTTCGAGCTGGCGCAAATGACGGGCATCACCGCGGACGAATATCGCGCCATTGCACCGGCGGTGCGGGAGGACGGGATTCATCTCGGAACGGAAGTGATCGCACTGCTTCCCGAAAACGCGGAGACGGTAGCCGAGGCGGTGCTCCGCCTGCAAAAAGAAGCCGTTGCGGCGCGCCCGGCTAAAGGCCCGGGCGAACGCATAGGGGATCTCCAGGCGCAGGGGCAGCGGCTGGAGGACAACGCTCGCCGGATCGCGAAATCCGCCGGCAATACCGAGCGCGGCTCGCTGCGGGCGGCCGTGGGCCAACTACGAAATCTCCTCGCCCGCGTGGAGATGGAGCTGCCGTAATTGGGCAGGCTTCACGGACAACATCACTTAGTTTCCCCATTGCCGGGCGAACTAGGCATTGGCGTTAAACTAAGGCGCTTTGGCTTTGTATCAGGGCACGGCTCTAGACGTGCCGCGGAACAAGGCGTAAAACAAAGGTTGCGAAGCCCGAGGAAGCTTCGCCCCTCTGTCAGGGCTTATTTAACGCCCATGAGCGGGACCAGCGGGTCCGCCCCATCGTTTCGCCCAGCGGCGAATTCACCCGATTACGGGTTCTGCTTCTCGCTATCACTAGGACTCGCGGCCTTCTTGACGCCCTGTCCGACCTTTTTGCCCGCGTGTCCCACTTCCTGGCCGAACTCTTTGCCGGCCGCCAAAGGCTTGCCTTCCTTCATCTCGTGGCCCATGTCCTGGCCACCCTTGCCAACGTCCCGACCGGCCTTCTTGAAGTCGGCGCCCTCCGATTCCGGGGCCACTCCCATTCTGCCGGCCGTCGCCACATCGAGGCGTCCGGTGACCGGCAGGCTTTCCGATTTCTGATATTCGCGAATGCCGGCTCGCGTGCGAGGGCCGACCTTGCCATCGACGGTCCCGTGATAGAATCCCTTGTCGCTCAGGCTCTGTTGAGCGCTCTTGATGCCCTGCTGGTCATCTGCTGCTGAAGCCATGGGAGCCAGGCTCAGGCACAACACCCCAAGAGCAAGACTGCAAACTGCCGCTGTGATCGCTTTCATTCTGACCTTTCTATGTCGTCCCGGTTACCCGCGGGGGTTTTCGGCGACCCCTGGATTGATTGCACGGATAGTGCCAACGTCCTCATGCGATCTCAACCGCCATTTGGACGGCCTGCGAAACCGGCAAACCGCGATCCGGCCTGGAGTTCCGCCAGACGCCTCGCCTCCGCCGAAGGCCTGACCCACGGCAAATCTCGCATTCGAGTGCAGATCCTGCATCTTGCGCAGTGTGATTCCCGCCCCAGCAGCCTGCCAGCCCCGATGTAGCTCAACCCCTCGATTCGGACCCATACTTGCATCAAACGGCGAGGGTGCTTTCCCAAAAGCCGTCTGAAAGCAGATCGGAGACGCACATGAACGGTAGTCGCAATTTGCAGGATTCCATTCGCCGGACCATACCATCGGTGGCCGTAGTGGCCGCACTGGTCTTCTGGACGCTTTGCCGTGCATACGAAGCCGGGCGTAAGGCAGGTTCGCGAAATCCGGGGTGAACCGAACGGCGTTCGGTTTGGCCACGCTCATGCAGTCATGTAGCTAAGGAGAAGAAGAATGCTCTGGACAATCTGCATAATTCTGCTGGTTTTGTGGGCGCTGGGACTGGCGACCTCTTACACCGCCGGCGGGCTGATCCACATCCTGTTAGTCGTCGCCCTGGTAGTTATGGTAATCCGCCTGATCCAGGGACGCAGGATTCTTGATTAGCGGTTCATGAGATCCATCCATCGGACGGACGCCACGCCCGCGACTGGCCAGCGGATTGCTACTTAACTATCGGGAGAGTAAAAACAATGCCGTTAGTGAACATCGTCATCGCGCTGATCGTGGTCGGCGTCGCGTTGTGGTTGATCAACAACTTCATCCCCATGGCCGGCAGTATCAAGACGATTCTGAACATCGTGGTCGTCATTGCGGTCGCGGTCTGGGTCTTGAAGGCGGTTGGAATGTGGGGACGCGTAACCAGCTATAGGTTTATGAACTGAGCCGGCGCGCCAATGGGGCGCCGGTTTCGCAATTTGCGCCAAAACAAATCCGCCATGAGCCTCCCTATCGAACAGCGGGAAACCGATGGCATCGTCATTCTCGATCTGAAAGGCCCGCTCACTTTGGGCCATGCCGATTTGGAGCTGCGTGACAGGCTGTTGGCGCTCGATCAATCCGGCAAGCTCGACATCGTGTTAAACCTCAAAGACGTCGGCGAGATTGACAGCGCCGGGCTGGGGACGCTGGTATTTGTACTCGCCAGGCTGCGCAAGGCCGGTGGAAGGCTGGCGCTGGCGAACGTCAATCGGTCCCATCTGAGGCTCTTTCTGTTGACCAGGCTGGCCATCGCCTTTGAATTCTTCGACGACGAGCAGGACGCGGTCGACAGCTTCTTCCCGGATCGAGCGCTGAAGCGCTTCGACGTCCTCGACTTCGTCGAGCAGGAAAAGGATTCGAATCGCAAAGCCGGTTCCGAGGCGGCTTGCTAAAATGGGAGGCAATGCCCCAACTGCCCGCGGTTTCGGGCCGGATACTGATCGTCGACGATGACGAGCGCCAGCGTAACGCCTTGGCTGCCATGCTTTCCGGTTGTGATTTTGAGACGCAGGTCGCCTGCGACGGGCAGGATGCGCTGGAACGGCTCGCCGCCTTCAATGCGGACGTCATCGTCGCCGATTTGGTCATGCCGCGCATGGACGGCTTCGAACTGCTCCGGCATTTGAAGGAACGCGGCGACCTCACTCCGGCGATCGCGCTCACCGGCTTCGGGAGCATGGAAAAAGCGCTTTCCGCCGTCCATGACCTCAAGGCATTCTGGTTCCTGGAGAAGCCGGTGGAACCGCGCGCCTTCCGGACCCTTCTGGAACGTGCGATCCGTTACAAAAGAAGCCTGCAGAGGACCGAAGAGCTTCAGCGCGACCTGAGCCTTCGCGGCGTGCTCGGGGACTTGGTGGGAACTTCTCCGGCGATGCAGCAGGTCTTCTCGTTAATCCGGCAGGTGGGGCCCACCTCCGCGCCCGTGCTGATCCGTGGAGAGAGTGGCACCGGGAAGGAGTTGATTGCCCGGGAGATCCATAAGTGCAGCCCGCGCGCCGATGGGCCTTTCGTCGCCATCAATGCGGCTGCCTTACCCGAGGCCCTGGTGGAGAGCGAGTTATTCGGCCACGAGAAAGGCGCGTTTACGGGGGCTATGGAGCGTTCCGCCGGCTGCTTCGAGCAGGCTGACGGGGGCACCCTGTTTCTCGACGAGATCGGCGAGATGCCCTCCTCCACGCAACCCAAGCTGCTGAGGGTTCTCGAAGACCTGCGAGTGCGGCGGTTGGGCGGTAAGAGAGAAATCCCAGTAGATGTTCGCGTTCTTGCCGCCACCAGTCAGGACCTCGGAACGCATCTGCGCGAAGAACTTTACTATCGGTTGAGCGTATTCCAAATCGTGGCCCCGCCGCTGCGGGAACATAAAGAAGATATCGCGCCCATCTGCGATGTTATGCTGCAGACTCTCAACAGAAAGCACGGCGCGCGCGTTACAGGGATCGATGCCGAAGTGCTGGATCTCTTTCACCGGTACGACTGGCCCGGTAATGTGCGCGAGCTGCGCAATATTCTGGAGCGAGCCGCCATCGTGGCGGGCGAGGGTTTGATCCGGCTGACGGACCTCCCTTCCCCTTCCTTGGGCGCGACCCCCAGCCCCTATGCCCGGCCATCGCAAGGCGATGAGGGTCCCGTAATGCTCCAGCCGGGCCAGCCGCTAGTGAAGCTCGAGGAGGCTTACATCAAACTCACCCTCGAGCACGTGCACGGCAATCGCAAGCTCGCCGCCGGGATGTTGGGGATCAGCCTGCGGACGCTGCAGAACCGGATCGCCGCCCTGCGCGACGAGACCAAGGCGGCAACTCCCCGCTCCTGAACGCCTTGGCGGCCCCAGTTCAGTCCGGCGCCGGAAGACGGATCATCTCCTGAATCTGCTCGACGGCCTGTGCCAGGCTGGTGAGCAATCGATCCGGCTGGGCTCGTTCGAAGCGCGCCTTGGCCTTCTCCGTATCGCCGGCGAAGCCCCAGACTCCGACTACCAGCTTGAGCTTGGGAAAGCGTTCCCGAATCAGTTTGCACATCGTCCGCGCGGGCGGAAAGGCAAAAGGCGGCAATGCGGAGATGCAGACGACGTCGTCTTGTCTTATCTCGAGGAACCCCAGCAGCTCCGCGGGGGAAGCGTGGGCGATAGGAAAAGACAAAGCCGCGTGGCCCGCCTGCTCCAGGAGCTGCGCCAGCATGGCGGCCGTCGCCTCATCGGCCCGATCGCTCGCCGGAATGCAGAGTATGGTGGCGCCGGAACGCTCCGCCGGGACCGAATCCGCCGCCGCGCCCTCGGTCGGGGATGGATCGCGCGCCGGTTGGTGCTCGGAGAGCTCGGTAATCATTTCGTTGATGCTGAGAAAGAGGAACTCCTCCCTGGTTGTGTCGATCTCCCCTTTGTGGCGATCCTGCTCTGCCAGGCTTAAAGCGGGTATAAGCACGGAATCGTATAACGCCACCAGCGACGTTCCTTTCAGGCATCGGTTCACAATAGCATGCGCTTCCGGTTGGTCCATTGCCAGTAAGCGCTGGTAGATCTGAGCTTCCGCCCCCAGAACCACTTCATCCCCGAGCAGGATATGAAGAAAAGAGAGTTGCGGAACATAGCGGCCCAGCACCACCACGCAGACTGTGAGAGGCGTGGACAGGATGAGACCGGCGGGTCCCCACAGGACCGCCCAGAAGATAGCCGCCACCAGCAGGGCCAGGGAAGAGATTCCCGTGTTGGCCCCGTAAAGCCACGGCTCGAAGAAGTTGGCGGTGATCAGTTCGAGTCCGGCGAACAGAAGGAACACCAACAGCGGCGGCAGCCAACTCCCAAAAGCCGCCAGCGAGATTCCGATCGCCAGTGCGGCGGCCACCATCGTGCCGGCGTACGGCACCATGCGCAGGAGGCCGGCGACCACTCCCCATAGGGCGGGATAGGGCACTCCGATGGCGTACAGACCGAGCCCGAACAGGACTCCAAAACCGGCGTTCACCAGGACCTGCATCAACAGGTAGCGGCTGACGCGTTGCGCCGCGTCGTCGAGCGCTTGCGTCATGATGTTGATTTGACCGAGTCCGACCAGCCGGAAAAGACGATGCCGCAAGTCGAATCTCTGGACCAGCATGAAGATCGTGAAGATGAGGACAAGTCCCGCCATTCCCAGCGGCCGGAGAACCGGCTCTACCACCTCGCGGAGGTACTCCAATCCACCCGCCGCCGGTGGCACGATCTGTACCGCCATGGGAAGCCCGGGCGTACCGGGCGCGGCGCGCAGCGCCCGATTCTGAGCCGTGGAGCCTGCATCGGGCGCCGCCGGGCTGGAGACTTCGCGCGCGACTTCCTTCAAACTGTTGGCCGCCAGGCCTAACGGTCCCTTCGTGGGAACGCGGAACGCTTGCATCTTGGCCTGAATGTTCTGGCTATACCTGGGTAGCTCCCGGGCGACGCCGACGAGCTGAACGGCGATGATCCAGGCAACCCAGCCGGCCGCCGCCATGGTCGCCAGGACGGTCATAACGACGGCCGGCGCACGGCCGATGCGCCATCTTTGCAGCAGCGCGACCACGGGGGTCAAAGCGAACGTCAGGATGAGAGCGAATGCCAAAGGAATCAGAATTTCGCGGGCGAAGTACAGCGCCGCGATCAGGCCAAACAACATGAGCATCGCCCACTTGTTGGAGTTTGGGACGTGCTGATGCGATACGCCCAGGGAGGCCGGCGCCATAGCGCCGCGCCAGCCGGCCGCGCCCGTGGTGGAACCCGTTTCGTGGCCCTTGTGGAAGAGCTGCCGGTTCCAGATGAAAGCCATTTCAGTTGCGGTTAGGGCAATCCCGTGGCAAGATCTTCGATGCGGACCCAGGCCCAAAGCCAGCCCACAGGGAACACCGCACGCCAATAGCCACAAACGCGACCTCGCGGCGCGGCCCTCGCCGGCCGACGGCCCCAGTTCCGCCCGAAGCCCCGAGGCGCTCCGCGGTCATCGCCGGCAAAGTGTGGCCACGGAATTGCCCTGCGGAAGCAAGCTGCACAAACCAACATGGAGACAATCGAAATGGACTGCAATAGAGGTTCCGCTCTACCGTTTTTCCTGAGCGGGCTGGGAGCCGGTATCGGTCTGACGCTGCTGCTTGCCCCTCGTTCCGGCGCCGCGACCCGGCGCCTCATCGGCAAGAAGGTAGACGACGGGGAGAAGTGGATCGGGGACAAGGTAGCCGCGGCGCAGGACAGCGTCCAGGGTTGCGTCAAGGAATTCCGCGACCGGGTCGAAGAGATGGCCAGGTGATGCCGCGCCGAATCGGCGGACTTGGCCAGACGCGTGCTCGGTGCTTGCCTCGGAGTGTATGAATATGAAGAAGATTATCGGACTATCCGTTCTGGTTTGCGTGGCTGCTTTTGCGCAGGACAAGGGACGCGGTGGGGCCCCGGGCGGCCGCCCCGCGGCGGTTGGCGGCGGCCACATTCCCGCTCGCGGTCCGGCTCCCGCGAAGGCTGCCGCGCCTGCGCGAGCTTCGACTCCTGCACGAGGGCAGCAGCCCGCTGCCGCGGCCGAGAACCACGTCAAAATGGACCAGAAAGGCCATCCGGACGTTCCCCACGTGGATGCCAGGAACGATAAATGGGTGGGGCACGATAGCGGCGCCAACGATGCGCATTACCACCTCGCTCAGCCGTGGGCGCATGGACACTTCAGCGGCGGTTTTGGGCCGCAGCACGTATTCGTGCTGGCGGGAGGAAACGCGCAGCGCTTCTGGTTTAACAACTTCTACTGGGACGTCGCCGCGTACGACTACAACATCGTCGCGGGCTGGAATTGGGCTGGCGATCAGATCGTGATCTACGAGGACCCCGACCATATTGGCTGGTATCTGGCATACAACCCGCGGTTAGGCACCTACGCGCACGTAGAGTATTTGGGGGGGTGACCCAAGGGAGCCTCGGAACGAGAGCAAATCCCGCACTCTCATGTGCAGCTTCTGCACTTTTCCCGGCCACATTCCCGTGGCGTTGGGGTAGAGCATCGCTGCACTTCGCGCCAGGAGCCATATGCTAGATAGCCCAAGGACGCCGACGCAACCGTCTCCCGAAACCGGTGAGCCAATAGCGACTCCATCGGCGCCGGCGCGGGTGGCGCCGGCGCCGGCGGAGACCGCTCCACCCTTGAAGCCGAAGCCTGCCCGCCGGCGCCGGCTCTGGCTGTGGCTGTGCGTTCTTCTCGTGCTGGGTATAGGCGGTTATGTTCTGTGGTCGGAAATCGCCAGTGCGAAAGCCGCCAGGGCGGCCAAGGCCGCCGCGGCACAAGGTCCGCCGCCCATACCGGTGGTGGCGGCCAAATCCCGCAAGGGGGACATCGGCGTTTATTATTCGGGGCTTGGAGCCGTCACGCCCCTCGCTACGGTTACGGTCAAAGCCCGGGTGGATGGGCAGTTGATGAACGTCCGCTATCGTGAAGGCGACACCGTTCACAAGGGCGATCTGTTGGTGGAAATCGACGACGGGCCCTATCAGGCGGCGCTGACCCAGGCCGAAGGGGCGCTGATCCGGGACCAAGCCACCCTGGAGAACGCGCGCATCGACCTAATCCGCTATCAACAGTTGGCCCCGCAGAAAGCCATCCCGGAGCAGCAACTCGCCACCCAACAGGCAACCGTGCATCAGGACGAGGGGGTGGTGAAGCTCGATGAGGGTCAAATCGAAGGCGCCAAGGTCAATCTGGCCTACTGCAAGATCGCGGCGCCGGCCACTGGACGCATTGGGCTGCGGCTGGTGGACCCCGGCAACATCGTTCAATCCGCCGACGCTGGCGGATTGGTAGTCATCACGCAGATGGATCCCATCAGCGCCATCTTTACCATCTCCGAGGATCAGCTTCAGGTGGTGCTCCGGAAGATGGCCGCCGGGCAGACCCTCGAAGTGGATGCTTACGACCGCGGAGGTAAGACCAAGCTGGCGCAAGGGTCGCTGACAACGCTCGACAATCAGATCGATCCGACTACCGGCACGCTCAAGCTGAGAGCGACATTCCCCAACGGGGAAGGCGCGCTGTATCCCAATCAATTCGTGAACGCGAAATTGCTGGTCCAGGAAAAGCACGGAGTAACGCTGGTGTCAACCGCCGCGGTACAACGCAACTCTCAAGCGACCTATGTATACGTGGTCAAGGCGGATTCCACGGTGACCCTGCGTCCCATCACCCTCGGCACAACCGAAGGCGATGACTCGGAAGTCACTGCGGGGCTGACGCCGGGAGAAGTCGTAGTCATGACCGGGGTCGACAAACTGCAGGAAGGAACCAAGGTCGCCGCCCAGATCCCCTCCGCGAACCCTCCCCCCAGCGCCCCGGCAAGCGCAAAAGTGAGCTCGTCAGCCAAGAAGGCCGGCGCTACCCAAAAGGGAAGTTAGATGAACCGGCCTCCGAACTTCCCGCTCGTCATGCTTTTCGCTTTGCTGCTGGTTTCGGCCGGATGCGCGGTGGGTCCCAATTACAAACGGCCTTCGGCCGCGGCCCCGCCGGCGTTCAAAGAGCAGCCGCCCGTGAACTTCAAGGAAGCGGCAGCGGCCGGGTGGAAGCAATCGCAGCCTGGCGACGCGTACTCGAAAGGCCGATGGTGGGAACTGTACAACGATGCGGCCCTCAATGCGCTTGAGGAGCAGGTGAGCGTGTCGAACCAGAATGTACTGCAAGCCGAGGCGCAGTACCGGGAAGCCAAGGCCGCCGTAAGCGTGGCCAGAGCCGCATTGTCGCCGACCGTGACCACCGCTCCTGCCGCCAGTTTCGGAGAAAACGGGACCGCCGCCGGAAGCGCCGCGGGAGCGGCGGGCAGCCGAAAAAGTTTCACCCTGCCGTTCAACGTTGCCTGGGAGCCCGATCTATGGGGGAACATCCGCCGCGGCGTCACGGCGAGCGCTGCCACTGCCCAGTCTCTGGCGGCCAACGTGGCCAATGCCCGCTTGCTCTACCAGGCCGAACTCGCGCAGGATTACTTCGGTCTTCACGGCAATGACGGAGAAGCGGAGTTACTCACTCGCACGGAGGCGTCCTATGAAGAGTACCTTGCCCTGACGCGGAACCGCGTCTCTTCCGGCATAGCGGCGGATCTCGATGTGGCCCAGGCGGAGGCGCAACTGTACGCGGTGCAGTCGCAATTGATGGACCTCGGCGTGGAGCGCGCGGCGTTCGAACACGCCATCGCCATTCTGATCGGCAAAGCGCCCGCGGACCTCTCGATACCGGCCGTCGCATTGAACGCTACTCCTCCGCCGGCGCCGCTGGGGGTTCCGTCGGAACTGCTGGAACGAAGGCCGGACATCGCCGGCGCGGAGCGGCAGGTGGCTGCCGCGAACGAGCAGATCGGGATCGCCATGGCGGCCTTTTATCCAAACCTGAGCTTGACGGGGAGCGCCGGCCTGGAAAGTTCCAGCCTGGCAAAATGGTTCACCTGGCCCAGCCGCTTCTGGTCGGTCGGGCCCCAACTGGCGGAGACGCTTTTCGATGCGGGCCGCCGCCGCGGGGTGGTGGTGGAACAGCAGGCCGCCTATGATGCCACGGTGGCCTCCTATCGGGAGACCGTGCTGACTGCGATGCAGCAGGTGGAAGACAACCTGGCCGCGTTGCGGATTCTCGCGGGAGAGGCTGACAAAGCGAGGCAAACGGTTCAAGCGGCCACTCGCGCTTTCGACATATCTTCCGCGCAGTACCGGTCCGGAACGGCGAGTTATCTCTTGGTAATCACCTCACAGGCAACCCTTCTCAGCGCCGAAGTGACGGCGGTAACCTTGATGACCCGCCGCCTGACAGCGAGCGCACTGCTGATCGAAGCGTTGGGCGGAGGCTGGGCTTCGTCGCAGTTGCCCACTACCAGAGACGTCGCGACCGCGGCGGCGACCGGCAGCGGCCACGCCGGGAATGGGAACTAGATGAACCCGTCCCGGATTTTCATTGAACGGCCGGTAGCCACCACGATGCTGATGGTGGGCATTTTGCTGGCCGGGGCGGTGGGGTATACGCAGCTTCCCGTTTCCGCGTTGCCGGAGGTGGACTATCCGATCATACAAGTCACTACGTTCTATCCCGGCGCCAGCCCGGACGTGATGGCGTCTTCGGTCACTGCGCCGCTGGAACGCCAGTTTGGGCAGGTCCCCGGACTCCAGCAGATGACTTCCACGAGTTCCGACGGGAGTTCGGTAATCACCCTGCAATTCAACCTCAGTCTGAGCATCGATGTGGCTGAACAGGAAGTGCAGCAATCGATCAACGCCTCGGGCACGTACCTCCCGTCGGATCTGCCGGCCCCTCCGATCTACAGCAAGACCAATCCGGCCGACACCCCGATCCTGACGCTCGCCCTGACCTCCACGGATCTTCCGTTGTCGAAGGTCGAAGATCTCGCCGACACCAGGCTGGCGCCCAAAATGTCGCAGTTGCCGGGGGTCGGCCTGGTCAGCATAAGCGGCGGACAGAAGCCCGCCGTCCGGATTCAGGCGAATCCCACGGCCATGGCCTCTTACGGTCTCAATCTCGAGGATCTGCGCACCGCCATCGTCGCCGCCAACGTCAATCAGGCCAAAGGGAACTTCGATGGAGCGCGGCAGGCGTACCAAATTGGAGCCAACGATCAGTTGCTCTCCAGCAGCGATTACGCGCCCCTCATCATCGCATACAAGAACGGGGCCCCCGTCCAGTTGACC
>JBEKPK010000037.1:0-23796 GCA_049520795.1 Bryobacteraceae bacterium
CGGGCGGAGCCAGGCGGTGGTCAACGTGTTCCCCATCGGCGCCATCACCAAAGGCAGCGCGGGCGAGGAGTTGGCGGCCATCGGCGCCATGAAGGCCGCCGGCGCGGTGGCCATTTCCGACGACGGCCTGCCAGTCATGAATGCGCGCGTGATGCGCCGCGCCATGGAGTTCGCGCGGTCCTACGATTTGCCAGTGATCCAGCACTGCGAAGACTTGAACTTGAGCGCCGGCGGCGATATGCACGAGGGCGCGCAATCGGTGCGCTGGGGACTGCGCGGCATCCCCGCGGCCTCGGAAGATGCCATGGTGGCGCGGGACGTGCTGCTGGCCGAGCTCACCGGCGCGCGCTATCACGTGGCGCACATCTCCACACGCAACGCCGTGGCCATGGTGGATCACGCGCGGCGCCACGGCCTCGCGGTGACGTGCGAGGCCACTCCACACCACTTCGCGCTAGCCGATCGGGACATGGCGCCCTACGACAGCAACTACAAGATGAAGCCGCCGCTGCGCTCGCCGGGCGACCGCGCGGCGGTTATCGAGGGGCTGGCCAATGGCGCCATCGACGCCATCGCCACCGATCACGCGCCCCATCCGGGCAGCGAGAAGATGCAGGAGTTCGAGCGCTGCCCGTTCGGCATCATCGGCCTGGAGACCGCGCTGGCGCTGGCGCTCGACGAGCTCGTACTGCCGGGGAAAATCACGGTCAACCGCATGGTGGAGCTTTTTACCACCGGCCCCGAGCGGGTCATGCGCCTGGGCAGGGGCACGCTGGCCCCCGGCGCGCCCGGCGATGTGACCATCTTCAGCCTGGATCTTGCGTGGACTTACGACGTGAACCAGTCCTGCTCCCGCAGCCGCAACTCGCCATTCCACGGCCGCACTTTCCGCGGCGGCCCGGTGGCCACCGTAGTGGACGGCGAATTCGCCTCGACGAGGGCGCTCTAGTTCCTCGACCTTTCCCGTGGGGCAGGATGGAATCCCGCGGCTGGTTGTCAACCCGCCTGGAACACAACCGCGTTCGCCGCCGGGCGCCTCTGTCATAATGGATCGGGTGCGATCCATCGAGGCGCTAAAAAGGAAATTCGGCGCGCGAAATCCGATTCTCGACCTGGAGATTCGCGACGTCATAGACCGCGCCCTCGCGTTTGAAGCCACGCTGGCGCGGGTGAAGGCGCGCATCCGCCCGCCGGGCTTCGATTGGTACCCCTGGGACAGTTTCGGGACGCTCTCGAACCTCGACCGCCTGCTCACCGGCCGCGCGCGCTTTCCGCGCGCCATCGCCGGCGAAGAACCTATGGTGGACGTGGGCTGCGGCGATGGCGCGCTGTCCTTTTTCTTCGAATCGCTAGGCTATAGCGTGTACGCCATCGACCACCCGCCAACCAATTTCAACGGCATGCGGGGCGTGCGCGCGCTAAAGGAGGCGCTCGGATCCTCGGTGCACATCGCCGAGGCCGATCTGGACCGGCGCTTCCGGCTCCCCGCGCGTTGCTGCGGCCTGGCGCTTTTCTTCGGCATTCTCTACCACTTGAAGAACCCTTTCGGCGCGCTCGAAACCCTGGCGGCGGGCGCGCGCTATTGCCTGCTAAGCACGGCCATCGCGCGCTTCACTCCGGACCGCCGAATCGATATGCGGGATGCGCCGCTCGCCTGGCTGGCCGGCCGCGACGGACTCAAGGGCGACGAAACCAATTACTGGATTTTCTCCGAGACCGGGTTGCGCACGCTGGTGGACCGCGCCGGATGGGACGTGTGCGACTGGATGGTCACGGGCGATTCCGGCGAGACGCTGTGGGGCGCCGAGCCCGACCGGCGCGTCTTCTGCCTGCTGCGCAGCCGCGCCTTCCCCGAGATGCGGCGCACGCAACTGCTGGCCGGCTGGCACAGGCTCGAGAACCAGGCTTGGCGCTGGACCGCGCGCCGATTTTCCATCGCGCTCGAAGAAGCCGGAACCGTGACCCTGCGCCTCACTGCGCCCGATTTCCTGCCGGCCCCGGTGGCGCTCTCCGCGGCAGCGAACGGCGTCCCCATCCTGCGCCGCGTCTTCCCGCATCCGGGGGATCACGATTTCACCTTCCAGGCAGAAGCTGGAATGGTGGAATTCGAGCTGGATGCGGCCCTCGAGCCCACCGCGCGGGACGGCCGCGAGCGCGGCATCATCGTGCGCGCGGTGGAGGTGAGCTAGGGGCAATGCTGTTCACTTAATCGCCGCTGTCTTCCGTGGCGCAGCCTCTCAGGCTGCCGCGTCGAGACTCGTCTCGACGCTTGGTGGCGGACCGAGCGCCAGACTCGACACGAGTGTCGAGTCGGCAGGCTGAGAGCCTGCGCCACGGAGGAGCAGACGTGACTAATCGACCTTAGCGCGCGCTCCCGGACTCGATTTGCGTTATTCTGTGTGGTCTTATGGACTCTTCTCGCGGCCCGCGGATTCCGCCGGGGACCTTTTCGCAGGGCATCACGCGTCGCGGCGCAATCGGGGCATTGGCTGCGGCGTCCTACAACAGACTGTTGGGCGCCAACGACCGCGTGCAGGTCGGTTTCATCGGCTACGGGCTGATCGGCGTTCAGCACGTCAAGGATTTCAAGAACCTCAAGGACGTGGATTGCGCCGCGCTGGCGGAAGTCTACCAGCCGCGCCTGGAAGCCGGGCTCGCGGCCATGGGCGGAAGCCCCAAGCCTTACAGCGACTTCCGCAAGATGCTCGACAACAAAGACCTCCAGGCCATCGTGGTCTGCACGCCCGACCACTGGCACGCGCTGCTCACCATGATGTCGTGCGCCGCGGGGAAGGATGTCTACGTCGAGAAGCCCATGACCCTCTTCATCAAAGAGGGCCGCTGGATGACGCAAGTGGCGCGCAAGCACAACCGCGTGGTTCAGGTGGGTACCCAGCAACGCTCCGGCAAGCATTACCAGCACGCGCGAGCGCTGATGCAATCGGGCTACATCGGCAAAATCATGAGCGTGCGATTCGCCTCCTCCCGCAACATTTCGCCGGGCTTCATGGTTCCGCCGGATTCCCAGGCCCCCGCTTACTTCGACTACGATATGTGGCTCGGACCGGCCCCCCAGCGCCCTTACAACAAGATGCGCGGCATTTATCACTTCCGCTGGTTCTGGGACTACGCCGGTGGCCAGATGACCAACCTGGGCGCGCACGAGCTGGATATTGTGCAGTGGGTGCTCAAGGCCAAAGGTCCCAAGACGGCGTATTCCGCCGGCGGCCGGCTGGTTCTCAAGGATGGCTGCGAGACTCCCGACACCCAGGACGCCATTTGGGAATACCCCTCCTGCACGGCCAATTACTCCATCCGCGAGGCCGCCGCGGGACCGCGCACGCAGGGCGGCGGGCTCCAGTTCTTCGGCGATAAAGGGACGCTCACGATCAACCGCAGCGGGTTCGAAATCGCGTCAGACACCAAGACCGATCCGCTGGTGACGGTGCCAGGCGTGCGCCAGGGAACGCACCCCATTGGTGGACCGAGCGTGCCGGCCAACGTGCCTTCCGAGCCGTGGATCAAGGAGCTGAAAGAGCCCGGATCGAGCGACGACCAGTTCGCCGATCACGCCCGCAATTTCGTGGATTGCGTCAAGAGCCGCCAGCGCCCCATTTCCGACGTAGAGGAAGGCTTTGAGGTGAGTACGGCGTACCATCTGGCCAACCTCTCCCTGCAACTGGGCCGCAAGCTCCAATGGGACGCCGAGAAAGAGACCATAGTCGGCGATAAGGAAGCCGCCGCCAAACTCGAACGGCCCTACCGCAAGCCGTGGGATGCGGTGCTGCGGGGGTTGCTGGGGTAGTAAGGGGCGTCAGAGTTTCTCATCGACCGCCCGTCTGCATCTCGCGTCGGAGAACCTCGTTGATGTGCGTCTGGTACCTCTTTCCTTGCCCTCGGAACCAGGCGAGCACGTCGGCATCCACGCGAAGACTCACCAACTGCTTGATTGGCCGGTAAAAACGTCCAACCTCGATGTCGGCCCTCCGCGGCCTCAGTTCCGGCGCATCGGAAAAGTCGATCTGCGAATCGGGGCGAGCGGCAAGCCGCCGCAGTTCCCGGCGCTGCTTGTCAGTGATAGGAGTGGTAAAGATCTCGCTCGCGGGGACTCGCTTTTCTTGCGCTGCATGAACAATGCGGCGCCGGTAGGAGCTTGGTGAGCCCATGGTCCGAAGCTAGGAAATCCGGTAGACGTAGGCGTCTTGGACGAAGCGGTCGCCGATGACCTGACCGCCAAGGCGCATCCCTTCGACGCTTCTGGTCTTCCCGAAAAGTCGACGCAGTTCTCTGATAAACGGATCGGACATCGGGAGGATCATTACGGACGGGGTGTTCTTAGGCGTGAATCCGGCGGCGGCCAGCGAATCGTGCAGCAAGCGATACGCGTCCCTCAGATCGAGCGAGTCGAGTCGGCGCGCGGAAACAACCAGCCGCCAATCATCGTACTCAGACAAATAGACCCAAAGCGCCACACCGACCTTCAGCTTCGCGCGTTCGAGAGCGCCGAGAAGCTCGGCTCCCCGATCGATGTCCAGGCCTACCATTGCAGTTTTATCCATGAGATTACCCCGTGACGCCTGTCGCCAACTGCCTCAAGCAGCATTTGCGCGGATTCCGGACGATGCCTTCGATATCGGCTCTGTTCAGACCAGGACCGAACGACATCCCAATTGTTCCGGAAGTCTGGATCCTCGCCCGCATGCTCGAGGCGGGCTTCATCAAGCCCCGCAACCCTGACCAGTTCCGCCAAGTTGTGAGAATGGCTGGACTCCACCTTCTTCCTGTCGGGAAACTCACCGCGCTGAGTTCCCTTTGCGATGCAGGCCTTGAGCGCACACTCCACCGCATAGCCAGCCAGATAATAGGCGCCATCGAACAACCCCTGCTCAAGCAAGACTGTGGCTTCCTTCAACCTGACCTTCGAAAGCTCTTGGAGGTCTTTTCGGTCCACGAGCATCCATCATAACGCCTACGCTGCTGCCAAAGTTAGCGGGGGAACAGGTAGAACCCGATAGGAGTCTATATCAACCCCATCCTCCGCCCCACCTTACTGAACGCCTCCAGCGCCTTGTCCAGATCCTCGCGCGTGTGGGTGGCGCTCACTATCGTGCGCACCCTGGCTTTGCCCTTGGCTACCGTGGGGAAACCGATGCCGGTGGCCAGCACGCCTTCCTCGAACAGTTCGCGGGATAGTTGATGAGCCAGCGCGGCCTCGCCTACGATTACCGGGGTAATGGGCGTTTCACTGATGCCGGTATTGAAACCGGCGGAGACCAGGCCCGCCTTGAAGTATCTGGCGTTGTCCCATAGCCGCTCGATGCGCTCGGGCTCTTGCTCCAGCACGTCGAACGCGGCCATGCACGATGCCGCCACCGCCGGCGGGTGCGAGGTGGAAAACAGGAACGGGCGTGCGCGGTGGTAGAGGAATTCGATCAGCTCCCGGCTCCCGCACACATAGCCGCCCAGAACGCCGATGGCCTTGGAGAGCGTGCCTACCTGGATGTGCACGCGGCCGTGCAGGTTGAAATGATCCACTGTGCCGCGGCCGTTGCGGCCCAGAACGCCCGAAGCGTGCGCGTCGTCCACCATCATGATGGCGCCGTGCTTCTCGGCCGCCTCCACCAGCCCGGGCAGCGGGCCGATATCGCCATCCATCGAGAACACGCCATCGGTGATCAGCAGCTTACGGCCCGGCGCGGCCTCGAGATCGGCCAAAATGCTGCCGGCCGCGGCCACGTCCTTGTGCGGAAATACGTGGATTTTGGCTCGCGACAGCCGGCATCCGTCGATGATGCTGGCGTGGTTCAGCTCGTCCGAGACGATATGATCTTCCGGCCCCAGAATGGCCGCCACGGTTCCGGCGTTGGCGGCGAAGCCCGATTGGAACACCACGCAGGCCTCCACGTTCTTGAACGCGGCGATGCGCTCTTCGAGCAGCATGTGCACGCTCATGGTGCCGGAGATGGTGCGCACCGCGCCGGAGCCCACGCCGTAACGCCGGGTAGCTTCGAGCGCCGCCTCGCGCAACTTGGGGTGGGTGGTCAAACCGAGGTAGTTGTTGGAGGCCAGGTTGATCACATCCTTGCCGTCGAAGCGCGCCTCCGCGGCGCTTTCCGATTCGAGCACGCGCAGGCGCTGATATGTGCCCTCCCGGCGCCATTGCTCGAGTTGATCGTGGAGGTAAGAAAGCGGGTTGGCCATACGTCACCAGTCTACCTGGAACCCCAAACGCCAACGCGGCATTCGATCCGTCCGTGTTCTACAATACCAACTGAGGTTCGCGGAAAAAGAGAGTCGGTTCCCAATGTCCCATACGCGAAGAGGTTTCCTGCAATCCGCCACGGCGCTGGCCGCGGGCGTGACGGCTGCCGCCGGTGATGCCGCGGCTCAGACGCCCGGCGGGCGCGGCGGGCGCGCTCCGGCCGCTCCTTTGAGGCCGGCTTCGGAAGTCCAGGTTCCCAAGATGAAATTCGGGGGCGTGGAGATCAGCCGCATGGTCCTCGGCTGCAACCCGTTTCTGGGGGAAGGCCACTTCAACCCCACCCTCGCGGCGGTCATGCGGGAGTACTTCACCCCGGAGCGGGTGTGCGACGTCATGCACCAGTGCAACCGCTTCGGCGTCAACGCTTACCAGTTGGCGGGCGGCCCGGCCACGCTCCAGCGCTTCGAGTCGGAAGGCGGCAAAATGCATTTGATTGTTCAAGGCGGGCAGTCTCCCCTGGAGGATCAAATGAGGAGCCTGCAGGCGTTCCATCCCCTGGCCATATACAACATGGGCGAGACGGTGGACCGGGCTTTTCAAACCGACTCCATGGACACAATCAAGGAGTGGTGCAAGAAGGCTCGGGACAAGGGCGTGATGGTGGGCGTGGGAACCCACAAGCCGGAGGTTATCGCCCTGGTGGAAGAACAGAACTGGGACGTGGATTTCTACGCCGGCTGCGTCTACAACCGCACGCGGACGGACGGCGAATGGCGCGAACTGCTGCATGGCGAGCTGATGGAGATGTCTCGCGAGATGTACCTGCAAAGCGATCCCGCGCGCATGTACAAGGTCATGCGGCAAACCAAAAAGCCCTGCTTTGCGTTCAAGATCCTGGCCGCGGGGCGAATTCCCGAAGCCGGCATCGAGCGGGCCTTCCGGACGGCCTTCGAGAGCATCAAGCCGACCGATGGCGTTTTCGTCGGCATGTTCCCGCGGGTGCGGGATCAGGTCAGGGAAGACGCCGAAATCGTACACAGGATCCTGGCTTCCTCGTGAGGGGATCGGGCGTAGTCTTCAGTTCGGGTCCGTGGCGTTCCAGTGGAACATCTTCCCCAGGAAGGTCTTGGCCAGGACCCTCTGTTGAATATCCGGGATGAACTCGGACATGAGGTTTCCGACCACCCCGCCGGTAAGACTGGTGGTCAGGCGCTCGGCCATCACGTAGCCGTGGACGCTCGCGGAAGGGTAGTAAAGATTCGAAGCCGCGATGCCCAAAGCCATGCCGCCAAGTCCCGAGCTGTTGAAGGTGTTCTTGCCCGAATCCCGGGGCGTGACAACGAGTCTGGTGATGGAGTAGACGGCCCGCTTCAGGATTCCGGCTCGCGGCCCCATCCGGTAGTACCTGGGGTCCTGATGCAGCAGGTTCGCAAGCACGCCGGCGCTGAAGAAATTCTGAGTTCCCACATCGGCCACGGCGGCCGCTAGACGCTGGGCATAGGCAACTCCGCCTTCGCCGTATTTGGGGGTCTGGTTGCCGGCCTGGGAAAAGGCCGCCGTCATCACGGCGGTAGCCAGGTTGAATGGGTCCACCGTCTCCTTCAGCGCCAGATCCCACTTTTCCGCCGCCGAAAGCGGCTTGAAGACCTTGCTGGGTTCGACCGTCTGGTAATCCGGAATCACCACCAGCAGCCGTTTGGTATTCAAAGGACTTAAATGAGCCGAATGGCTTTGCGCCGCCAGAACCGGCAGTAAAACCGGATTCACGTCTTCCAGCAAGGGCGTCACTTCGGCCGTCGGCAAATCAGCGGATATGCCGTGAGACGGCGAGAACGCCGTGGCCAGGGCGAGGATCGAGACGGGCAGACATCGGGGCCATAGCTGTGCGCGGTTCGCCACTCAACTAGTGGGGCGATCTTTTCCCGGCGAAGTTACGGGTTACCAAGAATAGCTCTAAAGGACTAGCGCGGTTTATCACAACTTAAGGAATGATGGGCCGGCGTAGCGCCGTCTGGCCGTGCCGAGACAGCGCGTACTCTCGCGAAAACGCGGCCCGCCTGGCAGAAGCCCGGCGGCAGGCTAAAAGCCCGATCCCACTCGTATCCGCGAGTCACGGCCACGGCCGGGGTGGCCGCGCCGCCCTCGTCATCCTGGTTGTCGTCTTCATAATGGAGGTGCGCATACCAGGAGGCCAGACCGCAGCCGGCCAGGAGGGCGAGCGCGACGAGGAGCCATTTCACGCTGCGCGGGTTCCACGCCCGCGCGCCCGAAACCGCGGCTGCGGCGCCCTGAGTGATGGCGAAGGCGGCGCCCACCCCCAGGCCGAGTTTCCAGTACCAGGAGATCAAGTCCATGTGGTCCTGCCCGCCCACCTGGCTCCAGAGCGTGAAAACGGCCACCAGCGCGATGAGGAATAGCGCCAAATAGGCAAGGCGAAGGATGGGCATCGTGTTTCGATTTTTCATCTTACGCTATCCTGGGTATAGATGTCCCAAACCGTTTCCGGATGGCGGCCGGGCGCTCAAACCGATAGCCATGGCTCTTCTCGAAAGCTGCTCGTCCCTGTCCAAGAGCTTCGGCTCGCGAATTCTGTTTGAGAACATCGCCCTGGGCATTTCCGAAGGCGAGCGCCTGGGCCTGATCGGGCGAAACGGTTCGGGAAAAACCACGCTGCTGAAGATCCTCTCCGGGCAACTGGATTCCGACTCCGGGGAAATCTCCATGCGGCGCAACACGCGGGTAGGCTACGTGCCCCAGGAGACGGTTTTTCCCGAAGGCCAAACGGCGGGCGGGGTAGTGGCGCAGGCCATCGCCGGCGAAAAGCTGGAGCCGCCGGAGCGCGCCGCCCGAGTCAACGTGGCGCTGGGCCGCGCGGGGTTCGCCGACGGGGCCGCGCGCGTCGAGTCGCTCTCCGGAGGATGGCGCAGGCGGCTGGCGATTGCCCGGGAACTGGCCGCGCTGCCCGACTTGTTGTTCCTAGACGAGCCCACCAACCACCTGGATTTGGAGGGCATCCTGTGGCTCGAAAAGCTGCTCACCACGGCCTCCTTCGCCAGCGTGGTGGTGAGCCACGATCGCTACTTTCTGGACAACGTGGTGAACGACATGGCCGAGCTGGACCGCGCCTACCCGGACGGCATTTTCCGGGTGGAAGGCAGTTACAGCCAATTCCTGGAGAAGAAGGACGAGTTCCTCACGGCGCGGGCCAGCCGTCAGGAGTCGCTCTCGAACAAGGTCCGCCGCGAGCTGGAGTGGCTGCGGCGCGGCCCCAAGGCGCGCACCGGCAAATCCCGCGCGCGCATCGACGAGGCTGGCCGGCTGATTGAGGAGCTATCGGATTTGGAATCGCGGGGTCCCAAAGGCGCCGCCCAGATCGACTTTACGGCCACCGATCGCCGCACCAAGCGGTTGATTTCGGTGGAAGACGTCTCAAAAGCGCTCGGCGGCCGCACGTTGTTTGGCGATTTGAGCTTCGCGCTGACGCCCGGAGCGCGGCTGGGGCTGGTGGGCCTGAACGGAACCGGCAAGACCACCCTGCTGCGGATGCTGGCGGGTGAGATGGACGCCGATTCCGGCCGCATCGAGCGCGCCACCGCACTGCGCACGGTGTACTTCGACCAGGCGCGCGAGCATCTGGACCCCGCGCAGACTCTGCGCCTTGGGCTGGGCGCGCGCGGAGAGACGGTGCTCTTCCGCGGCCGCCCCATGCATGTGGCGGGCTGGGCCAAGCGTTTCCTGTTCGATTCCGGCCAGCTCGACCGGCCCATATCGAGCCTCTCCGGCGGGGAGCAGGCGCGCGTGCTGATTGCGCGTTTGATGCTCGAGCCCGCCGATGTTCTGCTGCTCGACGAACCGACCAACGACCTCGACATACCCACCCTCGAAGTCCTCGAGGAAAGCCTTATGGACTTCCCCGGCGCGCTGGTGATGGTGACGCACGACCGCTATCTGCTGGATCGAATCTCCACCGCCGTCCTCGGGCTGGACGGACAGGGCGGCGCAAGCATTTACGCGGACTATTGGCAGTGGGAACAGGCCCAACTGGCTCAAAAGACGCAAAGGCCGGAGAAGCCGGCGATGGGCGCCAAGCCGGCTCCGGCGGCGGCGCCGAAGAAAAAGCTGTCCTATCTGGAATCGCGCGAATGGGAGCGAATGGAAGCGCGAATCCTGGAGGCCGAGGCTGAAGCCGCTGCGATCCGCGCGGAAATGCAATCCCCGCAAGCGGTTTCCGACGGGCCGCGCCTGGCCGCCTGTTATGAGAAGCTGCAGGCCGCCGAAGCCGGCATCGAGGCGCTCTACGCGCGCTGGGCCGAACTGGAGGCCAGCCTGGGGTGAGCGGAGGGTTTGTGCGGAGGAATGGGTGCGCGACACAGGAGAGATGTCCTCGGGTGAAGCTCCGGAGGAGCGAAAGAAAGTAGCCCACGGCGTGAGCCGTGGGAAAATAGCGAAGTCGGCCAAGCCCCGGCAGGGGCGAAAGATCCTCTTCCGCCCCCTCCGGGGGCTGCCACGGTTGCTCACCAGCCCCACGGCTTACGCCGTGGGCTACTTTCTTTCGCCCTGACGGGCTAGAGAAGCCCCCTGAGTATTGGCTACGCCCGGATTGCTGCGATTCGCTTCGGAATCCGAGAATCCGCCGCTCTCATGTCCCACACCCCCTTGCGTACTTGCGTACGCCGCCGCCCGTCCATCATCGGTAGAATGGAGTCATGAAGCTCGTCGCTCTCGCCCTCGCCGCCGCACTGCCCGTTCTGGCGGCTTCCCTGGATGCGGACAAGAGTAAGATCATGGGGAATCCCAACGCGCCCGTCGGCATCGAGGTCTACAGCGATTTCGAATGCCCCGCCTGCAGGACCTTTCACATCGAAACGCTCCCACAACTTATAAAAGACTACGTCGTGCCGGGCAAGGTCTGCATTATCGCGCGCGAGTTCCCGCTCAACATTCCGGAGCACAAGTACTCCCGCGAAGCGGCCAACTACGCTACCGCCGCCGCTCGGGTGGGCAAGTACGAAGCCGTGGCCGACGCGCTCTTCAAGACTCAGACAACCTGGGCCGCCAGCGGCAAGGTATGGGAAACCGTGGCTAGCGTGCTCACCGCGGCCGAGCAGAAGAAAGTCCAGGCGCTGGCCAAGGACCCGGGAGTGGCGAGCGAGGTGCAGTCGGACGTTGAGCGGGGACAGTCCGCCGGCATAAACCAGACTCCCACGGCGATTGTGATGCGCGGCTCCAAACAGTACCCGCTGTCGGGCTACGCGCTGAAGTACGATCTGCTGACTACGCTCCTCAATGACCTTCTCAAGTAAGACCTGGCGCGCGATCGCGCTGGTTTCGCGGATCGCGCTGGGGGCCGTGTTCGCCTACGCGGCCTGGCTCAAGTTGAGGGTTCCCTGGCAGTTGTTCGCCGGAGCCATCGGCGATTACAGAGTGCTGCCCTATTGGGCGGTGGCGCCGCTGGCGCGCACCCTGCCGTGGGTGGAGCTGGCGCTGGGGGCGCTGCTGATTGCGGGCCGCTGGCTGCGCACGGCGGCTACCGCGGTCTCACTCCTGCTGGCGGGCTTCTTCACCCTGATGGTCTGGGCGTACTCGAGGCACATGGATATCAGTTGCGGCTGCTTCGGTCCCAACGGCGACGCCATTTCCTGGCGAACCCTGCTGCGGGACGGCTCCCTGCTGGCGCTCTCGCTGATGGTGACCTGGATAAGCTACGCGCGCCGGCGGAAAGCGGCCTGAGTGGACGACCCGCACTCCGAAACCGCCCGCGGGGAACTGGACTACCACGAAAAGCTGTATAGCGGTTTCGCGCAATTGCACTTTGCGCGGCCCGCGGTAAGGGCTCTGCGCCGGCACATGGCCGGGCGCATTCTGCGCATGACGGGGGCGGGGCCGGGATCACGCCTGCTGAGCCTGGGCTGCGGCATCGGCGATACGGAACTGCTGCTGGCGCCAAGGGTGGCGGAGGTGCTGGGCGTGGACCTTTCCCCCGCCGCTATCCGGCAAGCGCGCGCCGATGCCGGGCGCCTGGGAGCGGGCAACGCGCGATTCGCGGAGGCCGGCGCCCTGGACGCACCAGCGGGCCGTTACGACGCGGTTATCGCCATCTTCTTCCTGCACCACCTGCCGGAGACCGAACTGGCCGCTCTGCCCGGCCGCGTCTGGGAATCGCTGGCGCCGGGCGGCGTATTCTACTCGCTCGACCCCAGCCGCAAGAGGCTCTCGGGAGCCGTGGGGCGGCTGCTCGCGCCAGGGCTGATGTCGCGCTACCAGAGCCCCGGCGAACGGGAACTGGATGCCGAAGACACGGCCGGCCTTTTCCATCGCGCGGGGTTCGAGACGCTCGTGGACGTGTACGATTTCGGCTCCACGCCGCTGGCCGGCCTGTTTCCCGGGTGGAGGAGCGGCTATCGCGCCGCGCGCGCGCTGGATAACTGGATTCTGCGCGCGCCGCCGCTGCGGCGGCTGGGCAGCAATTTCGAAATCGTCGCGCGCCGCGGCGCAGCCTGACGGGCGGGAACCGGAGCACTCCGTCAGGCCAGCGCGGCCCTGACCTTGCCCACCAGCGTTTCCGGAGCGAAATCGTTGGGTTTCAGAAGGCAGCCAAGGTACTGGCAGGAAACTTCGGGGTCCAGCGGGCAACGCCGCGTCTGCGGGCACGAAAACAGGACTGCGGGGCGGCGGCTCGCGCTCAACAGCCGATCAAAGGACTGGGCCGACGCCGCGATGAGCGTGGACGAGGCCAGCACGAGAGAAACCGGCGGATCGCCGGCCGCGCTCAGCGCTTCGTCGACTGACGCGCAGGCCCGCGCGTCGAATCCGGCGTCCCGCAGGGCGCGCACAGCGGCCGTTCGCAGGCTGGGACTTTCCTCCAGAACCACCAGGCGCCCCGGGTCGCGTTTCATGGAAGCGAAGCATTCTAGCACGTGGACGGGCATCGGAGGCGGGCGTGCAGCCCGTCTCAGAACAAGTAGACCGTCTGCGGCCGGATGTGTCCGTCGGCCCACTCGCACGGCCCGCAAGCCAGCGCGTAGCCGGGGGAAATCTCGCGCACTGTGCGCGGAATCGCCACCGCGTCGTCGAAGAGATGTTCGGTGGCGATCGACATCCGCGGGTGGAACTTGAGGATGACGCCGCGGGCGCCGGCGAGCGCCTGTTTCTCCGCGCCCTCAATGTCCATTTTGATGAAATCCACCCTGGGCAGCTTGAGGTCGGCCACCAGCTCGTCGATGGTGGTCAGTTGGATGTCCACGCCCCGCCCCGTCCCGCGCCGGTCCACCACGCTGCCGGTATCGTCATAGAGCCTGAGCGTGCCGTCCTGGTTCCACACCCCTTTGGTGACGACGATGACGCGGCCGGCGGCGATCTCTTGCTCGAAATTGCGTCGCAGGCAGGGCTCTTTCTCCGGGCTCGGTTCGATGGCGACCACGGTTGCCGCTCCGTGCCCGAGCGCGGTCCGCGTGAACGTGCCGATGTCGGCGCCGCAATCGAGCACCACGTCGCCGGCCTGCACCGCCCGCGGGCCCTTGCCATAAATCTCGTTCTCTTGCTCGGCCAGCACCAGCGGCTCCATCGCCGCGCTGCTGCGCGGCATCCAGAAGCGGCCCCGGGGAGTGTCCCACAACTGCAGATCCCCATCTTCCCGAAGCAGGCGGTTGGCTTTCCTGATGCGCTCCGTCGACGCCCGGATGGCCTTTACGCTGTCCATGCTGCCCATGGTTTTGGCAAAGGGACACTGGGTATTGCCTTGCACGGCGACGACCAGCAACTGGCCGGTGGTGGTCCGCGAAAAGATGACCCCGATCAGGGTGAGACAGGCAAGCGATAGAAGCAGTTTCTTTAGCACGTAGATTCTCCGTGTGAGCCCGGATGGGCCGCACGTTCAGCCTAGATCCCCCGGCCCGCGGCGATCAATAACCAATTAGGCGCCCATCCGCCGCTAACTTCGGGTAGCGCGGCAAAACCAGTCATATGAAGAGACGGACACTACGAGCGTAGGGAGAGGTTCAGTCGGCCGCGGACGCAATCAGAAGATCGAAGCCGGCGGCGCCGGCGAACGCCCGGAAATCCCGATCTCGCGTAAGGAGAGGAATCCCGCGATCGATACAGCTCTGGGCGATCAAGGCATCGCCGAGGCGCGCTTTGCGGCGCTTTGCCAACACCTTCGCCCGTAACTCGCCTGCCCGTTGCCAGTAGCCGGCCCCGACCTCGATGAGTGGCAGTTCCGAAAGAGTCCGTGAGACCTCGGAAGGAAGCATCGGGTCGCTCAGCACTTCGGTGAGCACAACTGGCGCCATCAGGACCTGCCGGTCCCGGAGCGCCCTATCGAGCAGATCCGCGTCCTGGCCGGCGTCTCCTTGAAGGTAGGCTATCCAGGTGCTAGTGTCGACCGCGATCATCGGTCGGCCTTCAGCTCGGATGAGGTGCGAGTGAAGCGAACCTCGCCCCGGAACTGGCGAAGCCGCGCGTAGGTCTGCGACGCCGCGACCAGTTGCAGGCCGGTACGAACGGTCTGGGTGATGCCGCCGCCGCTGGCTCGTTGCGCCTTTTCGAGAAGCTCCGGCGGAACCTCGACGGTGATCTTGCGCGCTGTCTCCATGACGTTTCAGCATACCATACCCGATACCAGCATCGAATATGGCCTTGCGGTGGCGGCTAGGGCGATACGAGAAACACCCACCGGTCGCCTTGGCGCCCAATGACGCCGAAACTCCCCACTCTCTTCGCCAGCCAATCCGTCATGGGCTGTGCGCCTTTGCCGGCGTGATACAGCAGAAACCCGCGATGACCGGCCAGAAATTCCTGCGCCGGATACACCGGCATGGGGTAGATGCCGGTCCAGTTCTTTACGATGTTCTCGTTAGTGGGATCCCGATTCAGGACTTCCGGCGGGGTAGTGAGGTAAACCAGGCGATCCCGCAAGCGGGGCGGGGCGTTTTCACGAAGTTCGATAAACTGCCCGCCTTCGCCGACCACGATGGGCAGATCGTTCCGGACGCTTTGAAGCATGTCGATGTCGGGGGTTGCCCAATTGTGCCCGATCTCCCGGATGGACGCCACCGCCATCACCAGGAGTAAAAGCGCGGACAGGCCTCGCGCCACGATAATTCTCCGCGGCAACCTCGACGCCAGCAATCCGCCGATGGCGGCATAGCCGAAGATCGCGGGCACGGTGTAACGGACGTGGAAGGTATGGGTAAAGATCCGGGCGAACGCGAACATCAACGGCGGAAACAACACCAGCGAGAGAACCAGGACCGCGTCGGCGAGAGGGAATCCACCGCGGTCGGAGGACTCTTCCGACGAAGTCCGAATCAGTTGGGTCGCGAGAAACAGAACCGCGCCAAGCGCCGCCAGCATCCCCCATCCTGGAGGCGCAAACAACTGTTGGTAGGCATCGATCAGGGCCTCAGGCGTAGGGCGCGCATAGTAGGAAGGAGCGGACGCCGCGGCCAAAGTGAGGGAGCGCAGCCGGACCAACAGAGGAAGATAAAAGACGAGCGGAAACGCGCTCGCCAGAATGCCGGCCCAGCATCGCCAAGCAATTCCTCTGTTTTGCCAGGTCCTCGTCAATTCCGCCGCCGCAATCGGAATCAGAATCAACACCGCAAGGAAGTGAAGGGCGACCGCCAGGGACAGGGTCAACCACATGCCGGCCGGGCTTCGCCATCCCGCGTCTTTTCCGCAGGATTGCCAGAACCAGGCGCCCAAAGCAAAACAGCCGAGAACAGCGGCGTAGGGCCTACCCTCCGTGGCGTACTGCAGCCCGCCGGTCGCGACCGGTATCAACATCGCCCAAAAACCGATAGTGGCGCCGAGCCGCGCCCGTGTAAAAAGAAAGATCCCGATCTGCGCGAGGTAAAACCCCACGACCTGCGCCAGCCGGATGCCGATCTGGTCGTTTCCAGTCAAATCGCGCAGCGCGCGGCAGACCGCATAGAAGGCCGGCGGCGCGGTATCGGGGGAGTTCGCCGCAAGAGCGCTCCAAATATGCCGCATATCCGGAAGGCGGCACATCCACAGGGTAGACACTTCATCCAGCCACAGCGGCTGCTTCGCTATCCGGATCAGGGCGTAACCGAAATAGCAGATCGTGTAGGCGGCCAGCATGAAACCGGTCGCGGCGCCGGCCATTTGTCCGGTGGGAACGGCCACGCGTTCAGCGCTTTCAGACTTGCTGTCCAGAGGTTGCATTTTCTAGCACTTCCCCCGCAGGGTTCATCGAAATTGTGGGGCATGCGCTTTCGTCTGTCAACCCGGCAATTCGCCCGATTCCTTCACACCTGCCGGCGGCGCTTCGGCCTCTACCTCCGCAGCGGATCCTCCACCCAGGGCGGCGTAGCCTCCATCAGGCGCCCCAACTCCGGCTCCAACTCCTCCATTTTCCGCTTCATCTCCCAGGCGATGGCGCGGTAGCTGAAGTGGCCCTTTACGCCGCTGCGCAGCTTGCAAATGTACTCCGCCTCGGCGAAATCCATCTTGAAAAGGAAGCGCGAGCGAGCGCCGAAAGGCAGAAGATAGTGGGCGGCGGGAGTTGGCAGGCGTTGCATGGCGTCCAGGGCCCGACGCATGGCGGAATCGTAAACGGCGGACGCGCCGGCCTCCCTCACCAGGGCGGGCGTATCGTAGCCCAGCTTGCCGGAGTATTCCTGACGGAACTTCTGGCAGCGGCGGTGACGGTGCAGGTCGCGGTAGGCCCCGATGTCGATTGTCAGATCGTAACAGTAGAGGCCACCGCGGAATCCGGCCAGGATTTCATCGCGTCGGGTGCGCGACTCTAGCGCCACGTCGAATACCTCGGCGCGTTGGGCCGCGCTCCAGCCGCATGCGATTTCGTACAGCTCGCGGAGCGGCCGGTCGGTGACCGGATAGAGCAGCGTGGCTGCGATCTCGGCGGGCGTGTTCGCCGGCTTCAGCAAATCCACCAAGGGCGCTGCGCCGCCCCGCGGCGCGGGCAGGTTCTGCTCGGCCCAGCGCTTAAGATGTCGGCGGGATTCGACGGCGTGCTGGTCTGGGTCCGCGTGGCGGGCCAGCGTGGGCGCGAGCGGCTCCGTAGCGGCCGCGGCGTCCCATAGGCAATCGGGCTCGGCGGCGCAGGCCTCCGCTATCTCGTCGCCCAGCTCGCGCAGTTCCTGGTACTCGGAGGCCTTGAAGCGCCGGATCTGCTTTTCGAGCGTCCGAATGCTGGCCACTTGGCCCACGTTGGTGGGCACGCCCCAGAAGAGCAAGTAACGAGCCGCGTCGAACGCTCGCGCCGCCAGATTGCGCTGGTAGACCTCGGGCTTCATGTCCTCGGGGCGCGGCAGCTTTTCGCTCAGGCGCTCGAAGGCCAGCCGGTTGACCCTGGCGTAGGCCTCCAGCAGCGCCTCACCGGCCGCGCCATAGGCGGCCGCTTCACAACCCGCGAGTTCGCCGGGAGTGATGAAGCCCGACCGCGAGAAATCCTGGTAGCGCGACGATTTCGCTTGCCCGTCCCACAGCGGCTCCTCTTCCACCTCGGTGGCGGCCAGCTCCGAGATGCCTTCGAAACACAGGACGGCGTGCCCCAGGTCGGCGATGGAGGCGTGGCCGTACTGGAAATAGAAGCTCTCCAGGAACTTGCGCGAATCGTGACTGCGCACCCAGGCGATGGAGTCGCGGATGGAATCGGGCGACCGGCTGTAGCGCGCCAGCGCGTAAGCGGTTTTCTCCGGCGGCATGGGCGCCAGCGTGATGACGCGTTTCGGGTGGGTCAAGAAGTTATCATAGCGGGGTGCGGATACGAATCCAACGCATCCATCCCGCCGCCGTCCTCCCGACGTACGCTCACGGACCGGAGGAAGACGCCGGTATGGACCTCTGTGCAGTGGAAGACGTCACCCTGGAGCCGGGCGTACCGAAGCTGATCGCGACCGGCATGACCATAGAAGTGCCGCCAGGGTACGAAGCCCAGGTGCGCCCCCGCAGCGGCCTCGCGCTCAGCCACGCCATCACCATGCCCAACGCGCCCGGCACCATCGACCCGGGCTACCGCGGCGAAGTGCGCGTGATTCTGCTGAACCTGGCCCGCGAGCCATACGCCATCCACGCCGGAGACCGCATCGCGCAGATGATCGTGGCCCGTTACGAGCCGGTGGAATGGGTGGAGGGCGAACTAACCGATTCGACCCGCGGCGCGGGCGGTTTCGGCTCGTCGGGCCGGTGAAGCGGGCCCTGCGAGGCTGCGTCACGCCGCAGCGGCTCGCCGCCTCGACCTCCGTCCAGTCCTGCCCTTTTACGAAGGCTGCGATCTGTGGCATCAGATCGGCCCGCGCCCAGCTTCCGGCATACAGCCGCTGCAGTCTCGCTGGCAGCGCGCCATGGCTGGTGGCATCGTCTCCTCCCGATGGCAGGCTCAGACCTCCATCGCGCAAGTCTGGCTCGACCCATGACTCGGGAAATGAGGTTTCTCACTGGGGGCGAGGCACATTTTGACGATCAGGGTTTCATCCTCCCAGTGGAACGGCGCCACGATCCACTCCGCGGAACCGACGCTCTTGGTCCTGAAGTTTTTCCCGTATACGATTGTGGGAAGGCTCAGTCCGAGAGGCCCGAGATGGCTTTCCAGGTGGGTTTTGACCCCGCCGACGATCATGTTGGTCAGCTCCGCAACGGCGTCCAGCACCTCATCGTTCACGGCCGTCTGCTCCGTCAGGAGCATCTGCGCGCAGATGCGGCACGCCATGGCGGGCGAGCACACCAGGCTTCCGGCGCCCGCCCAGGATCCCGCCAACCCGATGAAGGAAACCACCCCGTCGCTGGCTTCCGGCGCGCCGTTCTCGATGGAGATCGGCCCGCATCGGAGTTGCACGTCGAGCATGGTGGAGAACACCTCGGTGGCGGAGCGGGTTATGGAATCGGAGATTAGTTCCTGGAGTTTCATAATAGTGGCGCGACCTCCAGGAATCCGACCAACTTCTCTTTGATCTGGTCGGCGGTGAAGGGTTTACGGACATAACCGGATGCGCCGAGCCGGACGGCCTCCGCGACCTTGGTTTCACCACCCTCGGTGGTGATCATGATTATCGGAACATGGCGCCGCTCGGAAGACGACTTCACGGCCGCGAGAAACTGCAATCCATCCATGCGAGGCATATTAATATCCGACAGGATCAGGTCGATCTTCCGCGCCTTGAGGATCTCCAGGGCTTCCTGCCCGTCTCCAGCCTCATGAATCGTTCCGATCGACATGCCGGTCTGGCGCAGCACGCGCTGCAGAATCTTGCGGATTGCGGCGGAGTCGTCCACCACCAGAATCTGTGAGTCCATTCGGCTCCCTTCACCTTCATTCATCGGAGGAATTAAGCAATTCCATTAGGGCCGAAATGCGGAAAATGCCCCGGCGGAGCGACGGGACGCGAAAGATCCGGGGAAAGGCGCTCGGATTAAAGTTTCGCGGGGGTGACGCCGATAGAGGAGTAGGAGCCGGGACGTGGGCCGCCAGCTATCGCAGCAAGAAATCGACGCGGTATTCGAGAACGCTCAGGACCACCGGCGCGACTCGCCGGCGGCCAAGTTCGACTTCCGCCGCCCGGACCGGATTCCCAAGTCGCAGGTGCGCGCCATCCACCTTCTGCACGACACCTTCGTCCGGAACCTGGTTTCGAGCCTTTCGGCTTACCTGCGCTCTTACCTGACGGTGAACCTGGTGAGCGTCGAACAACTCTCGTACTCGGAGTTTCTGGACGGGCTGCCATCGCCTACCTGCATGGTATCCCTGGGTTTGCGGCCTTACGACGGAAACGGCGTCCTGGAGTTGAACCCCTCGCTGGTGTTTCCGATCCTGGAGATGCTGTTGGGAGGGACGGGGAAAGCCTCGGCCAGCATCCAGCGCGAGATCTCGGAGATCGAACAGAAGTTGCTGGACGGTCTATTCCGCATTATCCTGAATGACTTGCGGGAAGCCTGGAAGGGCGTGACGGCGGTGGAGTTCACCATCGACGCCATGGAGACCGAACCGCAGCTCCTGCACCTGATGGCCCCCAATGAAGCGGTGGTATCGATTGGCGTCGAAGTGCGCATCGGCGAATCGGTCGGCATGATGAACATCGCCTTGCCGTCTATCGTGATCAAGATGATGCGGCAGAAGTTCGACCAACAATGGTCGGTTCGCAAGACGCACGCCAGCGAGGCGGAACAAACCCGCGTCCTGCGGCTCCTGAGAAACGCGATCCTCAGCGTGGAGGGACGCCTGGAGGGTCCGACATTGAGCATGCACGACTTGATGCGTTTGCAGGAAGGGCGCCTGCTCACATTCGATTACCCGGTCGAACGCGCTGTGCAACTAAAGGTGAACGGCTCGGAGCGGTTCTCGGGGCACATCGTCGCCTCGGGCAAGAAACGGGGTTTCCTGATCGAGACCGTGAAGCCCGCGCCGCCTCAGGGCAAAATTAAGGAATCCGACGCGGCCGGCTCCGGGCTGTCGCCTCCGGCATAGAACTGGCGCAGCGCATCGATAAAAGCCCGCCCGCGGGGACGCCCGTTGTTGCGGTCGATTCCGATACGCTCCAGGAAGACCAGCGCCTTGAGCACGTCAGAGTCGCGCGTCCGCGTAAGACCGGTGTCCTGCCGCTCTTCGCGTTGGAAGCCGGAAACCGCTTCCTGCGCCGCATCGAAGATTCCGGCGGCCAGGATGCTCTCCGGGCGGCTTGCATAGTACACGCCGCTCTCCAGGGTCCGATACGTCCGGATGAGCCCCTTGACCGCATCGCGCGCATCCGTGTCCACCGCGCCGGGAATGCGCGAAGCGGCGTCCGCCATGGCGTTCGCCAGCGTCTCGACCAGCGCCACGTGTCCGTCCAGGAATTCCTCCGAGACCTTTATGTCGCGGTTGGGGATCTGTTCCGGATCCAGGGGAAGCGGCTTCTCGTGGCGGCGCGCCTCGCGCAGGTACTCGCAATCGAGAGGGCAGCTCACCGTCACCTCGCGTTCCGAGCCACAGCAGATACTGCATATGTCGCCCCGCACGCCGGGGCAGAAACGCCGCGGGCGGCGGGTATGGCAAATGGCGCACTCCATTCTTTTAGTATAGGAGTCGGAGGGAGATGAGCGCGCATGAGCCGGACGAGCCGGACGAACCTGTTCTTCAAGGTAGTAGTGGAACACGACCCGGAGGAGAAGCCCGAGCGCCTGGCGGAGGAAATCCGCCAACGCCTGATGAAGCTGTATGGCGTCCGACAGGCGGAGGTATCGAATGTAGCGGCGGTGGAGGAGTGAGGGCGGCGGGAATTCGCGGCGGGTGGTGCGGTGACATCCCGCCTCGCGTATACTGATTAAGAGTCGGGACTCCGCAATCGGAATTCCGGTGGAAAGGATTGTGTTCGACATGACTGCCGTGCGTTTTGGAAAGCACTTTCGTCCGGCCACTTGGGTGGCCTTTCTCGCGGCCTGTAGCGTCGCCGTCACGCTGCAGGCGCAGGCGCCCGCCCCGGCGGCGCCGCCGGCTTCGGCGCCGGTGAAGGAGCGCCCCATCCCCAAGGTGGTGAAGAAGGACGGGCGCTACGGTTTTATGGTGGACGGCGCGCCCTACCTGATGCTGGGCGCCCAGGCGCACAATTCGAGCGGCTGGCCGAACATGCTTCCCAAAGTGTGGCCGGCCATGGAATACCTCCACGCCAATACGCTCGAGATACCGGTCTACTGGGAACAGATCGAAGCCAAGAAGGGGCAGTTCGACTTTTCCGTGGTGGATACCATCATCACCCAGGCGCGCGCGCACAACATGCGCCTCGATCTGCTCTGGTTCGGCACCTGGAAGAACGGCAGCCAACACTACATGCCCGAGTGGGCCAAGGCGGAGCCGGAAAAGTACTCCCACCTGATCGGCAGGAACGGAAGCCCGGCGGATTCGCCGTCGCCCTTCGCCGCCGCATCCCTGGAGGGCGATATCCGCGCGTTCACCGCGTTCATGCGCCACCTCAAGGCTTTCGACCCGCAGCACACCGTGATCATAGTGCAGGTGGAGAACGAATCCGGAACCTGGGGTTCCACCCGCGACTACTCCCCGGCCGCGCAAAAGCTGTTCGACGGTCCCGTTCCGGCCGATGTACTGAAGGCCATGGGCAAACAGGGCGATTTTCCGAATTGGACAGCCGCCTTTGCAGGGGAAGCGGAAGTGAACTTCCACGCCTGGGCCGTGGCCACCTACGTGGGAAAGGTCGCTGCCGCGGGGAAGGCGATCTATCCGCTGCCGATGTACGCCAACGCCGCCCTGCGCGATCCCATCAAGCCGGGCGCCCCCGGCGGCTATGAAGCCGGCGGCCCCACCGACAACGTGATCCCGATTTGGAAGGTCGCGGCCCCGGCGATCGACATCGAATCGCCCGACATCTACAACAGCGACCCCGTGGCATACCTGAAGATACTGGAACTCTATCATCGGGACGACAATCCTTTGTTCGTGCCGGAAACCAGCGGCAGCGCAGGGGTTTCCCGGTTCTTCTTCTCGGTCCTCGGCCTGCAGGGCATCGGCTTCTCGCCCTTCGGCCTGGACTACACCACCCTCCCCACGCCTCCACCGGCCGCGCCGGGAGCCGCTCCCGCGGCGCCCACCGGCCCAACGCAGGACCAGTACTCCCCCACCGCGCTGAACTACCGGCTGATCGGCCCCATGATGCGCGAGGTGGCCCTGCTCAACTTCGAAGGCAAGGTGCAGACTGCCGTGGAAGAGAGCGGCACGCCCACGCAAACGCTTCACTTCGGACCGTGGAATGCCTCCATCTCCTTCGGCGCCGGTGGCCGGGGCGGCGGTCGCGGCGCGGCCCCCGCGACGAATCCCAATCCCACGGGGCGCGTCCTGGTGGCCCAGCTTGGGGATAATAAGTTCCTGGTGGCCGGGTACTACGGCCGGGTGGATTTCCGGCCGGTCGAGGCCAACAAGCGCCGCCAGTTTATGCGGGTCGACGAAGGGACCTACGAAAACGGGGTCTTCAAGTTCCTCCGCATCCTCAACGGCGACGAGACCGACAACGGGCTCAATCTGCGAGCCGAGCCGATAGCGTTACGCGTGTCGGTCGGCGCCTATTGACGCTGAAGCAGGGCGTTTTTTGCGCAGAGGCCGGAGACACAGCTTGGCCTAGCCGCAACCAGAGTAGATATGGCAACTGCTCCTGGGGCGCTCCTGGCGGGGCTTTCGCCGCCGCGGCGCCGAGCCCCTCGCGGCGGACGACGCCGACGAGGCCCAAACCGGACGCGTCCCCGACGCTGGCGCAAGGGCTGTTATGCCCGTCGGGTACGGCACGAGAACTGGGGTCTCCGGCTGCGCGACGAGGCAGGACCTAGCCGCAATGCTGTTCACTTAATCGCTGCTCTCTTCCGCGGCGCAGCCTCTCAGGCTGCCGCGTCGAGACTCGACGCTTGGTGGCGGACCAAGCGCCAGACTCGACACGAGTGTCGAGTCGGCAGGCTGAGAGCCTGCGCCACGGAGGAGCAGACGTCCTAAGTGAACAGTATTGGACCTAGCCGCAATACTGTTCACTTAACAATCCTTATCCGCGCGGAGACATCGATGCGGCGTGTGCGCTGCCGCTTCCGAGGCCGCAGATTGTAGTTGCTCATCTTGCGCTTCACGCCGCGGAAATTGACCC
>JBEKPK010000038.1:0-23420 GCA_049520795.1 Bryobacteraceae bacterium
CATTGCGAGTCCTATCAGGTTTCGTCTCATCGTCGATTCACCTCACGTGCGGGTCTGGAGGCCCACCGCAATCTCCGTATGTCCCGGCGGCGGATAAATGCCTCATTGGTTATAACACGGGCGGCCGCTCACAAGTTGCGCTTTACAAAGGCTTACCGATGGCGCCACCGGACGGGCAACGAGGCTCGAATCGGGAAGCGCCGGGGAGTTTCCGGCGTTTTTCGCGCCGACGCCAGAAGCCGGGCAGAGGCTGGCCCAGAGGGCGCCCCGGCAAGCCCGAAGGCTTGACCCCACTTTTGTGTCGCGCGCTGCTATCTAAAGAACGACCTCGAAATATCTACAAAACAGCCGATATTTAATAGAGTGGGGAGGAAACTGACCGTTGCGGCACGCCTTGCGTGGAAATCCCCGCGCTGCCTCGCCAGGGATATTGATGGTGGCCCGCGAATAGCGGCGCTGCTGCTGGCGGCGATTCTATGCTCGTCGGGCCCGTCTTTCGCGTTGGACCGCGGCAGAGACATCAGCCAGTATGGTCACGACACCTGGAACTCGCAGGACGGTCTGCCGGGTGAAGCAGTCCATCAGATTCTGCAGAGCCCGGATGGATATCTCTGGATGCGGACCTCGGCGGGGCTGGTTCGGTTCGACGGAGTCCGCTTTGTCCTGGTGGAGCCCAAAGTAGGCGGGCGGCCGTTGGACGAACCGATCAAGTCGATCGGCCTCGGCGCCCAGGGCGATCTCCTCGTACGCGGGTCCAGCCGAACGCTGCTCTATCGGAGCGGAGATTTTTCGGATTACCGCCCTCCCACCTTCATCTCAGATGGCGACATCCGGTTGCTTTTCGAGTCGAGAGAGCACGGGATTCTTATCGGGACGGACGACCAAGTCTATCTCGTCCGCGACGGCCCAGCCAGGATGCTGGGGAACGGAACCGGCTGGATCTACGCCTTCCTGGAGGATTCCGAGCACGTCGTCTGGATCGGCGGTGCGGCCGCGCTGTACGCATATCGCAATGGCCAGATGTCCAAGTCCGGTATCGATGTGGGCGGCCGGCGCGCCACGGCGCTGGCCGAGGATCGGGAGAAACGCCTGTGGATTGGTACGGCCGATGGGCTGTACCTTGCGAGTCAAGACCGCACTTCGATGAAGCCAGTGGCGCGAGACGCGATCCACGGCGAGGTAAATGCCATTCTTCCGGACCGCGATGGAAACCTCTGGATCGGCGCTGCTAACTCCGGCCTGTTTCGAGTGTCGGGGGATCGTGTCTCTTCTTTCTCCCCGTCCGATGGGGGAACCGATAATGACATCCTGAGTCTCCTTGAGGACCGGGAGGGGAGCGTCTGGGTGGGTACGGCCAGCGGACTGGAACGTTTCCGCAACACCAAATTGACAACCATCACCACCAAACAGAACCTGCCCGCCGACCCCACCACCAATGTCACCGAGGGGCGCGACGGAAGCATCTTCGTTTTCTGCCCGGGCGGGGGCCTGGCGCGCATCCGCGATGGCGTGGTGACTGCCTATACCACCAAAAACGGACTGCCCAGCGCTTATGGCAATGGTCTTTTTGAGAGTAAGGACGGCAGCCTCTGGATAGGAACCGTTGGAGGGCTGACGCGTTTCAAGGACGGACATTTCACCCTTTACCCGGGCGGCGGACGCTTTTCCGAACACTACATCGCGGCGATCAACGAGGATGAGGAAAGTCTGATCGTCACCACCTCCGAATCCCGCGCCTTCCGCTTCAAGAACGGCCAGGTTGAGCCCTTCACGTTCCACGGCCAGGCCACGCCTGTCGCCGAGGCTCACCACTATACGTTCACCATCTACCGGGGTCAGTCCGGCACGCTATGGTTTGGCACGGTGCTGGGCCTTTTCAAGTTTGCGGCAGGTGAGGCGCCCGAACAGGCCCAGCAGAAGCAAATCGATTTCGCGGTCCAATCCATTCTCGACGACGGCCGTGGAAATCTCTGGCTGGGCGGCAGGAACCACGGGCTGAACCGCTTCCAGATCCAAACCGGACGGGTCACCCATTTCGGCAAGCGGGAAGGTCTGTTTGACGGCTCTCCAACCGGTATCCTCCAGGACGATCGGGGGAACCTCTGGGTCAGCGGCCCGGACGGCATCTACATGGTCTCGCAGAAAGACCTCGACCAAGTCGCCGCCGGAAAGGCCGCCGCCGTCCGGGCTGCGCGATTCGGAGCCGTCGATGGCATGAAGACCAGCGAGGCCTCTCCCCCTGCTTCGCAGCCGGCCGCCTGGCGCGGCCAGGACGGGCGCTTGTGGTTTACCACTCAAAAAGGGATCGTCGTGGTGGATCCCAATCGCCTGGCGCAAAATGGGTTGATCCCCCCGGTGGTGATCGAGGAAGTGGTCGCGAATGGGCAAAGCTTCGTTTCCACCCAGGGCGTTACCATCCCGCCCGGGAAGGACCGAATCGAATTCCATTACACCGGCTTGAGTCTCTCGATCCCTGCCAAGGTACAGTTCCGCTACCAACTGGAGGGCTATGATCGGGACTGGATAGACGCCGGAGGGCGGCGTGTGGCCTACTACACCAACCTGCCGCCTGGTAGATTCCGGTTCCGGGTGACGGCCTCTAATGACGATGGCGTGTGGAACCCGGACGGAGCCTCGCTGGGTCTCGACCTGAAACCCGAGTTTTACCAGACTTGGTGGTTTTACGGTCTGCTGGCTTTGGGGGGCGTGCTGATTGCCGCGGCGGCGCAGAGGATCCACACCCGGCAGTTGCGTCGACGCGCCGAAGAACTGACCCGGGAGGTGGCGGAACGTACCGCGGAGTTAGTGAAGGCCAAAGAGGCAGCCGACGCGGCCAACATAGCCAAGAGCGAGTTCGTAGCAAACATGAGCCACGAGATCCGGACCCCCATGAACGGCATCATCGGCATGGCCGAGCTCGCCATGTCCGCCGAAGGGCCGGAACAGCGGGAATACCTTTCGCTGGTGCGGTCCTCGGCGGACGCATTGCTCGTGATCCTCAACGACATTCTCGACTTCTCCAAGATCCAAGCCGGGAAGATCGCTATCGATCCGGTGGTGTTTTCCGTGGCCGATCTGGTCGGGGACACGTCGAAGAGCATGGCGGTCCCCGCCCACCAGAAGGGTCTGGAGCTGACCTATCAAATCGCGCCCGACGTGCCGCCGATGGTGATTGCGGACTCGGTCCGCGTGCGCCAGGTACTGCTGAACCTCACCGGCAATGCCGTCAAATTCACCGCCAAAGGCGAGGTCGCCGTGACCGTTAGCCTGGATCCTTCCGGCGCAGGCGCGCCCATGCTGCACTTCACCGTGCGGGATACGGGTGCTGGGATTCCCCGGGCGAAACAAGGCAAGCTGTTTCAGGCCTTCGAGCAGGCCGATTCATCGATCACTCGCCAATATGGCGGCACCGGGCTTGGACTGGCCATCAGTTTGCGAATCGTGCAGTTGATGGGCGGTCGAATCTGGATGGAAAGCACAGTGGGCGTGGGCTCCACATTTCACTTCACTGTCGCCTTCGCAACTCCAGCCGGTTCGGAGGCGCTGTCCGCGCCGGCAATCGTTCCAGACGTCCGCGGCGCGCGGGTGCTCATCATCGACGACAACGCCACCAATCGGAGGATTCTGGAAGAATTGACGCGGCGGTGGCGGATGGAGCCGCAGAGCGCGGATTCCGGGCCGGCCGGCCTCGATCGGTTGGACAGCGCCGCCGCCTCCGGACACCCTTTTCGCCTGGTTCTGCTGGATGGGCGAATGCCGGCCATGAGCGGATTTGAGGTTGCCGCGCGGATTCGCGCCAACCCGGCATGGACCGGGACCACGATCATGATGCTGACCTCCGACGATCAAAACCGGAGCGCCGCCCGTTGCCGTGAAACGGGAGTGAAACTCTATCTGACTAAGCCGGTCCGTCCGGAAGAGTTGCTCCACTCCATACAGAAGGCTCTGGGAGACGACAGCGCGCACGCGGCCCGCCCGGCTAAGCCCGCGGCCACCGACGAAGCACGCCGCCCGGCGCGCATCCTGGTCGCCGAAGACAATCCCGTCAACCGGAAACTGGCGATGTTCATGCTCACCAAGATGGGGCACTCCGTGACTTTGGCTGTAGATGGCGTGGAAGCTGTAGCCAAGTGGAGCGAGGAGCCCTTCGACTTGATCTTAATGGATGTGCAGATGCCGGAAATGGACGGCTTTGAGGCCACCCGGCGCATTCGCCAGATGGAAGAGTCGACTCTGCGCCACATCCCCATCGTGGCGACAACCGCGCACGCCATGACTGGCGATGCCGATCGATGCCTCGCGGCCGGAATGGACGGCTACGTGTCGAAGCCCATCAGCTTCAAGGACCTTGAAGAGGCCGTCCGCCGGCATGCATGCCCCCTCGAAAGCGATGGCGCGAATATGCCGGTCCACGCGGCATAGGGGCTCCGCGCCCCGCCCGAATCGTGTTAGAAACAATATCAAGACCTGATTAGGCTTTTCGCCGCCCCTCGCCGACGGTGGGCTGCCCGCGCGAAGCGGCGACGTTCTCCCAGCTTGGAGGTTTTCCGATGTCCAACACGCGTCGCGGATTTCTGCAATCGAGCGCGGCCCTGGCGGCCGGTCTGACCGGCTCCGCGTCGGCCCAGGCGCAACAGGCGCGGCCGCAGGCCCAGAACCTGCCCCCGGGGACGCCGCAAGCTCCCGCCCGGGCCGCCGGGCCGCTCCGGCCGGCCTCCGAGATCCAGGTCCCCAAGATCAAGTTCGGCAACGTCGAGATCAGCCGCATGGTGCTCGGCGTCAACCCGTTTTACGGCTACGCCCACTACAACAACACCCTCGGCGCGATCATGAAAGAGTGGTACACGGCGGACCGCGTATGCGACGTCCTGCACCAGGCCAATCGCTTCGGCATCAACGCGTTCAACTACGCTCACCTGGATCGCGCGCCGCAGGATTTGGCCCGCTTTCAAGCCGAGGGCGGCAAGATGCACCTGATCATCCAGGTGACCGCCGGGGTGGATTCCGCCATGCTGATGAAGACCCTCAAGCCGCTGGCGCTGCAAAGGCAGGGCGAAGTGGTGGACAAGGCCTTCCAGACCGGCGAAATGGACACCGTGAAGGAATGGTGCAAGCAGGCGCGCGACACAGGCGCGCTGGTGGGCGTGGGCACCCACAAGCCGGAGGTCATCGACCTGGTGGAATCCGAGGGATGGGACGTGGATTTCTACTCCGGCTGCGTCTACAACCGCACGCGAACCGCCGATGAATGGAAGAAGGCGCTCAACGGCGAAATCATGGAGATGACCAGCGACATCTACATGCAGAGCGACCCGGCGCGCATGTACAAAGCCATACGGCAAACCAAAAAGCCCTGCTTCGCGTTCAAGATTCTGGCCGCCGGACGCATCCCCGAGCGCGGCGTCGAACAGGCCTTCCGCACGGCTTTTGCGAGTATCAAGCCCACTGACGGCATTTACGTGGGCATGTTCCCCCGGATCAAGGACGAAGTCCGGGAGAACTGCGAGATCGTGCACCGCATTCTGGCCGTGTCGTAAGAGACCCGGCGGCTTGGCGGACGCATTCCCATGCATAGCAAGAAGCTCATGCTACGGCGCCGCACTTTCTTAGGCGCGGGCCTCTCGGCCGCGATGGCGGCGACCGGCGTCTCCTGCGGCGGAGGCGGGCGCGGCGCCGGCTGGCGTTTCTTCACCGCCGCCGAAGCCCAGACCGTGGAAGCCATCTGCGAGCAGATCATCCCCGCGGACCGCGATGCCGGCGCCAGCCAGGCCGGGGTGGTCGACTATATCGACATTCAGTTGACGCGCCATTTTAAGAGATACCAAAAGACCTACCGCCAGGGCATCGCCGCGGTGGATCGGGCCAGCCGCGCCAAGTTCGGCAAGCGCTTCGCGGAGCTGGCCGCCGGCCAACAATCCGAGGCTCTGATCGATGTGGAGGAAAACTCCCGGACGTTCTTCGATCTGATTCTTACCCACACCCGCCAGGGTTTTTACGGCGACCCGCGCCACGGCGGCAACCGCAACATGGCGAGCTGGAAGATGCTGGGCCTGCCGTTTCCTCCGGTGCGCGGCCGGCAGCGCTACGGCGAAGGCCAGCCCAAGGTGGGATGACGCCATGGCTCTCAAACACGTGAATGCGGCGATTGTGGGGGCGGGCGCGGGCGGCGGCGTAGTGGCCAAGGAGCTCGCCGCGGCCGGTTTGCAGGTGGCGATCATCGAGCGCGGGAAGTGGTATTCGGCGGCCGATTGCCGCAAAGACGACCTGCGTAACCAGCGCACCACGGCCCTGGGCAATGCCTTCGGCCCGGATGAGGACCGCAACCCGCGCGTGCTGGTGGACGAGCATGGAGAGCAAATCGTCAACCCCAGCGAGGCCGCCTACAGCAACAACGCGGCCTGCGTGGGCGGCGGAACGTTCAGCTACGGCGCCATGGCCTGGCGCTACATGGAGCGGGATTTCCGCATGCGCTCTACCTACGGCGCGGTGGCCGGCAGTACGCTCGAAGACTGGCCCATTTCCTATGCGGATATGGCCCCTTACTACGAGAAGGCCGAGTGGGAAATGGGCGTATCGGGAGATGTTTCCGCCAACATCTTCCAAGCGCCCCGCCGCAAGCCGCTGCCCATGCCGCCGCTGGCTCCCAACAAGGAATACCAGACGCTGCACCCGGCGGCGCTCCGCCTGGGCCTGCACCCGTTCGATATCCCCATGCTGCGCAACACCGTGCCCTATAACGGGCGGCGGAGTTGTATGCGCTGCCGCTGGTGCGTGGGATTCGCCTGCGAAGTGAACGCGCGCACGGGCACGCACAACACCGTTATCCCCGCCGCCCTGTCCACCGGAAATTGCGAGCTGCGCACGGATTCGATGGTCCGCGAGATTCTTCTGGACCAGCGCGGCCGGGCCAGGGGAGTGTTATATTTCGACGCCGACGGCCGCCTCCAGGAACAGACCGCCGACCTGGTGATTGTCTGCAGCGGCGCGGTGGAATCCGCCCGGCTGCTGCTCAACACGCGCCACAAGCTGTTTCCCAACGGGCTGGGGAACCGGTATGACTGGGTGGGCCGGAACCTTCACTCCCACACCTACCCGGCGGCCATCGGCCTGTTCGATTTCGATACCTACGACGACCTCGGTCCAGGCGCTTCCATCGCCATCTGCGATTACAACCACGGCAACCCAGGCCTGGTTGGCGGCGGGATGCTGGCCAACGAGTTCATCCGCCTGCCCTACCAGTTTCTGAACCTCGTGCCGGCCTGGATTTCGCGCTGGGGGCTGGAACACAAGGAGTTCGTGCGCAGCGCATACAAACGAACCATCTCCGTGATGGGGCCGGTGCAGGAGATGCCGGTGTTCGATGCGCGCGTCGAGGCCGATCCCAAGGTGAAAGACTACTGGGGCATTCCAGTGGCGCGCCTGTCCGGCCGGAAGCATCCGCACACCGTGGAAATCGCCCGGTTCCTGGCCGGCAAGGCGGAGGCGTGGCTGAAGGAAGCCGGGGCCGCGCAAACCTGGAAGCGCCTGCCCAACAACTCGTTGAGCGGCGGCCAGCACCAGGCCGGGACGTGCCGCATGGGGAACGATCCGAAAACTTCCGTGGTGGATAAGGACTGCCGCATTCACGACGTGGACAACGTGTACGTGATCGACGCCAGCGTGCACGTGACCAACGGTGGATTCAACCCGGGCCTGACCATTCTGGCGAACGCCTACCGCGCTTCGGACAACTTGTTGCATGCGTGGAAGGGCACAAGGGTGCGCTCGTGAAAAGAGCGGTTTTAATTTCCGGCCTGGTTATTGTGGCGCTGCTGCTCTCGGTTCCGGGGGCCAGCCTGTACTACGAATCGGGCGGCGGCAAGGGCTGCGTCAGTTGCCACGAGATGGAAACGCTTTTCGACACGTGGCATTCTTCGAGCCACCGTGGAATCCCCTGCCAGAAGTGCCACGGTGGAGCGCTCACCATGGACGCCTCGTTCCACTGGAATAACGCCGCCCGCGTGTACTCGCACCTGCGCGGCGAGCTGCCGGAGCGCATCGGGTTCCCCAATAAATACGTCCAGACCATGGTCGCTCGGTGCCAGGACTGCCACCGCCAGGAATACGCCGCCTGGCAGACGGGCCCGCACGGCTCGAGCTACGCGCGCATCTTTCTCGACAAGACTTTCAACTCGAAGAACATGTTGATGGACGATTGCCTGCGCTGCCACGGTATGCATTTCGAGGGCGGCATACGGGACCTGGTGGCCCCGGTCAACCGCAGCGGCCCCTGGCGCCTCGTGCGGCCGGAGCTGGCCAACATGCCGGCCATGCCGTGCCTGACGTGCCATGAGATGCACCGCGAGGGACCGCCCTTAAAGAAGGCCGGCGCGGAAGCGCGCGTGGTCCCCGGCCCTTCGCAGGAAATCATGCGCCCCTCGCTGGCGTTATTCGACCGCCGCACCGAGCAGTATATCCCGGTGGCGGAATTGCCCATGCCCGCGATGCTCGAAGGGACGCGCACGGTGAAGATGAGCCCCGACCGGCGCCAGGCGCTGTGTTACCAGTGCCATGCCCCGGTGGCGACCATGCAGGTAGGCTCGGGCGACGACCGGACCGGCCTCGGCGTCCACGAAGGAATCAGTTGCCTGGCGTGCCATGCCCAGCACGGGCAAACCACGCGAGCTTCCTGCGCCACCTGCCACCCCAAGATGTCCAATTGCGGCCTGGACGTGGAGAAAATGGATACCACTTTCGCCTCCAAGAACAGCAAGCACAATGTCCATTGGGTGAAGTGCCTGGATTGCCACACAAAGGGCGTACCAAAGAAGAAGCAGGTGGGATAAGGCTCCTGCCTTGTCAATCCGAGCGAAGCTCGGACTACCCGAGCGCAGCTCGGACGGGTCGGGTGGAAGAAGGCGCGTCCGGCTTCGCTCGGATCGACAAGCCTTCAGGCTTATCCCACTTGGGATTATATTGGTGTCTGGAGAAAAGCCATGCGGAAATTCGGTTTGGCCCTGCCGATTGGGGTCGCCTTCATAGCGGTGGCGGCCTTGGCCCAGCAGGCGGCGACGTCCGTCACAATCGAAAGCAAGACCATTGCGGTGAAGTACGCGGCGCCCGCGGCGAAGACCCGCCTCAATGCCGCTTTCCACACCGACGCCGATCTGGCATTCAAGGGTTTCGCGGTTCCCGAGGGCGACTACACGCTATATATCCTGGCCGACGGCCCTCAGTGGCAGCTCGCCATCAACAAGGCGACCGGCGCCAAAGCCGCCGCCTACGATCCGAAATCGGACCTGGGCCGCACCCCCATGACCATGGGCAAAGCCGCGGCTCCCGCGCCCAACTGCAAGATGACGCTGACCAAGACCGCGGCGCTGGCGGCCAAATTGGAGGTGGCGTGGGAGAGTACTGTCGCGTCGGCGTCCTTCCATTTGGACACCGTAGGCGCCGACCGCGAGTGGTGAAGCCCCAGACGCCGTTGGCAGGCGAAAGCGCCTGCCCCACAAGAGCACCGTCCATCTGCCTTCTCGCTCTTCTCTTGATTTGCCCGGCGGCTGCCCAGTCTCTGGATAAAATCCAGGCGCTGGTCCGGCGCATGACGCTGGAGGAGAAAATCTCGCTGGTCCACGGCGCCCGCGACCCCCAGGAATTAGGGCAGGCGGGCTACTGGCCGGGGTTACCGCGCCTGGGCATCCCTCCGCTGCGCCTGGCCGACGGCCCGGCCGGGATCAACGTCAACCGGGATGCCACCGGCATGCCCGCGCCCGTAGGGCTGGCCGCTACATTCAACGTCGTGGCCGCTCGTCTGTTCGGCGTGGTGATGGGCCGCGACGCCAGGGCGCTCCAGCAGGACATTTTGCTTGCCCCGCACATCAACATCGTCCGCGACCCCCTGTTCCGCCGCAATCACACCACCTTCAGCGAAGACCCTTTGCTAAACGCGCAACTGGCCGCGGCCGAGGTGGCGGGCATCGAGAGCCAGGGGATTATGGCGCAGGTGAAGCACTTCGCCGCGTACAACGGGGCCGACAACGTCATCGTCGACGAGCGCACCCTGCACGAGATTTACCTGCCTGCGTTCGAGGCCGCGGTCAGGGCCGGCGCGGCTTCGGTGATGTGCGCCTACAACCGGATCAATGGACCGATGGCCTGCGAGAATGCCGATCTCGAAAACGGCGTGCTGCGCGGGCAGTGGGGTTTCACGGGCTTCGTCACATCCGACTGGGGCGCGGTACGCAGCCCGCTGGCGATGGTCGATGGCGCGGATTTGGAGATGCCGGGGCGCGAGATCGCGGGCCGCGCTGGCGGGCCGTATTTCGGTTCCGCTCTGAAGGCCGCTGTGGAGAGCGGCGCCATTCCGGTTTCCGCCATCGACCAGGCGCTGACGCGCATTCTGGCGCAGATGGACCGGTTTCACATGCTCGACGCCCAGCCGCCCGCCCGGCCGGCGTCCATCGATATCGAGGCGGATGCGAAGATCGTTCGCGAGATCGCCGAACAGGGGGCTGTGCTGCTGAAGAACGAAGCGCGCGCACTGCCGCTCACGGCGGCCGATCTGGCGTCGCTAGTGGTGATCGGCCCCACCGGCGGCCAGGTGGCGGCGGGGTTCATGGGGGAGCGGGCCGCGGGCTTCGCGGACCGGTTGGCCCCTCCGCTCGCGGCGCTGCGCCAGAGCGCGCCGCGAGCGCGAATCGTCTACTCAGTTGGGGGCGACCTGACGGGCGTGGCCATCTCGGGGACGGCGCTTTCTCATGACGGCCGGCCGGGGTTGCTCGGGCGGCAGACTACGCCCGATACCGGCGCCACCGAGGTGGATGGAAACCTGGATTTTCACGGCCCCACCGCGCTCGCCCCCGGAACCGAATACGCATGGAGCGGATTTCTGACCATTCCAAGCGAAGGCGACTACACTTTCGCGGCGCAGGCGGCCAACGGCAACGGCGTCGAGGGTAGCGGGACCATTATGATCGACGGGCAGCCGCTCGGCCGGTCCGGCGGCTTCGGCTTCGCGGGCGGCGGCGCGGCCGTCAAAAAGTGGTCGAGCATTGTTCCCACCACCGACGGGCGCGATAATCCGCGCACCACCGTTCGCCTGGCCGCCGGGGCGCACCGCATCGAGCTTACCGCCAGCTCCACCGGGACCGCGCCCTTGAGCATACGCTTCGCCTGGATGACGCCCGAACTCCACCAGGCCAATTGGAACGCCGCGGTGGCCGCCGCGAGGGCTGCCCGGACGGCCGTGGTCTTCGCCTGGAGCGGAATGGGCGGCGCGCTGGCGCTGCCCGAAGATCAGGACGAGCTTATCCGGCGCGTGGCCGCCGCGAATCCCCGAACCATCGTCGTGCTCAACACCGGCGGCCCGGTGGCCATGCCCTGGAAGGACGGCGTGCGCGCCATCCTCGAGATGTGGTACCCCGGCCAGGAGGGAGGATGGGCCACGGCGGACCTTCTGCTGGGCCGCGCCAACCCGAGCGGCAAGCTGCCGGTCACGTTTCCCGCCCGAATCGAAGACGCTCCCGCCCGCGCCGCCGGGCATCCCGAACGTCTGGCGCAGCCCGCAGCGACTTACTCGGAAGGCATCGCCGTGGGCTACCGCTGGTATGACCAGCAGAATATTCAACCGCTATTTCCATTCGGCCACGGCCTGTCCTACACGCAGTTTGCCTACTCGCAACTGGCGGTGAAGCGAAGCGGCGATGGCGTGGATGTCACCTTCACGCTGCGCAACGCGGGCTCCCGAAGGGGCGCCGAGGTGGCGCAGGCGTACATTGGCCCGCCAGCCGGCGGGAAGACGGAATTCGCGCCGAAATCGCTCGCGGGCTTCGAGCGCGTCGAGATCGCGCCGGGGCAGAGCAGGCAGGTAGTCATCCGCATCGGCGCGCGGGCGCTCTCCTACTGGTCCACGGCCAAACATGATTGGGTAATGCCGGAGGGAAGCCGCGAAATCGAAGTCGGGGCGTCGTCGCGCGACATCCGGCTGCGGGGAACGATTCCGGCCGCGGTTCCGCCGGAATGAAAGCAGTTGTTTCCAGCGAGAGCCTGGAGCTTGTGCGCGGGATTTTACTGTTACAATTCCTAACTTGAACTGGAAATTCAAGTCGGCGCTTCAGAGAGCCTGTGCGGCGTTACCGGTGAAACAGGAAGCGGCTTACTACTTCCTGCAACGCGCCTTCGGAAGACCGCTCCGGTATAGTCCGTTGCCGAATATGGAAGAGGCGGCCAAAATCATTGCGCAGCTTGCCGGGTGCGGGTTGAGCGTTCGCGGCGCGCGCGTGATGGAGACCGGCACGGGCCGGCGGGTGGATATGCCGCTGGCATTCTATCTTTGCGGCGCCCGGAGCGTTTACACTTACGACTTGCACCGGTACCTGAAGCCAGGGCTGGCGCAATACTCGGTGGCCGAGATGGTGCGCCAGCGGGAGCAAGTGAAGGCGATATTCCAGAACCTGGCGGATGGCGGCGAAATCGACGCCCGCCTCGACGCGCTCCGGGCGGTGCGCGATGCTTCGGACATACTCGAAATTGCGCGAATCGCCTATCGCGCGCCGGCGGATGCGTCCCGGACCGGGCTCCCCGACGGAAGCATCGACGTGCACTTTTCCTACACGGTTATGGAACATATACCGGCCGAGGGCCTGGCGGCGATCCTAGGCGAGGCGAGCCGGGTGCTCGCGCCTGGCGGTTTGGCCTGCCATCACATCGATCTTTCGGACCACTTCTGGCACTATGACGCCTCTATTTCCGCCATCAACTTTTTGCAGTTCAGCCAAGGCCAATGGGAGCGGTACGGAGGGAACCAGTTCGCCTATCACAACCGGCTGCGGGCCGTCGATTATACGGATATCTACAAGGCCTCGAAGCACGAGATTGTGGACTGCGTGCGGTGGACCGACGAACGAAGCATGCGCGAATTGCGGAGCGGCTTCGCGCTGGCTCCGGAATTTCAACGCATGCCGCCGGAGGTCGTCTGCACGGTGGGGATGCGGATCGTCTCGCGCCCGGAACGGACGAGCGGCCCGGAATCAGGGGCCGGGCCGTCCTGAGTCTCCCGGCTCGACGTACGAATACGCCGCGCTTAGCGCTTGTCATGAAATAATTATCCAGGCTCTTGCCGAGCCGCGACCGTCGGGGGGCGGTTGCCGGCCATTGGACTGGTTATTTCCTCTCAGGCCCTTCGTCAGCCTCGCTCGGTCGTTTCTTCCCGCGGGTGCGGCTTGCGGTTGTGCTTTTTTCCGCGCGCGGCGGCGCGCCGCTTCTGGAGCAAGTGCTCCTGGGCGTTGATCTGCTTGCGCGCATCGGCGGCCTTCCGGCGGCTGTAGGAGCCGTTCGGCTGCATCACGCGCGCCTTGACGTTGTCGGTCAGATAGACCGCCAGCACGTCGTCGCGGATGGAGCGGATCATGGCGGGCGCGCGTATGGGAACCAGCACCTCCACGCGATGATCGATGTTGCGCGGCATCAGGTCTGCGCTCCCGATATAAAGCTCCTCGACGCCGGCGTTGTAAAAGTAGTAGACCCGGCTGTGTTCCAGGAAGCGTCCCACCACGCTGGTGACTTCGATGTTCTCGCTGATGCCGGCCAGGCCGGGACGCAGGCAGCAGATGCCGCGCACCAGCAGTTGAATCCGCACGCCGGCGCGGGACGCTTTGTAGAGCGCTCGAATCAGCCGCGGGTCCACCAGGGCGTTCATCTTGAAAATCAGGTGGCCTTTTCCGCCGGCCTTCACGTTCTTGATCTCGCGTTCGATCAGGGACTCGATCCGCCCCCTGAGATTCACCGGCGCGACGAGTAACTGCTTGTAGTCCGCCTTGCCCGAGTATCCGGTCAGATAATTGAACAGATCGCTGACATCCTCGGCGATCTCTTCATCGGCCGTGAAGATGCCCATGTCGGTGTAGAGATGGGCGGTGACGGCGTTGTAGTTTCCCGTAGCCAGGTGGACATAGCGGGCGATGCGATCCTGCTCGCGCCGGACTACCATGGCGACCTTGCAGTGGATCTTCAAGCCCAACAGCCCATAGACCACGTGGGCGCCGGCGCTCTCCAGCGCCCTCGCCCATTCGATGTTGCTCTCTTCGTCGAAACGCGCCTTCAGCTCCACCAGGGCGGCCACCTGCTTGTCTTCCTCCACGGCTTCGAGCAGAGCCTCGACCACCGGCGAATTGCGCCCCACGCGGTAGAGGCAGACCTTGATCGCCAACACGGCGGGATCGCGCGCGGCCTTGCGCAGGAATTCGATTACGGGCTGGAAGGAATCGAAGGGATGGTGCACGAAGACTTCGCCCCGGCGAATGGTGGCGAACATATCCTCGTCGTCGGCGTTTTCGGCCAGCGCCGTGGGAATCGCCGGTATGAAAGGCGCGTACTTCAGGTCCGGGCGGTCGAGAGCGCACAGGCCCATAAGGCGCTTGATGGACAGCGGCTTCCCGGTGCGGTAGACCTCGCCTGCCGCCACTTCCAGGTTGCTCATCAGGATGGAAAGGACGGGCCCGGGCATGTCCCTCGCCACCATCAGCCTCACCACGCTGCCGAAACGCCGCTGGCGCACGCCCTCCTCGATGGTTTCGAGCAGGTCCTCGGCTTCCAGCTCCTTTATGGCGATGTCGGCGTCGCGGGTCACGTGGAAGGGATGGGCTTCGAGTATCTCCATGCCCGGAAACAACTCGGACAGGTTGGCCGCGATCACTTGTTCCAACCACACCAAATCGGTTTTCTTGGGCGCGGTGCGCTTGGGATTGGGCTTCGACGGGCCGCTCAGCGGAACCAGTTGCGGCAACGAATCCGGCACTTTGATGCGGGCGAAATGTTCCACCCCGGCGCTATCCCGGATCAGGACGGCCAGATTCAAGCTCAGGTTGGAGATATGGGGGAACGGCCGGCCGGGGTCGAAGGCCAGCGGCGTGAGCACCGGAAAAACGGTCTCCGCGAAGTACTGGGACGCCCGGCGCAGTTGCGTATCGTTCAGCTCCGCGTAATCGTGGATCACGATGCCCTCTTGCTTGAGGGCCGCCATGAGCTTATCGAGGGCTCGCCGCGTATCGTTCATCAGGCGCTTGGCATCGCGGCGGATGGCGATCAACTGGGAACGCGGGCTCATGCCGTCGGGGCCTACTTCGATGCTGCCCGCATCCACCTGCGCGGCCAGGCCCGCCACGCGCACCATGTAGAACTCATCGAGGTTCGATCCCACGATGGCCAGGAACTTCACCCGTTCGAGGAGAGGGTTCTTTTCGTCCTCCGCCTCTTCCAGGACGCGGCGTTGGAAGGCCAGCAGGCTGAGTTCCCGATTCAGGTAAAGAGCCGGATCTTTGAGATCGATCTTTTCCGCCGGAGGCGCTGCGGGAGACGGTTGCATGGAGCCTCTTTATTCTAACCTTGCGAAAGCGGCGGCGCACGCCGGGCTGACAGACGACAAAACCCGATCGTCTGTCCCACCACCCGGCCCCTACGTCGCCTTGATCTTCCGGCTTTTGATGGCCGCCACGAAAGCGCCGTAGTCGGCCACGGTCTGGTCCGCGTAGCGGCAGGCGAAATCCCGCAGCGCCTTCCCGAACTTCGCGCCCGGGCCGATGTAGCCGTAAATGGCGCATGCATCGCCGGAGCGCGCGTGTCCCCGCGCCAGCAGCTCGCCGGCCACCAGGGCCAGGCTCTCCAGGCCATCGCCGCGCAGCCGGCGCAAATCGATGCTCCCCTTATGGTCGTTCAGTTGCCGGACCAGGTATTGGTCCTGGCCGATGGTGGTCCACCCCAAGAGAAGGTCCGACATCGGCTGGATGGCCCGCTGGCCCTCCGCCGTGCGCCGCCCCTGATGGAGGTACGTCTCTTCGGGCAGGAATTTCGCGTAAACGGATGGCGCCTCCTGCTTGATCTGCAGGAACATGGGATCGCCCGGGCCATTGCCCTCGAACAGGGCCACGTAATCGCGCAGTCCCACGCTTCCGGTCCCCACCACCTTGAAGCCCACATCGACGGCGTGAAACAGATCGAAGAGATGGCGCCGCTCGGCGGCGAGGTTTTCGCGATATTCCGCGAGCGAGTCCAGAATTTGGCGGGCCTTGGTTCCCCGAATCCGCCACAGCACCGGTTTTGCATCGCGAAAACGCGGCTGCCCGCGGTGGTCGGGTTCGGCCAGCTTCTCGAGCAGGTCGCGCGGCTTCCCGCGCTGGGACTGCCGCAGCGCGGCATGGATGGGTTCAACGCTTTTCTCGCGGTGAATAGCGTGCCGCGCCACCTCGAGAATCGGCTGGCGGGAGAATTCGCCAATGGCCTGGCAGTACCGGGCGGCAAACGCTTCGGCCGCGCTCTTCGATCCGGCGCGATCGTGCCCGGACTCCCCGCCGGCCAGCACTATGCTCGCCGCCATGCGCTTGAGGTCCCATTCGAAGGGTCCGCGAATGGACTCGTCGAAATCGTTCAGATCGAAGACCAGCTTGCCGTCCGGGGTCGCGAAGGACCCCAGGTTTTGCACGTGGGCATCTCCGCACAATTGAGCCGGCAGGCCGGAGTTGGGCAGCCTTCCGAGGTCCGCCGCCATGATGGCCGCGGCCCCGCGAAAGAACGCGAAAGGCGACGCTTTCATGCGCTCGTAGCGGACCGGCAACAGCTCCGTGACCCGGCCTTCCTCGGTTTCCCGCAGCACCTCCAGCGGATCGAACCGCCGGTCCTTCGGGTCCAAATCCGCGTGCGCCGAGCGGCTCACGCTATCGCGCCGGCTCTTGCCGTATGCCGTTCGTTCCTGGGCGCTGGCGCCTGGTTTCAATGGGGACCTCCTGGCGATTTGGTGTGGATGGCCGCAGGCTCCATTCTAGGACAAGGGGTGAGGCGTTACAATTTACCGCGCGAGGATATCGGCCACCGCTTTGGCCAGCTCTTCGAACTCCGCGTGCGAAGCCGATGCCGGCGCGTATTCGCAAACCGTGAGGCCGGCGCCCACCGCTTCCGCTACCACCACTCGCTGGCCGATGGGCGGCAGCGCCTTTTTCCCCATTTGTTCGAGCGAAGCGGAGAGGCTGCGCCCCAGGTTCGTGTTCATCGAGACCCGGGAAGGGACGAACCGGATGCGCGGCTTCTTGGATCGGCGCTCCGCGCGCGCCTTCAGGGCCAGGCTCAAAGCCTCTTTCAGAGCCAGCAGGTCCAGCGGAGACGGCCCGCAGGGCAACAGGACCAGGTCGGCCACCAGCGCGGCCTGGTAGGCGATTTCCGGCCCTCCCGGAGGCGTATCGATCACCACCACATCGGCCGCCTTCTGAGCTTTTCGCGTCTTGGCCTGCAGCGCTTCGGGACCCTCCTGCTTTACCTTTTCAACGCAGCGGGAAAGCAGCCCCTTGCCTTGGGCCGCCCAGGCCGCCATGCTGTGCTGCGGGTCGGCGTCAAGCACGATGACGCTCTTGCCCATGGCGGCGAACTCCGCCGCCAGGTTGCCCACGATGGTCGATTTCCCGATGCCGCCCTTCCGGCCCAGAACCGCAACAATGGCCATGAAACGTACTATAAAGGAAATCCGCCGCCGGGTGGGATAAACCTTCAGGCTTGTCGAGGCGGCCGGGGGGCAGCCTGGTCGCCCATGCGAAGCCCGCCTCCGAGCTTCGCTCGGATTGACAAGCCCGGAGGCTTATCCCACCGGCCCGATGGTCTGCTCGTAGGTGCGGCGAAAGAAGGCGTCCGTCATGCCCGCGATGTAATCGCAGACCACCTGGTGGGCGGGTTCGGCAAGGGCCTGGCCGGCGTAGGGCTGCGGCAGCCGTTCAGGGCGCTCCTCGAAGAACCGGAAGAGCTCGGCCACCATGGCCATCGAACGGCGGCGATCCTCGTCCAGCGCCGCCGATCCATACACCCTGGCAAATAGGAAGTGTTTCAGGGCGCGGCTGGCGGCGGCTGTTTCCGGGGTGAACGCCGCGATGCGCCGCGGGCACGCGCGAACATCCTCGGCGCTGGAGACCTGAGCTTCGCGCGCGCTCTCCACGGCGCCTTCGATCAGGCCCGATACCAGCAGGTCGATCAACTGCCGGAGTCCTTCCTGAAACCGTTCGCGGTCCGTGGCGCCCGGAAACTGGACTTCCACGGCCTCGTAAATCGGGCGGTATTGGGGAACCTGCCCGGCGATATCCGCGGCGGTAATCAATCCGGCCGCGAAGGCGTCGTCCAGATCGGCGGTGTTGTAGGCAACCTCATCCGCCAGGTCGATCAACTGGGCTTCCAGGACAGGCCGCAGGCCCGGCAGGTAGGCGTCAAACTCGGGATATTCGCCGGGCGTCAAATCCCGGGAATGTTTCACCATCCCCTCGCGCACCTCGAAGCTCAGGTTCAGTCCGGGGAAGCGGGCGTAGCGCTGTTCGAAGGTCTCGACGATGCGCAAGGCGTGCAGGTTATGGTCGAAACGGTCTCCGAAGCGCGCCATCTGGCGGTTGAGCTCCTCCTCGCCGGCGTGCGCAAAAGGCGGGTGGCCGATATCGTGCGCCAGCGCCAGCGCCTCGGTCAGGTCCTCATCCAGTTCGAGGACCCGCGCCAGCGTGCGCGCAATCTGCGACACCTCGATGGTGTGAGTGAGACGGTTGCGGAAGTGATCCGAGAGGCCCGGCGAGAACACCTGGGTTTTGGCCTCCAGGCGCCGGAACGCGCGCGAATGCACCACCCGATCCCGGTCGCGCTGGAAGGCGTTACGGTACGGGTGCTCGGGCTCCGGATAGCGCCGTCCGCGGCTTCGCTCCACCGGGAATCGCAGGCGCGCCAGCATGATCGGCGCCGGCCTACTGCTTGGAAAGGCTGGCGTTGGCGTTGATGGCCACCTGGCCCACGCTTCCTGGCAGCTTCATTAACGGCTCCAAAAGCTTGCGAGCTTCGTCGGGCTTGGTCGGCCCCAGGTAGCGGGCCAGCATGATGGTGGCCTCTTCCTTGGAAACGAAAACGGTGGGCTTGGCCATCAATTGCCGCAGCATGGCCTCTGCCTGCGCGGCCCGCCCCTCGGCAAAGTAGACTTGGGCGAGCGAAAGCCTGGCCAGCCCGGCGTACTGGGCGTCGCCCTTCTGGGACGCCTCCAGAAAATCCTTCTCGGCTTCCGCCAGCTTCCCCTCGTCGGAATGAATCGCGCCCATGTAATAAGCGGCCACCACCGCCTCGTCGCTGCCCGAGTAATTGTTTCTCACGTCGCCGAATAGCTTAAGGGCTTGCTGGTCCTTGGCGTCCTGCGTGGGGAAGCTCAGGGCGCCGGGAGACGCGGGTCCCACCGGCGCCTCCTGCGCCGATATGGCCGCATACAGCGCTTCCTGGCGCGCGGCGTGTTGATGCCGGGCATAAACGGAATAGCCCACCACGAGCACGGCCACCGCCAGGGCGATCGTCCCATAGCGGACGATCTCCTGCTTGTGCTCTTCAAAGAAGGTGACTGTGAGCCCGACATCCTGGGCGAACTTGTCGGACTTCAATTCTTTACGGGTGATTCTAGCCACGAAAACCTCGGATAGGATGGAAGCCCCATGATATCACGAGCCGCCCAAGCAAGGCGCGTAACGCAAGCGGGTCGAGCCGCCACTTTGACGCGGAGACGCCGAGGCGCGGAGAATCGGAAGAACAAACGGATCGAACCCTCCGCGACCTTCTTGTTTGGACTCTCTTGAATTTCTCCGCGTCTCGGCGTCTCCGCGTCAAAAGGCTGTCTTGTCAAAAGGCTGTCTCCGTCAACCGCTCGCGCCGCTGCTAAAATCTTAGCTTGCCCGATCTCCTGGTATCGGTGGCGATTCCTACCCTGACCGCGGATGCGAGGCTCCGGGAGTGCCTGGAATCCCTCGGACGGCAGACGCGGCGCGATTTCGACGTGATCGTGGTGGATAACAGCGGGCAGGGACTGGCGCTGAGAAACTGCGCCGTCGCGGGCGCGCGGGTGATCGAGAACGCGCGCAACGCCGGTTACGGCGCGGCCATCAACCAGGCCTGGCGAGCGTCTTCGGCCCCCTACCTGGCCACCCTCAATGACGACGCGACGCCCCATCCGGGTTGGCTCGACGCGCTGGTGCGCGCGCTCGAGAGCCGCCCCGGCGCGGGCATGTGCGCCTCCGCCGTGCGGCTCCATGGTGAGGATCGTCTGGATTCCGCCGGCATGTTGGTGGCCCGCGACGGCAGCAGCAAGCAGCGCGGCCATGGCCGCCCGCCGGAGGATTTCCCGGTGCTCGAAGAGGCCCTTTTCCCCAGCGGTTCCGCGGCGCTCTACCGGCGCGCGATGCTGGAGGAACTCGGCGGTTTCGACGAGAGCTTCTTTCTGTACTGCGAAGATACCGATCTGGGGCTGCGCGCGCGCTGGGCCGGATGGAAGTGCCTCTATGCGCCGGACGCCGTGGTGGAGCACCACTATTCGCATTCCGCCGGACGCGCCTCGCCCCTGAAGGCCTACTACGTGGAGCGCAACCGGCTGTTCGTAGCGGTAAAGAACTTCCCCGCCGGGATGCTGCTGGCCGCGCCGCCGGCCACCCTGGCCCGCTACTTCTGGCACGCCTGGTATCTCCTGCGCGGCCGCGGCAGCGCGGCCCATTTTCGCGCCGAAGGCCACGCGGGCTGGAAAATGGGGTGGTACGTTTTACGCGCGCACGCGGCCCTGTTGGCGCACGGCCGCCGGTTGTGGCGCGAGCGCCGCCGGATCCGCGCCGCCGCGCGCATCACCCCGGCGGTGTTCCGCTGGCTGCTGGCGGAGTATCGAATCAGCGCCAGAAAGGTGGCCGAGCTGTGATCCGCGCCGTGGGTCCGGAGTCTCGTCCCCAAGCTCAATCTTCGGCGACGGCTCCAAGCTGTTCCCGCAAATGGATGTCTGGCCCCGCCGACGCGTGGGCCGAACTCGTAAAGGATCGAAAAAGGCGAACCGCCGCGCAACCCCTCGCACCTATTGCAGCGCTCCAGGAACCCCTTCCAAAAAGTGCGGGGAAAGTTCTGTTTCTCCTTGACAAGCCCTTATCATGGACGTCCCGCCAAAACACCCCCCGCCATGCCCCTCACGACCGCTTCGCTACCGCCCGGTAATCACCTAAGCCCATCGAACGATGGATATAACGTTTCGTGCACGCGCTCGGGGGACCGATACTCCTTGTCGTACTCCAGCGACACCGATTTTCTCGAGGCAATCACAAGGCCCGCGGAAAGACCGTCTCGCTGCCAGATCGTTTTCACGCTCGTGCCGTCAAATGCAAACAGGCGTAATTTAAGTCGGCTGCCGGTGTCGCCGAAAACCTTTCCCCACGCCAAGAACCAAGCCTGCCCGGGGAGCCCCTCGTCGATCGGCGAGACGAAAAAAGTACATCGGTCAAAGTCTAGATTCGCCTGCGTCTTCAACTGCCACGCCCCGTTCTCCGGCGCATAGAATTCGAAATACGGGTGGGAATTCGGGAGGGCTCCGCCGCTTCGGAGAACCCCGTACGCCACCGCCAGCGTCTGGGCGCCGTTCAACTCGACAAATTCCGCGAAGGGCGTGTTACTGCTCTGTGCGTCCCACTCCGATATCGACGTCTCTCCCAGCAGGCGCCCGAGCGACTGTGCGACGTCCCGCCCGGCCGGCTTCGGCCCCGCGAGAGCGTCTTCGATCTCCGCGACCAGCAGGTTATGGAGTTGCTCCGTGATCTCATCCACCCGCGCGGCCGGAAGGCTCACGGCCCGCTGCAGCGCGTCCACCGGCGCCGTCGGTCCAGCAAAGACGCTCTTGCTCAGTTGCGAATATGTCTGCCGCCGCAGCTCGCGGGCGTTGGCGGCCTCGGACCTGGACGGGACCTGTCCAGCAGCCAACTGGGCTAAGCTTGCTATCAGCCACACCATCGATGACGTTCGCATAGTAGCTCCTTCAAGGGATCTGAACGACGGCCGGAGCGGAGGCGCTCCGCGGTTGCACAAATATGAAAGCTGGCGCCCCGTTTCGATTGGCATTGTACCCGATCGAGCTCTTGTACAGAAACTGCCTAATACTAGAGGGGTAGCACCCCGGGTCGTTATTCACCGACGGTATCGTTGTCGTCCCGCTGCTCAGTGCGACCTGTATCTGAGCCCATCCCGAGGCATCCGGGCTGAAGAAGCATCGGGCGTTCGCGACGTACATATTCGCCGTGCCGGCATATACCGCCGCTGCGTTGCTTAGCTCCGGATCCGGCCCGTTGTTGACGCTCCCGGCGATGCCATTGAATTGGTCTGGCGTTATCGTGTTCTGATAGTTCGTCGAACCTGGAAAGTACGTGGAGTCGCCGAATCTGTTTTGGATCGTTACCCCGATCGCGGGTTCCGACACGTTGTCGCCGATTTGCGCCTGCCCGTTTGCTTCTCCATAGAGAACTTGGATCAGGATCTGCGGCGGCACTACAATCTGGGTAAACACGCCACTCGTTTGCGCGCCAACCGCCGCCTGGGCGTTGAAGATTCCACTGCAGCCGGCGGGCGCAGCCGTAACGGTTGTGTTGACAGACCCCGTCCCACCGTTGGCGGAGAAGCCCGGGCTGACGGCACATGGCGGGGGCGTTGACGTGGGCGGATTGCCCTGCAGCCCCCACGCGAAGACCGGCGAAAAACTGTAGGCCGACGGAGTGACCGTGGTGGTAATCGTCGTGTTTGTATCACCGGTGGACAAATTCAGCGTTGACGGAGACTGACTAACCGTAATCGACGGCGGCGGCGGGGGCGGGGGCCCCACCCAGAAATTTGCCGCCGCCGCGGACACGTTGCCTATCAAGATGGCAATCCAAGTTCCAAAACTGTAATTCGGCCACACCGTGACGCTGCCCTGGATGAGGGAATCGGAGACGACCGACACGGAGGAGCTCTCGAACGGGGCAGTGGATGAAAAGGTCACGGACTGACCCGTGAACCCGCTGCCGCTGATAGCGAAAGTGTACGAGTTGCCGCTGTACCACGGCGATCCGCTCGTGCTGACGCCGGTGACGACCGGCTCTGGCTCCATCACCACGACGCAGGAAGCGGATCCCACGTAGACCGAAGCGTATGTCGGGCTCGTGATCCCGGAATCGACCTGCACCCAGCCCTGGGCCGAGGAGTCGGACATCACGGATAAGCTGGACGAGTCCACGAAGCTCCCAGTGATCCACGCCGATTGGCCCGTGAAGCCCGAGCCGCTGACACTGACGCTATTATATCCGGGACACCACGGTCCGCCGCAGGAGAAAATCACGGGCTGAGGCTCGGCCCACACGCTCCAGTAGGGAATTTTCAACCGGTGTTGACAAAGACGGGGCGATGGGACATTCCACCTTGGAGATAGCACGGGGAGGGGGGAAAACCGGGGGAAAACCGGGAGGGAAAACCGGGACGGACGAGACGTTTCCATTCACTGCTCGGTGGACTGCACCCCTTGCCTGAGACACGGAAACTAGGGACAGGTTACCATTCGCTGGCAGGCAATTGCCAGCGCCCCTTCCCCAGTGCATACTGAGGGCGGTTGGTGAAGCGGAGGCGGGCTC
>JBEKPK010000039.1:0-22806 GCA_049520795.1 Bryobacteraceae bacterium
CTCCCGTCGGGATCATCTGTCAGTGACCTCCGTAAGGCTTTATGGCTCCGGGAGTTCGATATCAACGCAAAGCAACGCATCTTGGCCAAGATGAGAATGGGCCGCGGCCGGGCTTGCGCGAGTCCGCCTCCCGATTCGACGATAGCATCGAGCGAAGCGGCTGTATGGTGGCGAATTGGATTAAGGCTTGTGGAATGAGCGTGAAAAAAAGTCGATTTTGCCGTCACCGTCAAAAAAGGCCGGTCACGGCGCCTTGAGAAAACGGGTGGCCCATCACCGCAAAATCGAGGAACAAAGTAATATGTCGCTTGGTTCTCGAAAGGAGCTGGACGGCCTCTCTACGGGAGTCAACCGCGGCGTGCGTGGCGGGCGAGATAGGCGGTCCAGCGCTCTTCCTGGCCGGAGGCATCCATCGCCTGGTCCCAGTGCTTACGGAACTCTTGCGCCAAGTCCTCCGCGCGATTCTCCAGGAACCGGCGGCCTCGCGCGCCCTTGGGCAACAGCGCCGCCGTTGCCACGCTGTCGTTGACTTCACCCAGCAACTGCTGTATCCTCCTCAACTCCTGCAAGCGAGCCTCCAGCCCCGGCCCATAGCAGGGGCGGAACAATTCCAGGGTGTAGCGCAAGCGCTTGGTGTCCAGGCGCAGGGCGTGCAGTTTGGCGGGCGGGGGATCTTCGGCCAGCAGTTTGCGGGCGCGGGCGAAGTAGTCGGCGGCCAGGCGCGGCAGCTCGCGGCGCGCGTTGGCGGCCGCATCGACCCGTTCGTCCCATGTCGCGCGATACAGCTTCTTCACCACTACAACTCCAGCCGGCTGCGCCACTGCCGCGAGAAATCGCCGCTTTGCCAACGGCGAATCTCCAGCGCCAGGGCTTCACGCGCCTGTAAGCGCTCCACCGCCAGGCGCTTGACGATGGCGGAGCCCGGCGGGAGGCCGGCCTGGCCCAACAACTCCGCCGCGATATCGTAATCCCGCGCCGCGCCCGCCGCATCCATCAACACGCGCAGTTGCCGGCGGAGCGTCTTCCACGAACGGCCTGGATAGAACGCCGAAAACACCAGCAGGCATCCGCGCAGCCGGCGTATGGCCACGCGCAGGTCGTGAATGGAATCGGCATCCGCGGCCGCGGCCCGGTTCACCTCCAACGCCAGCCGCCGCAAGAGCGCCGACGTTTCGGAACGAACGTGCCGCCGCATGTCAGTCATGCTGCTGGACCACGCGGATGGAGCGGTTGTACACCTGCCGGAAAGCTTCGCCCGCGCGCTCCGCGCCCCACTCCTCGAGATCGATGTCGCCGCGCGCCCGCACCTCCACCACCACCTCTGCGTCGCGCACGCGGCACTCCACGGAGCGGATGCGCTGCTCGTGGCTGCGATCCAGATTATCCGCCACCCGCAGGATGGGGGTCATGAGCATCAGCATACGCCGCTCCTCCGCCGAAAGCGACTGAAAGGCGTTGTGTTCGGGGCCGGGCAGCGACTTGCGATGGTAGCGGCACAGGCTGGCGATCAGCAGCCTCTCCCGCTCGGTGAAGCCGGCGAGGTCCGAATTCGACACCACATAGAAGGAATGCTTGTGATGGCTGGAGCTGCTGACAAAATGGCCCACGTCGAGCAGGTACGCGGCGGCTTCCAGCAGCTTGCCACAGGCCGGCGCAAGCTGGTGGAGCGAATCGAGCCCGGCGAAGAGCGCGCTCGCAATGCTGGCTACCTGGCGGGCGTGCTCGCGCCCCACGCCGTAACGCCCGCTCATGCGTTCGATTTCCAGCCGCTGGTCCCGGTTGAGGCGGGACAACTCGGCGCCCACGTTGCGGGCCGCCAGGTCCGCGATGATCCCGTCGCGGACTCCGGCTTGCGAGTAATACGCCGCCGGAAGCTGGAATTCCTGGAGGAATTCGAGCAGCACGGCCGCTCCCGGCACGATGATCTCGGCCCGGCGCGGTCCTATGCCGGCCACTCTTCGGCGGGCCGCCAAGCTGGCGCCGGCCAGTTTGGCGTAGAGCTTCCGCACTTCGCCGGTGGGCACGCGCAGGCGGTCAACCTCCTCGCGCCGGGCGCGGGGCACGCGCGCCACCGCGCTCGCGACCGCCGCGGCCGTGGCCGAAGTGGCGATCGCGCGGTCCCACCCGCCGGGCCCCAGCCGGCGAACCGCCGGGACGAGTTTCTCGCGCACATACTCGCGCAACTGGTGCAGCTCACGTTCCGCCGGAGGGTCGTTCTTGAGAAAGATCTCGCGCAGGCGGACGGCCCCGAGCGGCCGCGAGAAGGCTTCCCGCAGGCGCCCGTCCTCGGCGGCCACAATCTCCGCGCTGCCGCCTCCGATATCGATCAAAAGCGTGCGCCTGCCGCCCTGCGGCCAGCGGCTTTCCACACCCAGGTGAACGAGGCGGGCTTCCTCGCGTCCGGAAATCACCTCCACCGGCGCGCCCACCGCTGCCGCCGCGCGCTCGAGGAACTCCTTGCGGTTGCGCGTGTCGCGAATCGCGCTGGTGGCCACGGCCCGCACCCCGGCCACCTCCAGCTTGCGGTATAGGGACGCCATGCGCGCCAGCACCGCGCAGGTGGATTCGATGGCGCCTTCGGAGACCGCGCCCACCCGGAAGACGCTCTCGCCCAGGCGCGTGACTTCGCGGTCCGACGCCAGAATGCGCGTGGGCTGACCCGGGGTTACTTCGGCCGCCTCCATGCGAACCGAGTTGCTGCCAATGTCAATCGCGGCGTAGCGCGGCACTATTACAAGCTATCAGCTTTCAGGAGAGGGCTCTCTTGACGCGGAGCCGCGGCCTGGCAGGCAAGCGGGAAATGCGCCGCTGAAAAAAGGGTAAGCGACACGGTTATCTTTTGTTGTTCTTCTGGAAGTTTCTCCACGTCGCGGCGTCTCTACGTCAAAACCGGCTCGCCATGCCACAATGGAGCCAGTGTCTAGCGGGGCAGCGGCGGCGCATCCCCGTCCGGAGCCTGTGCTCCAGGTTCGGGACCTGGCTATCCATCTCGTCCGCGCGAAAGGCCCGGCGCTCGCGGTGGTTGCCGAGGCTTCCTTCGAGGTTCCGCGCGGGGCCATCCTGGGCCTGTTCGGCGAATCGGGGTGCGGCAAAACCACGCTCGCGCTGGCCCTCCCCGGCCTGCTGGCGCCGGAACGCTACCGCGTGCGCGGCTCGGTGAAACTGCATGGCCGCGAGCTGCTGGCGCTTCCCGAACGAGAGCTCCAGCCTGTGCGCGAAGCACAGATCGCCTTCATCTTCCATGACCCGCTGCTGGCGCTCAACCCGGTGCTGCGCGTCCGCACGCAGTTCCGGGAAGCCATGCGCGCGCACTCCGCTCGGGAGCGCGGTATCGACTCCCTTCTGGAACTCGCGGGCCTGCCGGCCGCGGCCCGCATCCGCGACGCCTATCCCCACCAGTTGAGCGGCGGCGAGCGGCAGCGCGTGCTGATCGCCCTGGCCCTGGCCTGCCGGCCCGCCCTGGTGATCGCCGACGAGCCCTTCACAGCGCTCGACGCCGCTCGCGTGCTGGAGCTCTCGGCGCTGTTCGTGGAGCTGAAACAGAAGCTGGGGATTTCGTTCCTGCTGATCGACCACAGCCCCGCCGTGCTGGCGCGCATCGCGGATTATGCCCTGGTGATGTACGCCGGCCGGATTGTGGAGCGCGGAACGCCGCTCGATCTTGCATCGAGGCCGCTGCACCCGTATACGGCGGGGTTGATGCGCTCGATTCCGCGCCCCGCGGCGGGCGGCGAAAAGAGGCTGGCGTGCATTCCCGGCGCCCCGCCGGGCCTCGACGCGCGGGGGCGCGGCTGCCCGTTTGAACCGCGCTGCGGCGAGCGCATGGCGCAATGCGCATCGCTGGTTCCCGCCGAGTACCTTGTGGAGGATGGCCGCGGAGTGCGCTGCTTCAAATATGCCGGCTGATGCTCTATTGCGCGTGCGAGGGCTGGGCAGAAGCTACCCCAGAGGAGGCGGCGCGTTCTGGGCCGTGCGGGATGTCTGGTTCGAACTGGCCCGCGGACGCATTCTCGGCGTGGTGGGGGCTTCCGGCTCCGGGAAATCCACCCTGGCGCGCTGCCTGGCGATGGTCGAACCGGCTACGCGTGGAGAGCTTTTCCTCGAAGGCCGCCTGCTTTCGAGCGGCCGGCGCGGCGCCATCCAACTCATATTCCAGCAGCCCGCCGCCACGCTCAACCCGCGCTTTACGGCCGAGGAAATCGTATCCGAGCCGCTCCGGATTCAAAATCGCGGAACGCGAGCCGAGCGGCGGCGCATGGCCTTCGAGTTGATGGAGCTGGTGGGCCTGCCGCCAGGCGCTGCCCACCGCAAGGCGCTCGAATCAAGCGGTGGCGAGAGGCAGCGCCTGGCCATTGCGCGCGGCCTGGCGCTCTCACCCAGCTTGCTCATCCTGGACGAATCGCTTTCCGGCCTGGACCTCTCCATCCAGGCGCAGATTCTGAACCTGCTGGTGGATCTGCAGGAGCGCCGCGGACTCACCAGCATCCTGATCTCGCACGACCTGGGCGTGGTGGCGCAAATCGCCGACGAAATCGCCGTGATGGACGCGGGCACGATTGTGGAACACGGGGCCGCGGTGGAGCTGCTGGCGCGCCCGCGGCACGCTCGCACCAGGGAACTGCTGGATGCCGCCGCCCTGCTCGCGCCGGGAGGCTGGCGATGAGGTACATCGCCCGGCGCGCGCTGCACGGGTTCTTCCTGTTAATAGCCGTGTCCGTGCTCTCGTTTCTCTTCGCCGCCATCGCCCCCGGCGACTATTTTTCCCAGATGCGCCTGGACCCGCGGATCTCCCCCGCCGCGGTGGAGGGCATGCGCACAAGCACGGGGCTCGACCGTTCGCTTCCGGTGCGTTATTTTCGTTGGGCGGCGTCGGTAGCGCGCGGCGACATGGGCTGGTCGCTGGCCTACAACGGCCCGGTGACGCCGCTCGTGTGGCCGCGCCTGGGCGCCACGCTGCTGCTCACGGGAACCGCTACGCTCCTGGCCTGGCTGGTAGCCTTGCCTCTGGGCGTATGGGCCGCCTCGCAACGCGGCACTTGGCGCGACGGGGCGGTAAACACGTTCCTGGCCCTGCTTCTGAGCATTCCCGACCTGCTGTTGGCCATTGTGTTTCTGGCTTTCGCCGTGCGCACGGGCCTCTTCCCGGCCGGCGGCATGACATCCGCGAATCTCTCTTCCTTCGACGCGGCCGACATTTTGCGCCATTTGGCGCTGCCCGCCGCCGCCCTGGCGCTCGGCATGTTGCCGGTTCTGGCGCGGCACGTCCGCGCCAGCATGGTGGAAGCCATCGATTCCCCCTTCGCGCTGAGCGCCCGCGCGCAAGGGATTCCGCCGCTTCGCCTGCTGTTCCGCTGCCTTCTTCCGGCCGCCTTGAACCCGCTTATTTCGCTATTCGGGATTTCGCTGGGGACCTTGCTGAGCGCGTCGCTGCTGGTCGAGGTGGTGATGGGCTGGCCGGGCCTGGGCCCGTTGTTTCTGGAAGCCATCATGGCGCGCGATTTCGCCCTGGCGCTGGCGGTGGTGATGCTCTCCACCGCGTTCCTGGCGGCTGGGAACCTGTTGGCGGACATCCTGCTCTACCGCGCCGACCCGCGCATTCGGGTGAGGGGATGAGCCGCCGCGCCAAAATCGCGCTGGCGCTGGCCACGCTGGGCGTTCTGCACGCCGCCGTCGCGCTGGCGGGATACCTCGCGCCCTACGACTTCGCCGAGCAGCGCCGCGACTACCCCTACGCGCCGCCCACCAAGGTGCATTTCATCGATCGAGCCGGGCATCTTCAACTGCGTCCGTTCGTCTACGCCATCGAGCCGGATGGCGCGGGGGGCTATCGCGAAGACCGCACGCGGGCATTTCCCGTGAGGCTGCGCCTGCCTCACCGCCTGTTTGGAGTTGACGATCCGGGCGTTGTTTTCCTGCTTGGCACGGACGGCATCGGCCGCGATGTGTTCTCGCGCCTGCTCTATGGCGGGCGCGTTTCACTGGTCACAGGCCTGGCGGCGACGCTGCTCTCGCTGGCTCTGGGCATGGCGTTCGGCATAGTGGCGGGCTACTTCGGCGGCTGGCCCGACCGGCTGCTCATGCGCGGCGCGGAGCTCGCCATGGCGCTGCCCTGGCTCTACCTGCTGCTGGCCGTGCGGGCCTTTCTGCCGCTGCACATCGGCACGCTGCAGGCCTTCGCTCTGCTCATCGCGATTATCGGCGGCATCGGATGGGTGCGCCCCGCGCGTCTGGTGCGAGGCGTGGTCCTAAGCGGCCGGGAGCGCGGGTATGTGGAGGCCGCGCGCGGCTTCGGCGCCTCGGATGTCTACCTGATTCGCCGGCACATTCTGCCTATGACCTTCGGCGTCTCGCTCACCCAGGCCACCGTGCTGATTCCCCAGTTCGTGCTGGCCGAGGTGGCGCTCTCCTTCCTGGGCCTGGGGGTGAGCGAGCCGGTCCCCAGTTGGGGCAACATGCTGGCCGAAGCCAGCCAGTATCACGCCATGGTTTCGTACCCCTGGATGCTGGCGCCGGGCATGGCCCTCGCCCCGATTCTGCTGGGCTACCTGCTGCTGGCGGATGCGCTCGAGGGGCGATAGGCTCGGCGATTGTAGTTGACGCCTGACAACATACGGTTTACGGTGTATTCTAAGGAAAACACGACCATGCCCATGAAGAACCCCGTCCATCCCGGCCGCACCGTCCGGCATGCTTGCCTTGAGCCTTTGGGCCTGTCCGTGACGGCCGGCGCAAAGATTCTCGGCGTCACCCGTCAGACCCTGACCAAGGTCATCAACGGCAGGTCCGGCATTAGCCCGGAGATGGCTATTCGCCTGTCCAAGGCATTCGGCAGCACGCCGGAAACGTGGTTGCGAATGCAACTCGCCTACGACCTCGCCGCCGCCCGCAAGGACGAGAGCAAAATCAAGGTGCGCCGCCAGCGCGTTCCGCAAGAATTGCTCGGGCTGGGGTAAGCCGTGTTATAAATAACGTCCGGGAGAAAATGATGCGGACCATTTCAGTGCTGCTGATGGCGTGCACGGCTGCGGGGCTTTTGGGCCAACAACGTCCGGCCGCCATCGCAGCGGGCGCGAAAAAGGTGAATCCGAAGGATGGCCTGACGTATGTTTGGATTCCGCCGGGGAAGTTTATGATGGGCTGCTCGCCCGGAGATACGGAATGCGGCGAGGATGAGAAGCCGGTTCACGAAGTCACCCTCACCAAGGGTTTCTGGCTGGGGCAGACGGCCGTCACTCAGCAGGCCTATGAGCGCGTCATAGGAAAGAACCCGGCCGCCCACAAGGGGCCTAATTTCCCCGTCGAGGAAGTGGATTGGGACGAAGCCAAGGCTTACTGCACGGCCATCGGAGGGCGCCTGCCGACCGAAGCGGAGTATGAATATGCGGCGCGGGGCGGTTCCACGGAGGCCCGCTACGGCAAGCTCGACGACATTGCCTGGCATAGCGGAAACAGCGGGGGCGCATCTCACGAAGTGGCGCAGAAGTTACCCAATGGCTTCGGACTCTACGACATGATCGGGAACTCGTGGCAATGGGTCGCGGACTGGTATGCGAAATATACGCCCGGCCCGCAAACCGATCCCACCGGGCCCCCGACCGGCGAGATGAAAGAGCCGAAAGGCGGCTCGTGGGGCACCACTTCCAAGTCCGTGCGCGCATCGCACCGCGACATCGTCGAACCAGGCCACCGCGGCAACAAGCTGGGCATGCGCTGCGCCATGGATTGAGTTTCCGCGGGTTGCGCGGACGGCAGCCCGACGGCGGTACTGGAACCCCGTAGTATTATGAAGTTGGAGTTCGAATGGCACAACGCCAAGGCCGCGGCCAACCTGCAAGCTCATGGTGTGAGCTTCGATTTGGCGAAGACGGTATTCAAGGATGCTTTTGCCGTTGATCGCCTCGATGATCGCGAAGACTATGGCGAAGACCGTTTTGTCATCATCGGCATGGCGGAGGGCGACGTGGTCCTGTTTGTAGCCTACGCCGAGCGCGAGGGCCGCATGCGCATTATTTCAGCTCGGAGAGCAACGCAAAATGAGCAAGACAACTACTTCCAGCAGAATGGCTGATCCGCCGCGACCCATGACCCCGGAGGCGATTGAGCGGGCCGCGCGCGCGGATCGCGATGCACAGCCGCTTACCGGGGCGGACCTCACGCGAATGCGGCGAACGCCGCAGGCGAAGATCATCCGGCGCGCGTTGGATCTGACGCAAGAGGAATTCGCCGTTCGCTATCACATTCCCCTTGGCACGCTGCGGGATTGGGAGCAGGGCCGCGCGGAACCGGACCAGCCCGCGCGCGCCTATCTCACGCTCATTGCCCGCGATCCCGACCGGGTGAACCGGATATTGAATCCAAAGGCAAGCTGAGCGGCGCCGGTTCCCCCGCCGCGTTTGATGAGGTCCGCTTTGATCTTCTCGAGCGGAATCCCCTTTTCCTTGCGGCGCGCGACGAATGGGAGGCGAAAATCCTATCCGAAGTACGCCCGCTTCACGCCTGACGAACGGCATCTGCCTCGCGCATGGCTCAGCGGATGACCTCGACTTTCAAGCCCTTGGCCTGGAGCGCTGCCCAGCCGCGATCCGCCGTGACGACCGGAACTCCGGCTTGAACGCCCGTCGCCATGCAGGCGCGGTCCCCCAGGGAGATCTGGCGGCCGCGGGTCTGCGGAGAGAGAAACCGCACGGACAACGCCGCATGTTCGGGAGTGAAGTCAACCACCTGGAGTTGCGTCTTGCGCAGGGCCAACTGCGCTTCGTCGGCGGGAATGCCGCAACGCGCCAGAATGGCCAGAACTTCGGCGGCGTTGACGGAGCTGATCAGGCCGCCGGGCATGTCCCGAGCTGCTTTCGCCGCGCCCGGTTCCTCGTAGAGAAATGCCAGAACGGCGGAACTGTCGAGGACCTTCGTCATCGCCGCGGCGCCCGGCGTTCTTCCCGGCCGGCTTCGCGCCGGCGCTCCGCGAACAGCATCTCCACCGGGGATTCCGCGCCCGGCCGCCGGCGCCGGGCTATGATTTCCTGGGCCTCGTGAAGAGACTGGCGGGCGGTCTGCACGCGCAACCCCCGCTCGTCCACTGTCACCACCACGTCGCTGCCGGCCTCCACCCTCTCTTTTTTCCGCCACTCGGCGGGAAGGGTCAGCCTTCCCTGATTATCGACCTTGCAGGTGTGCACCATCGTTCTCCCTCATGTTACCAGAATAGGGGGAAACGCGCACTACCACTGTCCAACAGAAGGATGCTGGCCCGGCACGAGTGGAGGCCTCACTTCACTACGATATTCACCAGCTTGTCCGCCACGCTGACGATCCGCACCACCTGCTTGCCTTCCAGAAACGCGCGGACTTTCTCGTCGGCCCGCGCGCGGGCTTCCAGCTCTTCTTTCGGCGTTCCGAAGGGCGCGTGGAATCGGGCGCGGAGCTTGCCGTTCACCTGCACCACGATCTCGGCTTCGTCCTCCTTGGCCAGTTCGGGGTCGAAGGGCGGCCAGGGTTGGCGGAAAACCGGGCCTTCGCGACCCAGCTCCTCCCAGATTTCCTGTGAAACGTAGGGGGCGAAGGGCGCCAGCATGAGCGCCAGCTTTTCGGCGGTCTCGGCCAGAACGGCGGAGGAAATGTCCGGCTCCTCGTCATAGAGCACGTTCACCAGCTCCATGACGGAGGCGATGCAGGTGTTGAAGTGCCAGCGGCTTTCGAAATCCTCGGTGATCTTGCGCAGGGTCTGGTGGAGTTTGCGCAGGACCTTTTTGTCGGAGGCGCCCGGCGCGGCGTCGTCGCGGTCCAGGTTGCGCGTGACGAAACGGTACACCCGGCCGAGGAAGCGATGGATGCCTTCGACGCCCTCGGCGCGCCAGTCCACTTCTCTCTCCGGCGGCGCGGCGAAGAGTACGAACATGCGGGCGGTATCGGCTCCGTACTTTTCGGCGATCACGTCGGCTCCCACCACGTTGCCCTTGGATTTGGACATCTTGGCGCCTTCGGCGATCACCATGCCTTGGGTGAAGAGGCGGCGCGCCGGCTCGCTGTTTTGCACCACGCCGATATCGCGCATCACCTTGGTGAAGAAACGCGAGTAGATCAGGTGCAGGATGGCATGCTCGACGCCGCCGATGTACTGGTCGATCTCGAACCAGTAGGCGATCTTGGCGGGATCGAACGGCATGGCGCTGTTGCGCGCGTCGCAATAGCGGTAGAAATACCAGGACGAATCGATGAACGTGTCCATGGTGTCGGTTTCGCGCCGCGCGGGGCGGCCGCATTGCGGGCAGGCGACATTGACGAACGCGGGCACGTTTTCAAGCGGCGAGCGGCCGGCGCCGGTGATTTCGACATCGAGCGGCAGCAGCACCGGAAGCTGCTCCTCGGGGACCGCAACCACCCCGCAGGACCCGCAGTGGATCACCGGTATGGGCGTTCCCCAGTAGCGCTGGCGGGAGATGCCCCAATCCTTGATGCGATAGGTGATGGCGGCCTGGCCGAAGCCGCGCTCGGCGGCGTATTCCGCCATCTTGCGGCGCGCCTCTTCGCTCGCCAGGCCGGACCACGGACCGGAGTCTTCGACGATGCCATACTCGGTGAACGCCTCTGTCATGCCCGGCTCTCGGGCGAGCGCGCCATCCACCGGGCGAATCACCGGGTGAATCGCGATGCCGTACTTGCGGCAGAATTCGAAATCGCGCTCATCATGCGCGGGGACCGCCATGATAGCCCCGGTTCCGTAACCCATGAGCACGAAATTAGCGATAAAGATGGGGACCTTCTCGCCGCTGTACGGGTTCACCGCGAAATGGCCGGTGAAAAAGCCTTCCTTTTCTATATCCCCGGGATCGCGGCCCGCGCGCGCATCCACCATGGCTTTGGCGCGAGCCTGGCCTTCGGCGTCCAGCAGGCGCGCGGTAAGAGGGTGTTCGGGCGCCAGAATCACGCAGGTGGCCCCGTAGATGGTATCGGCGCGGGTGGTGAAGACGCGGATGGGCTCGCCGGTTTCGGCCAGCGTGAAGTCAATCTCCGCGCCCTCCGAGCGCCCGATCCAGTTGCGCTGCATGGTGAGCACGCGCTCGGGCCAGCCGCCTTCCAGGCCGGCCATGTCGTCCAATAACTGATCGGCGTAGGCCGTGATTTTGAGGAACCACTGCTCCAGCGCGCGCTGCTCCACGGGCGTGTCTTCATGCCGCCAGCAACAGCCCTCCACCACCTGCTCATTGGCCAGCACGGTGGCGCACCGGGGGCACCAGTTCACCAGCGCTTTCTTGCGGTAGGCCAGGCCGCGCTCCAGCATCTTGAGGAAGAACCACTGATTCCAGCGGTAGTATTCCGGCTCGCAGGTGGAGACTTCGCGCTCCCAATCGTAGCTGAAGCCGAAGCGGCGGTGGGTCTTCTTCATGGCCGCGATGTTCTGCAGGGTCCACTCGCGCGGCGGCCGCTGGTTGGCTATGGCCGCGTTCTCCGCCGGCAGCCCGAAAGCGTCCCAACCCATGGGGTGGAGCACGTTGTAGCCGCGCATCCACTTGTAACGCGCCAGCGCATCGCCGATCGAATAGTTGCGGATATGGCCGATATGCAGCGTGCCGCTGGGATACGGAAGCATTTCGAGAACATAGAACTTGGGCTTGTTCGAGTGCTCCTCGGCTTTGTAGAAATCGGCGTTTTCCCAGCGCGCGCGCCACTTCAGTTCGATCTGGGTGTGGTCGTAGGGCTTCTCGGGCATAAGTGGGGGTAGACTTCCATCCTAGCAGGGGCGGGTGGCGCGCGCGCCATTGTGCTAGAGTGCTGGAAAAGGACGGTGGAATCTTATGCGTAAATTGTCGACTCGCGCGTCGGTTGCAGCGCTGGTTTCGGTAGGGGCCGCGATCCTGTGGATGGGCGTCGCGCGGGCCCAGACGCCGCCGGCGCAGGGCGCGCCGGCCCAACCGCAGGCTGGACGCGGCGGAGGCGGCCGCGGCGCCCCATCTCCCGGCGGACGTCAGTTGCCGTCGCCGACGCCCCGGAAACACCTGCTGGTGCTCGGTATGACCCGCGGCTATCACCACGGCTCCACTTCGTATGGTTTGGGCACATTCTATAAGTTGGGCCGGGAGTCCGGAATATGGGACACCGAAATCAAGACCGACATGGAGTGGGTGACCAAGAAGCCCGCCACCACCGAAGCCCATCAACTGGACTGGTTCGATGCCGTGGCGCTGGTGAACAACACCGGCGACTGGAAACTGGACGATGAGCAAAAGGCGGCCCTGCTCAGCTTCGTGAAGGAAGACGGCAAAGGGCTGGTGGCCTGCCATGCCGCGCTCGACGCCAACTACAACTGGCCGGACTACGCGGATTTGCTGGGCGGCTGGTTCTCGGCCCATCCCTGGGGCACCTTCGACGCCCCGGTGATCGTGGAGGATCAGACCTTCCCCGCCATGCAGCACTTCCCCAAGCGGCTGCGCCTGAACGACGAGATGTACTCGCCCAAGAACTGGTCGCGCGACAAAGTGAACGTACTGATGCGCCTCGACGAAACGCAATTGAACTACGTCAACCCGCAGTACGGCGTAGCCGCCACGCGGCCGGACAAAGACCAGGCCATCGCCTGGGCCAAGATGTACGGCAAGGGGCGCGTGTTCTATTCGAGTCTGGGCCATACCATCGAGGCCTGGGACGACCCCATGATTCAGAAAATGTATCTGGAAGCCGTGAAGTGGGTGATGGGCCGGACGGAAGGCAGCGTCACTCCGCATCCCAAGGTGAACTGAGGTTGTGGGATAAGGCTCCAGCCTTGTCAATCCGGTGGGATAAGGCTCCAGCCTTGTCGATCCGAGCGAAGCTTGGACGCCGCGCCAACGCCGGGATTGACAAGGCGGGAGCCTTATCCCGCATTGCGGCCAGCCGCAAACTCCGTTCGCCCACGAACCCCGAAGGGGTGAAAGATAATAGCCCATGGCGCAAGCCATGGGTTGGGGCCGAAATTACGCAAAGCCCCGTCAGGGGCGAAAGATCCCGTTGCGAGACGCCAATCCGGTTTCGCGTGCTAGTCGTTCTTACGCCCCTCCGGGGCTGGACGGAATTACCGCTTGTCTCCCACGGCTTGCGCCGTGGGCTATTATCTTTCACCCCTCCGGGGTTGAAAATCGTCGCGGCTCGCGAAGTAAGTGATGAATATTAGTGCAGAAGGCGGCTACGGGGGCACTGATTGAAACTGTCGGTCTTGGCGCCGCTCTATAACGAGGAGGAGCTCGTAGGCGCGCTGCTCGAGAAGGTCATCGCCGCCCCTTTGCCTCCGGGTATGAGCATGGAGATCATCGTCGCCGACGATGGATCCACGGACTCCTCGGTGGAAGAGGTGGAGGCTGTCGCGGCCAGGCATCCCGGGGCCATCAAGCTGCTGCGCACCGAGCGCAACCAGGGTAAGGGCGCGGCCTTGCGGCGGGCCATTGCGGAAGCGCAGGGAGACTTCGCCATTATCCAGGACACCGACCTGGAATACGACCCCAAGGAGTACCCCCGCATCCTGGCGCCGTTGATCGACGGCCGCGCGGATGCGGTCTACGGATCACGCTTCATGGTGGCTGGAGAGCGGCGCGTGCTGTATTTCTGGCACTCGCTGGCCAACCACTTCCTCACCGGCATGTGCAACATTTTCGCGGATCTGAACCTGACGGATATGGAGACCTGTTACAAGGCCTTTCGCACTCCCCTTCTGAAGAGCATTCCCATCCGCAGCCAGCGCTTCGGGTTCGAGCCGGAGATCACCGTCAAGCTGGCCAAGCGCCAGGCGCGCATTTATGAGACGCCCATAAGTTACAACGGCAGAACTTACGAAGAGGGCAAGAAGATCGGGCTGAAGGATGCGTTCCACGCATTCTGGGTAATCCTGGCGGCCTCGTTTTCGAGCGACATTTACCTCGATAAAGACAAAGCCATTCTGGATGCCTTTTCCGACGCGCCGAATTTCAACCGCTGGATTGCGGACACCATCAGGCCGTACCTGGGCAGATACGTCCTCGAGATAGGCGCCGGCATCGGCAACCTGACCCGGGCGCTGGTGGCCAGAAGGAAGAGATATATCGCCACCGACCTCGATGGCGAACATCTGGAGCGGCTGAGAGTCCGGCTCTCGGGGCGCCCGAGCCTGGAGACGGCCCTGCTCGATGCGTCGCGGCCCCAGGACTTCGTCCCGTTCCGCGGGCAGGTGGATACGGTCGTGTGCCTGAACGTTTTGGAGCACATCGAAGACGATCGCGCCTCTTTGGCCAGCATCCGCGACACGCTTCGGGATGGGGGCCGGGCCATAATCCTGGTCCCCGAAGGGCCGGGCCTGTTCAGTTCCCTCGATGAAGAGCTGGGGCACTGCAGGCGCTACTCGGAAGACGAATTGCGCCGGCGGATGACGGAGGCCGGGTTGGCAGTCGAGAGGGTGCTCCGTTTCAACCGGATTTCCCGCCCCGGATGGTGGTGGAACGGGAAGATTCTGAAACGCCGAACCATCGGCCGGCTCCAATTGAAGGCCTTCGACCGGATGGTGTGGTTCTTCCGGCGCATCGACGCATATTTACCCTGGTCTCCCACCTCGCTCGTCGCCATCGGCCGCAAAAAAACGGGCGCGGGAGTTACGGCCGGTAAATGAGATAAACGGCTCCAAAAAGACGCGCTAGGATGTATAATCGATACCGGCCGGGAAGCGGGAATCGAATCCCGGCCGACAGGAGTTTCCATGAAAGTCGCGAGTCTGTATGGTTGCGCCCTTGTTTGTGGTCTTGCCCTGGCGTCGACTCACTGCGCCGGCGGACCGGGCTCCGAACCCCCTCACCTTCGGAAGCAGGGGACGGCCACCCAACTGATCGTCGATGGCAAGCCGTTCCTGGCGCTGGCGGGGGAGTTGTCCAACAGCAGCGCCACCAGCGTCGAGTACATGAGGCCGATTTGGCCCAAGCTCAGGGCGGCGGGCCTGAACACCGTCATCGCGGGCGTCTCCTGGAACCAGATCGAGCCGCAGGAAGGCAAGTTCGACTTCAGCGAGCTGGACGGCATCCTGCGCGATGCGCGCAGCAACAACCTGCGCCTCGGCCTCATCTGGTTCGCGAGCTGGAAGAACGGTTATTCCAGCTACCCGCCGGACTGGGTGAAGAAGGATTTCGGGCGCTTCCCGCGCGTCCGGATACAGGGCGGGAAGACCATCGAACTCCTGTCCCCGCTCAGCGATGCCAGCCGGGACGCCGACGCTCGCGCCTTCGCCGCGCTCATGCGCCACCTCAAAGAGGTGGATCGCCGGCACACCGTCATCATCATCCAGGTGGAGAACGAAGTGGGGGTTCTGCTCGACTCGCGGGACCGCTCGGAGGCGGCCAACAAGGCCTTTGAAGGACCGGTTCCCAAAGAGCTGATGGACTACCTCCAGCAGCGCAAAGACACGCTGGCGCCGGAGTTCCTCGATGTTTGGAAGGCCGCTGGGTTCAAGACCTCCGGCACGTGGGAGCAGGTTTTCGGAAAGGGAAGGCCCGCGAACTTCGTGGTCCCCGTCCGGGTGGACAGCCCGCCCTACAAGCAGGCGGACCTGGACAGTTTCCGGCAGGTCCGTTGGGCCGTCGATGAGATCTTCATGGCGTGGCACTATGCCCGTTATGTGAATGCGGTGGTCGAGGCCGGCAAGAAGGAATACAACATCCCCATGTACGTGAACCAATGGCTGCAGCAGCCCAACTACCCCTGGCCGGGGGTGTACCCGAGCGGAGGGCCGGCGCCCCAGGTGCATGACGTCTGGCGGGCGGCCGCGCCGTCCATCGATATCCTGTCGCCGGATCTCTACCTTGAATACTTCGCCGAGGTTTGCGCCCGCTTCACCCGCAACGGAAACCCCTTGTTCATCCCCGAAACCGGAGCCGGCGCGGAAGGAGCGGCCAAAGTTCTGTACGCTTTCGGGCGCTACGATGCCATCGGCTTCTCGCCTTTCGGCATCGACGGGGGCCGGCCGCCCGAAGCCAATCTCAGCTCGAGCTACGACCTCATTGCGCAACTGACGCCGCTGATTCTGGAACACCAGGGCAAAGGCACAATGTCCGCCGTCCTTCTCAGCCAGAACGACCCACCGCAAAAAGTCCGGCTCGGAAATCACATCATCGAGGCCACCTTCCAGTTTGGACCCCATCCCGGCGTGCCTGTGACGAAGCAGGAGCGGCCCCTCGCGGCGGCCATCTTCATCGCCACCGGACCCGACGAGTATTACGTGGCCGGCAAAGGAGTGAGCCTGACCTTCTCTCCGAACACGCCGGGGCCCGAGATGGACGGGCTGGGCACGGTGGAAGAAGGCAAATTCGTGAATGGCCGCTGGGTCCCTGGGCGCCAGCTCGCCGGCGACGAGACCATCCAGGGGCAGTATGTGTCGCTCTGGAACAAAGGCATCCAGCGCGTGACCCTCTATCGCTACCGCTAAGTGGGGTAAGCCTCCTGGCTTGCCGGGCCTTGCAAAGGCAGCAGGAGTACTTGCCCATGGAGAAATCGTCATGAAACTAGTAACTGTGTTTTGCTCCACGCTGGCGTTCTGTTTCGCCGCCGCCTTCGCGGCGGATATCCCGCACTTGCAGAAACAGGGGACTGCCACCCAACTGATCGTGGACGGCAAGCCCTTTCTGGCCCTGGCGGGGGAACTGCACAACAGCAGCGCCACCAGTCTGGAGTACATGAAGCCGGTTTGGGCCAGGCTCGCCGAAGCCAAGCTCAACACCGTCCTGGCGGGCGTTTCCTGGAACCAGATCGAACCGCAGGAAGGCAAGTTCGATTTCAATGTATTGGACGGCGTAATCCAGGGCGCCCGCAGCCAGAACCTGCGTCTCGTGCTTCTGTGGTTCGGAAGCTGGAAGAATGCTCTTTCCAGTTACCCGCCCGACTGGGTGAAGAAGGACTACAAGCGCTTCCCGCGCATCAAGATCCAGAACGGCAAAACCATCGAGCTCCTTTCCACCTTCAGCGATGCCAACCGGGACGCTGACGCGCGCGCCTTCGCCGCGCTCATGCGCCACGTCAAGCAAGTGGACGGCCAGCAGCACACGGTGCTCATGATCCAGGTGGAGAACGAAGTGAACGTGATCGGGGACACCCGCGACCGCTCGGCGGTGGCCGAAAAGGCCTTCGCGGGGCCCGTGCCGAAGGAGTTGATGGACTACCTTCAGAAGCACAAGGACGGGCTCATATCCGAATTTCGCCAGGTGTGGGAGACGGCCGGTTTCAAGACCTCCGGAACCTGGGAAGAGGTCTTCGGGAAGAGCGTCGCCACGGATCAAGCCTTCATGGCCTGGAACTATGCGCGCTACATCGGCCATGTGGCCGAGGCGGGCAAAGCCGAATACCCCATTCCGATGTACGTGAACGCGGCGGTGATGGCGTTTAACCGAGTACAAGCAACCGACGCGCATAGCGGCGGCCCGCTGGCTCAGTTGGGGGACATCTGGAGGGCCGGAGGACCGCAGATCGATATACTCTCGCCCGACATTTACGGCAACGACGACTTTTTTACGTCCACCACGGCCTCGTTTGCCCGAAACGGGAACCCCCTCTTCATCCCCGAAACGGCCGGCGGGCGGGATGGCATCAACCGGGCGCTCTACGCCTTCGGACGCTACAACGACATCGGCTTTTCGCCTTTCGGCATCGACGGGTCCAGAGCGCCCGATCCCGACCTGACCGCCGGCTACGACCTCATTGCGCAATTGTCGCCCCTGATTCTGGCGCATCAGGGCACAGACACGATATCCGCCGTCTTACTCAACCAGAGCAACCCGTCTCAGAAGGTCCAGGTGGGGAATTATACGCTGACCGTGGCCGCCCCTCGGGGCCGGGCTATGCCTGGAGCAGCGCCGGCGCAGGCAACCGTGCCCTCCACGGCGGCGATTCTCATTGCGGCCGGGCCTGACGAGTACTTCGTGGCCGGCAACGGTGTGACCATCAGCTTCGCGCCGAGCACGCCGGGGCCTCCGCTGGCCGGGCTCGGCACCGTCGAAGAAGGCGCTTTCGTGAACGGCCACTGGGTTCCCGGCCGCCAGCTAGCCGGCGATGAAACCGGGCAGGGAGACTATCTCTCCCTGCGAAGCCTGGGCATCCAGCACGTCACCCTGTATCGCTACGAATAAGTGGGGTAAGCCTCCAGGCTTGCCAGGCCCCGCGCCAAGCAAGCCTCCAGGCTTGCCAGTCCTTAAGTGGGGTAAGCCTCCAGGCTTGCCAGGCAGGAGTCCTTGCCTATGGAGAAATCACTATGAAACTTCGAATTCTGCCTTGCTGCACGCTCCTCTGTTCTCTCGCCCTCGCCGCGGACATCCCGCACTTGCAGAAGCAGGGGACGGCCACTCAACTGATCGTGGATGGCAAGCCCTTTATGGCGCTGGCCGGGGAACTGCATAACAGCAGCGCCACCAACCTCGAGTACATGAAGCCGGTTTGGCCCAGGCTCGCGGCGGCCAAACTCAACACCGTCCTGGCGGGCGTTTCCTGGAACCAGATCGAACCCCAGGAAGGCAAATTCGACTTCAGCGTGCTGGACGGCGTGATCCGCGGCGCCCGGAGTGAGAACCTGCATCTTGTCCTTCTGTGGTTCGCGAGCTGGAAGAACTCTACCTCCAGCTACGCGCCCGACTGGGTGAAGAGGGATTTCAAGCGCTTCCCGCGCATCCGCATCCAAGGGGGACAGACCATCGAGCTTCTTTCCCCGTTCAGCGATGCCAACCGGGACGCCGATGCTCGCGCCTGCGCCGCCCTCATGCGGCACATCAAGGAAGTGGATGGCCAGCAGCACACCGTCCTCATGATCCAGGTGGAGAACGAGATGAACGTGCACAGGGACTCCCGCGACCGTTCGCCCGTGGCCAATCGGGCCTACGCGGGGCCTGTGCCGAAAACGCTGATGGACTACCTTCAGAAGCAGAAGAGTGAGCTGCTGCCCGAGGTTCGCCAGGTCTGGCAGACGGCCGGCTTCAAAACCTCCGGAACCTGGGAAGAGGTGTTCGGGAAGGGCGTTGCCACAGATCAGCTCTTCATGGCCTGGTACTTTGCGCGCTACGTCGACCGGGTGGCCGAGGCGGGCAAAGCCGAATACCCGCTGCCGATGTACGTCAACGGATGGATGTCCGGATTCGGGGGCAAGAGCCATACCGGGGATGCGCTGACGCCCGAAAGAGTGAACAGCGGCGGCCCCGAGGCGCACCTGCTGGAGGTCTGGCAAGCCGGCGCCCCGCACATCGATATCGTCTCGGGCGACATGTACAGTTGGTTTGTGGAGTCATGCGCCATGTACGCCCGATCCGGCAACCCGATTTTCATACCTGAAACGCAGGGTGGACAGGAAGGCTCGATGCGGGCGCTTTTCGCCTTCGGACGCTACGACGCCATCGGCTTCTCTCCTTTCGGCGTCGACGGCTCCAGGGCGCCGGACGCCGACTTTAGCGGCAGCTACGACATCCTCACGCAATTGGCGCCACTGATTCTCGCCCACCAGGGCAAAGGCACAATGTCCGCCGCCTTCCTCGGCCCCAAAGACCCGCCGCAAAAGGTCCGCGTGGGGAATTACACGGTGACGGCCGCGTATACCCAGCCCCGAAGGCCCGCAACGCCGGCGCCGCAGGAAGTCCAGCCCTTCGCGGGAGCCATCTTCATCGCCGCCGGTCCCGACGAGTACTATGTGGCCGGCAGGGGCGTCAGCGTCACGTTCTCCGCGAACGCGCCGGGGTCTTCGCAGGTTGGACTCGGCACGGTGGAAGAAGGCAGTTTCGTGAACAACCGCTGGGTTCCCGGACGCCAGCTAGCCGGCGACGAAACCGAGCAGGGAGACAATCTCTCCTTCCGAACCCTGGGCATCCAGCGCGTCACCCTGTACCGCTACGAGTAAACGCGGGCAGGCAGTTAATGGAATACGTTCCGTTGCCTGCGGTGAGCCCGTCGCACTGAGCGGGCAAATCCGTCCGATCAGGGTTGAACTGCGTAGGCTGAGACCGAACCCGAGCCACCCTCCGCGAAATATCTCCCCGTCGGTGAGAGGGAGAGCACGAAATCAGTCTTGATCGTTCTCGGGTTCCGAGGGTCCGTTCCCCAAAGCAACTCTTGTTGGAGCCCCTCCATTCCCCACGATGCAGCTTCTTTTCCAGTGCGAACGTTCCAAATCAGTTGCCGCCGCGGCGCGCTGGTGACCATGCTGTAGTCAATCTGCAACAAATCCTTAAGCCAACTGTGGTGCCAGGTGTATTTGTAGTCCGTAAGGGCCAATAGGTCGCCACCCGTGCTCTGTACTGCCCATTTATTGACGGTTACCTTGTCATTCTCCGCAGTCTTCGCGCCCGTCTGCGTGTCCCAGCACGCCACGTCCGGATCCCGCTTCCCTTCGCGATGGTTTGCACTACAGACGAGGCTGCCTTGAATCGAAAAAAGAAAGCCCCCTCTGGAGGAGGCATCTAAATCCCATATCCAGCGCTGGTGAACCTCGTGTGTACGGGAAGCCACCAGTTCGATCGCTGAATGCTCTGGAGGTTTTAGCTGCGTCTCGACCGCCAGTGAATCCAGCTCCGGAGATGTGTCGAGCAGATGCTGAGCGGTTGTCTGCCAGCTATCGGCTAGGGTGCAGTCAGGCTTGAGAATCCGTATCTCCGTCGGGAGGTCGGGCCGTCTGAGGAAAACCACCATGCGATCCTGGCTCAGGAAGCCCCCGAACTCCGATTCCTTAGGAAACACGCAAGGGGCTTCCGCGTCAAGCCGGAACATGATGGGTGTTTGGAATCTTGCCACCAAGATTGCGCCGGATGGGGACCATACGACCGTGCTCCCGGAGGGGAAAATTACCTCGGTAGTACTTAGTTCAAATTCACGAAGCGCTACTTGAGGTTGATCAACTGCGACCACGACCACATGCCGGGGCGAATGGTCAGCATACGGATCCGGCCCGAAGCCAACGGCCACTTTCGACTCGTCTGGGGAAAAACGGATTCCCCAAACCTGCGAGACCATGTGCTTCTGGTGGTTGACGAATTTCGACAGGTCCAGATCCCAGAGCTTTCGCCGGCCGCCCGCTCCCCAAAGGAGCGAGGCCGCGAGTGCGATCAGCGCCGCCGCGCGGAAACGCTTCATGCAAACCGATTATTGCGTAGATGGGAGCCGAAGTCGATTAATTTCGCGTCCCCGATTTGTTCCCCCGATTCGGGCGCAATCACAACCGGTCCACGTCGCCTGCCTGGCGGCGCCAACAAAGGAATGCGGGCACGGCTCAAATAAACAGCTCCACGCCGGCATGGAAGAACTCCGCGAGCCTCTTCGCCTGCTCCTTCGTCAAGGCGCGTTTCCCGGAGAGGATTTCCGATACCCGGCTCTTGGAGCCAACCACGGGCCAAAGATCTTTGGGGGCCAACCCGCGCTGTTCGAGGAGGCACGCAACCATCTCGTGCGGCTCTGACTTCGGTATGGGATACGCCCTCGCCTCAAAATCGTGAACTAGGTCCGTCAGGAGTTCGAGGAGAGCGTCTTCCTCCGGCGTTGTATTTCCCTCGCCTTTCTCCATCAGCGATTCGACAATCGCGAGGGCGCGTTCGTTCTCCTCTTCCGTCTTTATGATCTTCGGAACCGCTCGAGCCAGAAGTCGCCCATACCGCTTCAGGTCGAGGTCTTGCGATTCCGTCCCAGACTCCGTCGGTAACCAGTCCACAAGAAAAACAACGGTAAGAATATACTTGACTAATACAGCGATCTCAGTTACGATTGATTTATGGCCAGCGAACCAACCACTCTCCAAGAAGCAGTCGTCTACTTCTCCGACCCCGACAACTGCCTGAACTACTTGGTAGCGCGGCGCTGGCCAAATGGGGTCACCTGCCCAACTTGCGGCAGCGCCCATGTTGGTTTCCTGGCCAATCAGCGCCGCTGGCAGTGCTCAAGCCGCCATCCCAAGCGCCAGTTCTCGGTTAAGGTAGGAACTATCTTCGAGGATTCTCCGCTCGGTCTGGAGAAGTGGCTCCCCTGCGTGTGGCTCCTGACCAATTGCAAGAACGGCGTCTCCTCATGGGAAATTCACCGCGACCTGGGCGTAACCCAGAAAACCGCATGGTTCATGCTTCATCGCGTACGGCTCGCCATGCAGGATGAGAGTTTCGGCGGCAAGATCGGCGGCGAGGTCGAAGTGGACGAAACCTTCATCGGCGGCAAAGCGCGCAACATGCACAAGAGCCGCAAACTGAGGCAGGCGCAAAGTTCTTCTGGCCGCGGGATGCAGGGTGGCGCGGGAAAGGCCATTGTGATGGGCATGTTGGAGCGCGGCAAGACCGTTCGCACCGCTGTCATCGAGGAGCGCACCAAGGCCGTCATGCAGCCCATCATCCGGGAGAACGTTGAACCCGGCGCCGAAGTGTTTTCCGACGAGTGGGCAAGCAATTGGCGCATGGACGATGAATACAGCCACAACGTCATCAACCATCTGCAATCCTATGTGGACGGCAACATCCATACCAACGGGATGGAAAACTTCTGGAGCCTGCTGAAGCGTGGCATTCACGGAACCTACGTTTCGGTGGAACCGTTTCACTTGTTTCGCTACGTGGACGAGCAAGCCTTCCGGTACAACAACCGCAGGCCCATGAACGATGCCGACCGCTTCAGCTACGTGATTCGGAAGATCGTTGGCAAGCGCCTAACCTATGCCGAGTTGACCGGCAAGACGGAGGAAGGGACGACGCCAGCGGAAGAAATACCTTTCTAAAGGGCGATTGAAACGCGGACCGAAAAAACTGGGGGTGCTATGAAGATCTTCATGAGTTGGTCCGGCGAAAAGAGCCGTGCGTTCGCCGAGCAGCTTAAACCCTGGCTTGA
>JBEKPK010000040.1:0-22481 GCA_049520795.1 Bryobacteraceae bacterium
CTCGGTCTCAGCCTGCCGGAACGTCTCGATTTCCATCCCAAATGTAGTGCAGACTCAGCGGTAGCCTAAACTCATTCTGAACGGGTTAGCCGAGTTTTCCACAGTTTCGTGACGAACTTGGGTTAGCGGTGCGCTACCGCTTGGCGAAGCGGCGCAGCCCGGCGATTTCCACGAAGGAGACGTACAGGTTGACCACGCCCAGCCCGCTGATTGCGCCGCGCACGAAGTGGTTATCCCAATAGGCGCGCCATTCCGGCCGGAAGAGCCCGAAATCGTCCGCATAGGGGGTCCACGGGAACAGCAGCAGAAAGAACCCGATCTCCAGGCAGAAAGTGGCGAATAGCACGGCTAACAGCTTCCGGCTCCAAGGGTGGGGCGCAGCCGGCGCGGGCGCAGGGGGCTGCGGCTCGACCGGGGTCATGCGGCGTCCACCGTGGCGAAGAGGTTCATCTGCGGGCTGTCATCCAACGGAAACAGCGACCGCGCACGCACCGGCGCAAAGCTGAGCCGGTGCAGGGGCGTGAGGCCGAACTTCTCGAGCGCCCTCAAATGCTCCGGGGCGCCGTAGCCCTTATGGGAAGCGAGGCCGTACTGGGGGAACACCTCATCCCACACGCGCATGCAGGCGTCGCGATAGACCTTGGCGATAATCGAAGCGGCCGCGATGGCGTGGCAGCGCGCATCGCCCTTGATCAGGGACTGTTGGGGCAGCGGCAAGTCGATGGCGACTGCGTCCACCAGCAGGAAATCGGGGGCCGGGCTCAGGCGGCTCACCGCCAGACGCATGGCCAGGCGCGATGCCTGGTAGATATTGATGCGGTCGATGGTAGCGGCGTCCACGGCCGCCACGGCCCAGGCCGCCGCGCGTTCCCGTATGCGCAGGGCCAGCGTTTCCCGGCGCTCCGGGTCGAGCAGCTTGCTGTCGTTCAATCCGCGCACCGGGCGCTCCGGGCGCAACACCACCGCGGCGGCCGCCACCGGACCGAACAGCGCGCCGCGCCCCACTTCATCCACGCCCGCCACGGCCTGGAAGCCGCGCGCGCGCAACTCTCGCTCGAGCGTGGCCTCGCATCGGAAATGGGCCTTGGGCGGGCAGGCCGCAGAGTCTGCCGCCGGGCTTGCGCCCGGCGCGGGTTTTCCACCCACCGCCGGATCGGAACGCATGGAAACCAGCGCTACTGGCGCTCTTTAAGCCGGGCCGCCTTGCCCTTCAACCCGCGCAGGTAGTAAAGCTTGGCGCGCCGCACGCGGCCCGTGCGGACCACGTCGATATGATCGATCACCCGCGCGTTCACCGGGAAAATGCGCTCCACGCCGTGGCTGAAGCTGATCTTCCGCACGGTGATGCTCTCACCCATGCCGCTATTGTTTCGGGCGATGACCACGCCTTCGAATGCCTGCAACCGCTCCTTGTCGCCTTCCCTGATCTTCACGTGGACCCGGATGGTGTCGCCGGACCGGAACTCGGGGATATCGGTCCGCTTGTTCTTCTGAATAAACTTCGTCAACAGCGCGTTCTGCATGAAAATTCCCTGTAATCTCCTATCTTATACGAAACAGCGGACCTTTCGCTGAGAGTGTGAAAAACGGGCGTCCTACACGAAGCGGTACTTCCTGGCCGCCTCTTCCCAGAGAACCATCTTATTGTTGCGATAGGATAGGGTCGCCATGTGGCCGCCGATGGCCGCCTCCTGCCCGATCGGCGGAGGCGCAATGGGCTTCTCCGCGCCCTTGATGGACGCGATGAAGTTCTTGAAGTGGCCCTGCACGCCGTCCACTTCCTGGAAGTCCGACTTAATCGTGCCCGCTTTCACCTGCGGGGCGCTGTCGTTGTACATGTGAATCTCCTTGCGGGATTTCACATTGGCCGGAACGCCGCTGTAGGTCTCGGGGTAAAAGTGTAGCTCCCAGCGGTTCTCCACCACGATCGTGCCCTCGCTGCCGAAGATGTGCTCACCGTACCCTTCGCGGGCATTGCCGAGGTGGCTGCTGTAATTGATCTGGAAATTGCCGGGGTACTCGTATACGGCGCTGATGGTGTCGGGCACGTCGCGGTCGTCGTCTTTCGTCCAGCGGTAAATGCCGCCCGACGCCATCACGGAGTTCGGGGTTGTCTTGCCGACCATGAAGTTGATGATGTCGGTCTGGTGGACAAGAAGGTCGGTCGAGATGCCGCCCGAATAGTCCCAATAGAGGCGCCACTGGAAGTAGCGGCGCGGATCCCAAGAGCGCTTCGGGGCGGGTCCGAGGAACCGGTTGAAGTCGGTGTTTTCGGGCGTGGCCTCCGCGAGCGAACTGTACTGGCCTGTGCCGGGAAAGTCGTACCGCCACGACGGCTTGCCGTTGGGCTGCGCGTTGCGGTACCAGAAGGCGCGCGAATAGTGCACTTCGCCGATCATTCCCTGCTCGATCCACTTTTTGGCTGTCTTGTAGAGTTCCGAGCTGCGGTTCTGGGTGCCCACCTGGCAGACTTTACCGGATTTCTCCCACGCCTTGACGATGTCCCAGCCTTCTTCGATGGTGTGGGCCAGCGGTTTCTCCAGGTAGACGTGCTTGCCGGCGTTGAGGGCGGCGATGGCCATGTCGTGGTGCAGGTGCTCCGGGGTCATGATGTACACGGCATCGATGCTCTTGTCGGCCAGCAGATCGCGGTAATCCTTGTAGACGGTGGGCGTGTTCCCCCAGGTCTTCTTGACGTTGGCGATGCCGCGGTCGATGTAAGGCCCGCATGTGTCGCAGATCGCCGCGAGGTGGACGTCATCCGACGCCGCGGTGTACAGCCAGCGGATGCCGTAGTCGCCGCGGGTGCCCACCCCGATCCAGCCGATATTGATTTTCTCATTGGCGCCCCTCGCCGTGATCACGGCCGGGCCGGCGGCGATGGCAGCCGCCTTAATAAAATCGCGCCGGTTCAACTCGTCCGCCATGGGAAACCTCCAACCCGTCATAATAGCAGCGGGCGGGGAGCGGTCGAACAACGCCGGCTCAAAAGCCGGCGGCGGCCTCATGGCCCGTATCCCGGCGTATTTCTCACGGCAGTGGTAGATTGGAGGCGAAAAATGACGCCCAAGCTGCGTTCAATCGATGCCACCACGCCGTTTGCGGCTTTCCGCAGCGTCTGCCACAGACGGGGTGTCCACCCTCGATACCTTCACGGGGGTACAATATGCCGGAGAGGCTGGGGTCAGACCAGTTGTGGATCGATTCGACGATCGATTCCGTCGAAGAGAGGAGCGTCGCCTCATGAGGAAAGTCGTAACCGCGGTGGCAGCCATTGTGGCGGGCATCTCGATGGCGCCGCCTGCCAGCGCCCAGGCTTTGTTCTTGCGCGGTAAGGTACAGATGGAGGACGGATCTCCTCCCGGCAAGATGGTTTCCATTTCGCGGGTCTGTACCGGCAATAATCCCAGGATCGTCGCCACCGCATCCGGCAAAACGGGAGACTATCTCTGGCGGGCGGAGGCTACCGAGTTGGGGGTAGGCGCGGTGGGCGGCGGGATGGGCGGAACGGAAGCCGCCGACATCCTTCTCGCCGGCGGCCACCTCACCAACAGCGCCGGTGGAACCGACGCCCTCAAAGCCAGCGGATTCGGCGTCGCGGACTGCGTGTTGCGGGCGGAGCTTTCGGGATACCGGTCCAACAGCATTGAGATTTCGGACCCAAGCTTGTTGCGGGAGCCGCGCCTGCCGGCCCTGGTGCTCACTCGCAATAGCGCCGGCGCAAATGTGGATGTCGACGATACGGGGTCCATTCCGCGCCCGGTCCGCAAGACGTGGGACCTCGCCGAGAAGGCTATGTTCGCCGAGAACTGGCCTGAAGCGGAGCGTCAACTGCAGGCGGTGACCGCGACCGACCCCAAGTTCCGGTTCGGCTGGGTGGCTTTGGGGCTGACGTATAACAACGAGCAGAAGGGCAAGGAAGCCCGCGATGCCTACCGGCGCGCCGTGGATCTCAACCCGAAGCAGCTCTCGACGCAGCTTATGCTGGTGAGGGCGAACCTGTCATGCCAGGACTGGGAGGAAGCTTCCCGGACGGCCGCCGTTCTGATCGCCGCCGACGTCAGGCGTCGTTACCTCGAAGCCTATCTCGACGAAGCCATTGCCCGCTATCATTTGCGAGACATGGACGGGGCGGAGGCGCGCGTCAAGGAGCTTTTGCAACTGGACAGGGCCCACCAGCTTCCCCGCGCCGAGTATGTTTTGGGCCTGATTCTCGAATACCGGAAGAATATCGACTCGGCGCGCGAGCACATGCAGAAGTACCTGGAGATGGAGCCTAGAGCTTCCGACGCGCCGGCCGCGCGGGCGCGCCTTGAGAACCTGGGCAAGGCGCAGGCGGCCGCGCCGGAGAGCGAAATCGACGCGCCGAATCTGACGGCCGCCTCTCCCGGGGAGACCTCCGTCCCGGGCGGGCTGAAGGCCTTTGGCATGGTCGCCCATATGGAGGGCGATCTCACGTACGAGAATTTTCTGGTGGAGTATTGCCGGCGGATCTTGCTGGACGCTTCGCCCTACACCGAAGACCACATTCCGGCGTTTCGCAGGCAGCTCCAGGCTTACATGGCCTCCCTGGACGAACTGGTGGCGTCCGGCCAGAGGCGCCCCGACGACACGGTGGTTGTCACGCTGTCGATGGAGAATGCGGATGCGCGCAAGAGAACCGCGCGCCTTCTGCGCCAGCTCGGGTGGACGCTCGATGAGACCGGCCCGTCTCCCGAAGTTGAGCTGGGCGACCAGCCGGCCGACGGCCTGCGCCACCGCATAGGCGCCGCGCTGGGCATCGACGAGATCGCCATGCGCGAGGCGCTCGAAGCCGGCCGGAGCTTCGAGTTCGAAATCCACTCCGAGACCGCGCGCCTGGTTGGCGGCATCCGTTGGGCCTCCGTGCTCAAGGACCTTCCGCCGTTCCCGGGCGGGATGGTGGACGTGTTTTCGATAGATCTGCGGTTCGCCAAGGCATACGCCGGCCTGGGGGCCATGAGCGTGGATACCGCGCTGGGCCTGATTTCGACCATCGGCGTGCGCGACCTGGTGACCAAGTATGCGGACGTTCTGGCGCTGTGCTCCGGCGCGTTCACCGTCTCCGGCGGACGCGCGGCCACGCCCGGCGGGCCGGAGGCGCTGCCCGTATGGGCGAAGCTCGCCGGCGTCGACCCGGATAAGCCCGGCGACCTGTTCCGCGCCCTGCTCACCAAGGATGGGGGCAAGCTAGCGGTGTTTTATGCCACTCTGTCGCAGGCCGACGAGAGGCATCAGCGGTTCTTTACCGCCGACGCCAGCCGCGCGCAGCGATTCTACGAATGGTACCGGGATTCCCCAGAGATGCGGTTCATCACCGATCGCCTGCCGCAGACCTGGCGCCAGGACGTCTTCGGGAAACTTCCGCTCGACGATTCCGGCCGGGTGCGCTTTCCCGGAGGGCGGGAAGCCTGGTCCAATTCGTCGGGAACCGATGAAGAAGTCCTCCTGAAGTCCCCGTTTGTGGAGGCCCTGGTCCCGGTGGCGTCCATGGAAGCCAAGCGGGGGGCGCCGCTCGATGCGGCCTCGGCCGGGCTGCTGGCGCGCCACTACGCCGACTGGCGTTCCCTGTTCCCCTATTTCGAGAAGCTTCCGGGGCTGGGCGGCGCCGAATTTCAGGCGCTGGCCGCGTTCACGGAATTCTCCTCCGGCCAATCCCTGGAAGCGCGCAATATAGTGGCGGGCGAGTGGCAATCGCTGGTGAAGCTGATCGTGTTGGGAGCCCAGGCCGGATCATTGGACGCGGGAGCCGCGGCGCATGCGTTCGCGCGCGTGTGCTCCGTTCTGGCGGGTCCGGATCCTTCGCCCAAGGCCCTGGCGGCTCTGCGGGAGTTTGCCGGCGGCCAAGGCAGCGTGGATGAGGCCGTGGCCAGCCGGCTGCTTCGCCTGAGCGGGCCGCGGCGCGCGGATTTCGACCGCGTTCGCAAGCTCCAGGCCGCGCCCACCATCGACGCCGCGATGGCCGCGCCCACGCCCGCCAACACCCTGGCTGCCTTGAGCGGGGTGGTGTATGCCGCCGTGCTCGATCCCAACGGCCTGCTGGTTTCCGAAGACCCGGGGGTCATGCGGCGGCATCGGTTCATCCCGAGCGCCGATTCGAAAGTGCGCTCGACGTTCTATCCGACCGGCCTGGTGCGCACCAGCGAATCCTCGGCATCGTATATAACCGGAGGATTCGGGACCTTTGAAGAGACCACCCGCGGCCTGGCGCGCCATAAACCGTCGCTGGAACTGGCCGAAGCGCCCGCGACTGCGGCCGCGCTTCCCGCTAAGACCGCCGCCGCGGACGCGGCCGTGGGGCCGACCGAGGCGGTATTCCGGGTGACCGGGCGGCTGGTGGAAGTACACGCCACCGTGACCGACGCCCGCGGACGCTACATCGACGACGTGCCGGCCTCCGAGTTCACCGTGTGGGACGATGGCAAGCCGGTGCCCGCCGCCAGCTTTGAAAACCGGAGCACGGCTTTTTCCGTCGCCTTGCTGTTCGACGCTACCGGAAGCATGCAAGACGCTCTTCCGCCGCTGAAGAGCGGGGCCATCAAGTTGATCAGCGACATGCGCCCCAGCGACGCGGTGGCGGTATACTCCTTCAACGACGCGGTCACCGAGCTGCAGCCCTTCACCACCGATAAGCAGGCCGCCGAGCGCGCCATTTTGCGGGCCCACGCTCTGGGAGGCACCGCATTGTACGACGCCCTGGTGCGCGTGAACCGCGACCTGTCCGCGCGCCCCGGCAAGAAGGCCATCGTAGTCTTCACCGATGGCGACGATAACCTGAGCACTCTCTCCGCCAATATCGCCATCGCGCGAGCCAAGGCGGCGGGCGCCCCCATCTACACCATGGCCCAGGGCGAAGCGCTGCGCCGCCCCGAATTCCTCGATCTGCTGGCCGGCATGTCGAAGGCCACCGGCGGCCTGCCGTTCGTCATCCGGGAGCCGAACGACATTCTCAAGGTCTTCGAAAACGTGTTGCAAGACCTGACCCACGGATATCTGCTCACCTTCCAAACCCCTCCTGAGGAAGGCGAGGGCTGGCACACCATCAAGGTGACGCTCAACAACGCCCGGGGCCGCACCGTGCGCGCCCGCGAGGGTTATTCGCTGGAATAGGGAGCCGCGCGGGCCACTGCGTTCCGGACGGAGCTGCCGCTGTGGCGGCAGAAACAGCAGTAACGGCAAGACTGCGAATCTGCCGTGTTGGGGGTGTAGAATGAAAGCATGGAAACCTACACCGCACGACTTGAAAAGTCGGGCCGGATCTTGATCCCGGCGGCGGTGCGCCGACAGCTTGGACTTTCCGAGGGCTCCCACGTGATCGTCAAGGTGGAAGAGTCGGGTGCGCTTCAAGTCACATCTCGTTCACAAGCTCTGGCCAAGGTGCGCCAGGAGATCCGCAAGTATATTCCGGCTGGCCAGGATTTGGCTGAGAAACTGATTCGGGATCGCCGGGCGGAAGTCGAGCGTGAGGACCAAGAAGCCGGGCGCCAGTGAAAGCGCAGTTCGTGCTCGATGCGTCCGCCTTGCTAAGCATCGTGCTCGATGAACGTGGCCACGAGAGTGTGGACAGGATTCTGGATCGCTCCCGAATCCATGCCGTCAATTTGGCGGAGGTGGTTGGGAGGCTGGTGCGTTCCGGGATGCCAGCGGAACGGGCCGTGGCGACCCTTCATGAACTGCACTTGGAAGTGGAGGAGGAATTTGCCGCGGCGCAGGCTGAGTTTTGTGGCGCGCTGCTGGGAACCCAGCGCAGCCTTGGGTTGTCGCTGGGCGACTGCGTATGCCTCACAACGGCGGCATGGTCGGGGGCGGCGGCCGTGACGGCGGACCGTCGCTGGAGGGAGCTTGACGGCGCGGTGGTAAACGATCGGACGATCCGAGTCGAACTGATCCGGTGACGGAGGGGGTCCGGGCCGCGGCCCCGTGAAGAAGGGGACATTACCCCATTATTGTTCGACCTGAATCCCGTGCCATAATTGAACCGTGCAGCCGGCTTTCTGGCAAAATACGCTTCCGTTGATGATGACGATTCTGGTCTCCGTCGGCGTGGCTATACTTGCCGGCTGGGTTTCCAACACGAACCTTTCCAAGCGCCTCGATGACATCATCAGACGCCTAGATCGTATGGAAAACAAATTTGGATAGTCACCAAGGACCGGATTGTCCGTCTGGAACAGCGTACCTCTCCAATCTTCAAGAGTTAAGCCGCTTCCATCGAATCGTTTATCCCCCCGCCAGCTCCCGCAGATCGTCCACCCAGTAATCCGGCTCGAAGCGCGCCAGGTCTTCGCGCTTTCCGTAGCCGTAGCGCACCGCGCAAATCTTGACTCCCGCGCGCCTGCCGGCTTCCATGTCGGCCGCCGAATCGCCCACCATGAGGCACTCACCGGGCGTGCCGTCGAGCGCGGCCAGGGCAGTCAGAATCACGTCCGGAGCCGGCTTGCACGGGAAGCCGTCGGTGCCCTGCACGTGGTTGAAAAAGCCTATCAGCCCGAACTGCTCCAGAATGGCGCGCGTGGTGGGGGTGCCCTTGGTGGTGGCGATGGACTTGCGGCCGGGGAGCGCCGCCAGGGCTTCCACCACCCCAGGGTACATGCGGGTCGACTTATGGCCCCGCGCCAGATAAAGCAGCCGGTATTGCTGGATGAGGGCGTCGACCCGTTCGGGCGCGTAGTCCGGGAAGACGTCGAGGAACAGATCGATCAGATGCCGGCCAATGTAACCCTTCAAGAAGTCGAAGGGGGGCGATTCCAGCCCTTCCATGGCCAGCACCTGCTGGACTGCTCCGCAGATGTCCTCGGCGGAATCGAGCAGCGTGCCGTCCAGATCGAAAAGGTAAACCGGAAAGCGGGGAATCACGCCGGCTGCGGACGCTCCCCTTCGTTCAGACCGGGAACGCGCCGCCCGCCCTCGGGGCGGAGCACTTGCTGGGTATGGTCGGCCGAGTCCTTGCCGTCCGAGGACGGCGGCAGCGGCGCCAGCGTCTCGCCGTTGATGAGCTGCATCACTTCGGCCCCGTCCAGTATCTCGCGCACCAGCAGCGCCTCGGCGATACTGACCATGGCTTCGGAGTGGCTGTCGATGACCGCCGCCGCGGTGTCGTAAGCGCCCTGCACGATCTGCTTCACCTGCTCGTCAATGCGGATGGCGGTCTCTTCGCTGTAGTCGCGATGCTGGGCGATCTCGCGGCCCAGGAAGATCTGCTCTTCCTTCTTGCCGTAGCTCAATGGTCCCAGCTCGCTCATGCCCCACTCGCAAACCATCTTGCGGGCCAGTTCGGTGGCGCGCTCGATGTCGTTGCCCGCGCCCGTGGTCATGTGGTGCATGTAGCGCTCCTCGGCGATACGCCCGGCCATCAGGATAGCGAGTTGCGCCAGCAGGTAGTCCTTGCTGTAGGAGTGTTTGTCGTCGATGGGCAACTGCATGGTCACGCCCAGCGCCATGCCGCGCGGGATGATGGTCACTTTGTGCAGCGGGTCGGCGCCGGGTATCACGGCCGCCGCCAGGGCGTGGCCCGCCTCGTGGTAGGCCGTGTTGCGCTTCTCTTCGTCGCTCAGAATCAGCGATTTCCGCTCCGCGCCCATCAGGATCTTGTCCTTGGCCAGCTCGAAATCCACCATCATGACCACCTTGCGGTTCTGGCGCGCGGCGTTGAGCGCCGCTTCGTTCACCAGGTTCGCCAGGTCGGCGCCGGCCAGGCCGGGAGTTCCGCGCCCCAGCACGGAAAGATCCACGTTATCTCCCAGCGGAATCTTCTTGGTGTGCACCCGAAGAATGGCTTCGCGCCCCTGCACGTCCGGCCGGCCCACCACCACGCGCCGGTCGAAACGCCCCGGCCGCAGCAGCGCCGGGTCGAGCACGTCGGGCCGGTTGGTGGCCGCCACCAGGATGACGCCTTCGTTCGATTCGAAGCCGTCCATTTCCACCAGCAACTGGTTCAGGGTCTGTTCGCGCTCGTCGTGGCCGCCGCCCAGCCCCGCTCCGCGGTGCCGGCCCACGGCGTCGATTTCATCGATGAAGATAATGCAGGGCGCGTTCTTCTTGCCCTGCTCGAACAGGTCGCGCACGCGGCTCGCGCCTACGCCCACGAACATCTCCACGAAATCCGAGCCCGAAATGGAAAAGAACGGCACGCTGGCTTCCCCGGCAATGGCCCGCGCCAGCAGGGTTTTGCCCGTTCCCGGAGGTCCAATCAGAAGCACGCCCTTGGGAATGCGACCGCCCAGCTTCTGGAATTTCTGCGGCTCACGCAGGAATTCGATGATCTCCTGAAGCTCTTCCTTGGCCTCTTCCACCCCGGCCACGTCCTTGAAGGTTACCTTTTTCTGTTGCGTGGAATGCAGCCGCGCCCGGCTCTTGCCGAAGCTCAGGGCTTTGTTGCCCCCGCTCTGCATCTGCCGCATCATGAAAATCCAGAAGGCGATCAGCACGATGAACGGCGAGGCCTGGACCAGCATATTGACCCAGCCCCCGGAACTCTCGGCCTTGTTGGTAACGGAAACGTTCTTCTGCAGCAGGAGCGTGATCAGCGCGTCGTAGGATGGAGGAACCTGGGTGGTGAAAGCGGTCTGGTTGGTATAAGTCCCATGGACCTCGCCGGTAGCGGATTCCGTAATCTCCTTGACTTGCCCTTCGTTGATCTTGCTCACGAATTCGGTGAGCGTAATCCGTTGTTCTTTCGGCCCCGAGCCGGTGCGGTACACCATTAGCAACAGCAGCGCCACGCAAATGAGAACCACCCAGAAAAGCAATGTCTTAATATTCGAGTTCACGCAACCTCCGCACCTACCCCGCCACTCCTATAGACGCCGCCCGCTCTATCCCGATTCCCCAAAATTCATGGGAGTTGAGACGCGCCGCCGGTTTCCGTGATCGCCAGCGTCAACCTGGCCCCAGGGCGCGCTGCAAAGCGGGCATCCGGCCCAAACCGGCGCGTCCAGACAACCGAAGATCCACACACCATGACGGGCCAATGGCGCCGTTCCCACAAGGGAATGCGCTCTTCCTGGAAGAGGGTCTTGATCTTTTCTTCCCCGGCTTTTCCAAGAGGTTGAAGCCGGTCGCCGGGTCTCCAGTTCCTGACTTCCAGGGCGCCGCTCAACGATTCCCGGTCCAAACCGCTTACTCCCTTATTATATACGGATTCCGAAGATCCAATAGTTCCCGTGGTTTCAATGATTTCCAGGAGGATTGCGGAACCCGGTCCGGGGAGCTCGACTCGGCCGGGGATAGTGGCCGGAAAGCAGTAGTTGCGGTTTGCCAGGTTCTCCACGCCGGGGCGCGACACCCGCAGCCATTCGAACGAGCGGAAGACATCCAGACCCGGCGCTTGAAAGCGCCCGTGTCCCTCGCCGCCGGCGGCCAATTCCAGAAGCGCCTCGACGTGACGGAAATCGATGCCGCGCAAGTCGCCTTTCACCCGCTCCATGGCGCGCCGCGCGAGACGCCGCGCCACCGCCAGCGGCAGGGCCAGAAGCGCGTCCGTACGCAGCACCACCGCCCCGGCGCTCTCCCGGAGCGCGCTGGCCGCGAGCCGGTCGATTTCGGCCTCCCAATATGCCTCTTCAGCCAGGGCCCAATCGGCGGTGCTGGCCAGCGCCTCCCGAATCGCCGGGTTCCACTCCCGCGCCAGTTGCGGCAGCAAATTGTGGCGGATGCGGTTGCGCGCGAAGTCTGGACTGAGGTTAGTGACGTCCTCCCGCCAGGCCACGCCTCGCTTCCGCAGGAACTCCTCGATTTCGTCCCGATCGATCCCGATCAGCGGCCTGACGATGCCCGTCGAGGTCGCCGGCCGGATGCCCGCCAGCCCGGCCGTTCCCGCGCCGCGCAAGAACCGGAACAGCACCGTCTCGGCCTGGTCGCTGCGGGTATGCCCCACCGCCACGCGCTCGACCGCGCCGCTCGCCATGGCCTTTTCGAAGAAGGCCAGCCGGGCCTCGCGCGCCGCCTCCTCCAGGTTGGACGGACTCGCATCGCACCGGTCCCAGGATTCCACCAGGATGGGAAGTCCCGCCCGCGCGGCCATTTCGCGGACGAATTTTTCGTCCCGGTCCGATTCCTCACCGCGCAGGCGATGGTTCAGGTGCAGAACGACCGGCCGCAAGTCCCAGCGCGGGCCCACTTCCAGCAGCACGTGCAGCAGGCACACCGAATCCGCCCCGCCCGACACGGCCACGCCCACAGGCATGCCCGGGGCGAACATGCGCTCCCGCTCGATGGTCCGGATAATGCGCTCGATCACGCCGTTCCCATTCTACGAGACGTGGGACAGACCATCGTCTTTCCGTGGTCTGTCAAGCCTTCGATGCGGCCAGTTGACAGACGACAAAAACCGATCATCTGTCCCACCAAGAAGTCGCCGGAATCTACTTCAGCGCGCCCGCCAGCAGGAAGACCAGCGGGGCCTGCCAGTTGATGGCGATCTCATTGGCCGCGTATGCTCCCTGAATGTCCACCCAACCCTTAGCCGGGGGGTAAGTGGCCGGCAACAGTCTGGTCATCTCCGGATCCTGGCGGCTGCGGTTCGGCCCCCCGGAGAGCATTCCCGGCCAGGGATCGTCGATGTTGTCGGCGCCGCTGGGCCGGTGATGGGGGTGCTTATACGGATTGGCGCCCAACTGGGTGACCCAGGATACCGAAAACGTGTTCCGGCCGAGAAGGTAGTGCAGATTGTCCAGCGCCGTTTCCACATAGCGCGGGTTGGCCTTGAAGACATTCGCCACCAGGAGTTGCATGCCATAATTGGCCGCCACGCTGTTGGAGCCCCAGCCATAGTCCCCGGTGGTCATGCTGTGGTGGTAAGGAAGCAGCGGCGTGCGGCGCACAATCTCATCCGCCGCCTTCAGGGAGTCTTCACGAATAGCGTCCGCCGCGGCGGCGTCCTTGCCCTTCCCCAAAACATAAGTCCACAGGCCCAGGTTAGCCACGTTGCCCCAGCCTTGCGGGTTGGTGGCGTGGATCAGGGCGGGCGCGGCCGGCGGCTGGCCGCCGCCTCTGGCGCCCCGACCGCCGGTGTTCTTGAAATCGCCGTAGTGCGCCAGGAAGTACTTCTCGTAGTCGCTCTCGCCGGTAGTGCGCCACAACTCGGCGGCGGCCCACAGATGCTCGTCGGAGCAGTTGCCGTCGCCATACCCGCCGGTCCCCACTCCCGGGGGATTATTGAAGGTTATGTTGGGATACTTCTCCACCCACGCGAAGGCCTTGCGCGCCGCCCGCAGGCATTCGGCGGCGTAATCCGGCTGAAAGGGCTTGTATGCGCGGGCCGCGATAGCCATCACGGCGGCCAGGTCCGCGGTGGCGCAGGAGCTCTTGAACGGCTCCTTGCCCGTGCCGATCGCGTAGCTCACCAGGGAGTCCTTTTCGGGCATGATGAAGGCGCAGAACTGTGCGCTGGTCTGCTTGTGCCACACGCCCCCGTCCTCGTCCTGCATGGAGAGCATCCAATCCAGGTTCCACTTGATCTCGTTGAGAATGTCGGGGGTTTTGTTGCCGGATTCGGGGATGTTCAGCTTGACGCCCTTCACACGGCTGGAGAACAGCTCCCACGCCCACAGCAAAGTGCCGGTGGTGATGCCGGAATTGACCGTGTAGCGGCCGTAATCTCCGGCGTCATGCCAACCCTTGGCGGAGACGCGCGGGCCGGTCTTGCCCGAAGACTGATGCCAGGCGCCTTCCAGGTGGCAGGCGGCGTGTTTGTACGCGGGAAAATCCGGCGCCAGGTCCACGGCGATGCCGCAGCGCTGCCCATAGAAAGCCCGCATGGCCATGTAGAACGCACGCGAGTAGACGTCGGGTCCGACGGAGAATTCCCAGCTTCTGCCCACGCCGGGCACATCGACGTAATACTTGCCGTCGGTTTTGAAGGCCGAAAAGTCGGCCGCCTGGACCTTATCGCCGGTGTCGGCGTCGGGCGCCTGCGTGGAGAGCTTTCCGCGGAAAACCACGGCGTCGCCGGCCACGCGCCGTATTGTGAAATCGCTCGCCGGCGATTCAACCGCCACCAGCGCCACCTTGGGCGCGCCGGTGAGGTATCCGACCTGGTCCACTTTGATCGCGACCGCCGGAGCCGCGGGCGAGGCGCCCGCCTGCCCGGCCGCCGGCCGATCCGAAATCTGCGCGGCAAAGGCCGCCAGGAGAAGAAACGCGCTCAGCCTCATAGGAGTGAGATGTCCGCTCCTATTCTAACCGCGCGCTCGCGATGTGGGGTCAAGCCTCTCGGCCGCCGGGCTTTTAGCTGGTGTTACATTGTCGCAAATCGGGCTCGAATGCCCTTATAATAGACCCGTGATCCGGGTTATCCGCCGCGCCGTCCTGGCATGCGAGTTGCTCGTCGGCGCAAGCGGCATGCTCGTCGCGGCCGACGAGGGAACTGTACAGTTGCTCAAGGTGACGACCCAGGCCTCCGACAGTTTCCTGGCAGCCCCTACCTCCGCCCAGATACAGTGGATGTCCGGTCACTTCTGGCGAATGGTCGTGTTCTCGCCATATTTCGACGGCCGTACCGCGTGGTTCCCGAACGGCTGGATCTATATCGATAGCTACGCCATTTACGTGCAACCGCCCTCCTGGATGGCCGGCGTGGCCGCGGCGCACCCCGATTGGATCCTCCGCGACGCCGCCGGGAACCCGCTCTATATCCCCTGGGGCTGCGGCGCCGCGGGCGGCTGTCCTCAATATGCGGCCGATTTTTCGAATCCCGGCTTCCAGCAGTGGTGGATCGGCAGCGCCCAGGCGCAACTGGCGCGCGGCCAGTATCGTGGCGTCTGGATCGACGACGTCAATATGGACTTCCGCGTGTCGGACTCGCGGGGGAATGCCGTGACCCCGATCAATCGGCTCACCGGCGCGCCCATGGATGAGACCACCTGGCGCAACGCCTTCGCCGGTTTCATGGAGCAGGTGCGGAGCGCGTTGCCGTCAATCGAGATCGCGCACAACGCCATCTGGTACGCCGGGGGTACGGCGCGGCAGGCGGATCCGAACGTGAGCCGCGAGATCCTGGCCTCCAACATGATCAATATCGAGCACGGCGTCAACGACAGCGGACTCACCGGCGGCGCCGGGCAGTGGTCCCTCCAAGCGTTGCTGGCCTATGTCGACGCGGTGCACGCGGACGGGCGCTCGGTGATCCTGGGGGATGCCGGCGGCGACGCCCCCACCGCATCTTCGCTCGAGTATGCGCTGGCGTGTTACTTTCTGATCTCCACCGGCAGCGACGCCATAGGCGATGGCGGCTTTGCCAGCCCCGACAACTGGTGGAGCGGATTCGACGCGCGGCTGGGCGCCGCCGCGGGGCCGCGCTACGACTGGCAGGGCCTGCTGCGCAGGGATTTCACCGACGGCATGGCGCTGGCGCACGATCCGAGCGCAAATTCGGTCACCGTGCAGCTTCCCGGAGCTTACACCCGCCTGGATGGGTCTGTAGTGACCAGCGTCACGCTTGGGTCGAGCGAGGGCGCCGTTCTGCGGCGGTCGCCCCGGAGACCGCCACCGACTCGTCGCCGCGCGCCCGCATCCCCGATCGCGCCCCGATAGACCCGCACGGTATCGCGAATCATGCGGTCGAGCGTGAACCGTTCGAGGAACCGCTCACGGGCGGCGGCGCCGTACCGCGAGCGCCGTGCGGGGTCGGCGATCATGCGCGCCAGGCAATCGCGCAGGGCTGCTGCATTTCCGGCGGGAGCCAGCAGACCCGTGACGCCATCCTCGACGGCTTCCGGAATGCCGCCCACGTGCGACGCCACCACCGGCAGTCCCGCGCGCATGGCTTCGAGAACGGCATAAGGAAACGCTTCGAAGCGGGAGGAGAGCACCAGCGCCTGCGCGCCGGCCAGATGTGCGGCGATGCCGGATTGAAAGCCGCGGAAGCGCACGCGGCCTGCGATCCCCAGCTCGTTTGCCATAGCGCGGATGGCGCGCTCCAGGGGCCCATCGCCGATCAGGTCCAGCGTCCAATTCATTTCAGCCAGGCCCGCGAGCGCTCGTAAGACCGTGGCGTGGTCCTTCGGCGGAGCCATGCGGGCTACCATGACAAGACGCGCGGGCTGCGCCACAGGCCGGGCAAGCAAATGCGCCGGGATGTCGGGAATCCCGTTGTAGACCACCGCCATCTTTTCGCGCGGTGCGATGCCATGCTCCAAAGCCAGCCGCATCTCGAAATCGCAAACGTTGACGATGCGGGCGGTGGTCCGAGCGGCGGCCTTTTCGAGCACCCGAAAGACGCGGCCTTGCCGCCGCGAAATCCGATCCGAGATAGCCCATCCGTGGGGCGTGAAAACGGCGGGGATACCGAGCAGGGCGGCCGCCGCACGGCCCAGAAAACCGGCTTTGGCCGTGTGGGCGAGCACCAGGTCCGGCCGCAGTTCGCGGAGCGCTTGGACCACCGCTCCGAATGCACGGGCATCCCTCAGCGGGTGAATCGGGACCGCCAAATGGGCCACGGACCTGAAGTCCACTTTCACGCGGCGCAACTCTTCCGAAAACACGCCCTGACCGCCGGCCAGCACGGTCACCTTGTGGCCCTGCGCCGCCAGGCCGGCGCACAGGTCTCGCACATGTACCTGCGCGCCGCCCAGGTCATCCGCGCGCGTAGCAATAAACGCCAGACGCATGAGCGCTCCGTTCCCTGGCGGGCGCCATCGGGCAGCACCACGCCATTGCCAGCAGCAGCCAGAAGTGCCGCCAGTGGTTCACATCGATTACCGCGCCATTCACCAGAATGCCCGCCATGCAAGCGGCCACGAAGGCGCACAGGGCGGCCGTTTCCGCCTGGCGCGCGCTCAGCGCCGCGCGCAGGGAGCGCCCCAGACCCCAGAACACGGCGCCGAAAAACAGGACGAAGCCCGGCGCGCCGTTTTCCGCCAGCACCCGCAGGTACATGCTGTGAGTGGAGTAGTTGAAGATCACTTCGGATTGTCCCGGTCCCAGCCCCAGAGGTTTTTTGCCGGCGGTTTCCCACGCGCGGTCGTGGGTGTAGAACCGCACGGCGTCGTAATCCTGCATCCCGCCTTGGCCCATGCGGATGTCGAGCATGCGCCGAATCGAGGAGTTGGCCACCAGCGCGGCCGCCGTCCCCACCAGCGCCACCGATGTAAACACCAGCACACGGAAGAACCGGCGGTTAATGCCCCCGAAGCGCCATCCGTGCATCAACCGCAGCGCGAAGTAGACCGTCACCGATATGGCGCAATTAATCCAACAGGCGCGGGAGAAAGCCAGGAAGACGCCCAGCGCGGCCACAGTCAGCGCCACAACCCAAAGCCCCGTCGCCGCCAGCCGCACGCGCGGGCGCTCCAGCCGGGCCACCGCATAGACGATGATGAGGACCAGATAGGGACCGAAAACATTGGGGTCCTTGAACCAGCCTTTGGGCCTGCCGAAGAGCAGGAGTTGGTCGCGGAAGCCCAGCATTCCGCAGTACGCCAGTACGGAGAAGACGCTCGAGACCACGCCCGATACGGCGTAGCCGCTCATCAACACGCTCCATGCCGCCGTCCCGAACCGGTTCAGGATTCCGGCGAAGCACAGCGAGCTGACCGCCAGGTAGGCCGTGGTCGCCAGATAGCCCTGCGCCACCTGCCGATCGGCGGCGAACTCCAGGCACAGGATATTCACCGCCAGAAATGCGCCGATCAGCAGAAACAGGAGCCGCTGCGCGCGGGAAAATGCCAGGCCGCCGGCGAACAAGCCTATCCCGCCGAGCAGCAGGATGCCCAGATCGAACGGCGCGGGCTCGCGGACCACATACGTTCCGCCGGCCATCACCACCCAGAGCAGCAAAAGGAAGGCCGCCATCAGATGCTCCGGGCGCACTCCGGCGCGGGCAGCGGCGGTTCAAAGGCCCTGGATTCGGATTTCCACGCGGCTGCCACGCACATCACGCAGGCCAGTGTCTGAGAGGTCAGCACGGCCCACGCCATACCCATATGCGCGTAGCGCGGAGCCCAGAGGAACACCAGACTCAGGTGCGCGGCCCCGGCCGCCAGGGTAATGCGCGTGACCGCCGATTCGCGGCCCTGCGGGAGCAGCCATTGCAGGCTGACGGATTGAATCACCGCCAGAATAGCCGGCAGCATCCCGAGCAGGCGGAGCACCGGCACGGCCTGGGCAAAACCGGGCCCCAGCGCCAACCGGATCAGCAGCGGCGCCGTCAAGAACACGCCCGCGCCGATAAGCAACCCGGCCCCGACGGTGGCTGCGGTCCCCGCGCGCGCCAGCCGCGCGGCCTTTTGGGGAGCGCTCCGGGAAAGACTGGCGATTCGCGGGTACAAGACATCGCGAATCGGGTTGAAAAGCCCGAACAGCGCCCGGCTGATTTTCTCCGGCCCGGCGAAGAGCCCGACGGCGGCGGCGGGCGCGAACATACCCAGCAGGAAGGCGTTCCCCACTGTATAGAGGCTCTCCGTACCGCGGATGACGAACATGGGCCAGCCCGCCTTCAGGCTGCGGCGCACCAACGCCGCGGTCACGGGCGCAATGGGGTGCCGGCGGTGGATCATGCGCCGCGCCACGGCCCAGGAGAGCGCCGAAGCGCCGGCCTGCAACAGGAGCACGCGGGCGCCATCGCCGGGCGAGCGTACGAACAGAAACACCCCCCCCGCGGCCAGCGTTTTGGCGGCGATTTCCAGGGTCGCGATGACCGCCATCCTTTCAATCCCCACGAAGTACCAGAATGGGCAGCAGCCCTCCGCGACGGCCCAGAGCAACGCGGCTCCGGCGAGGCCCGGGTGCGCGCCCAGCGGCGCAATCCAGAAGGCCAGTAGGCACGCCGCAACCAGCACCATGGCGGCCAGGAACGCCTGCGCCCCGAACACGCCCGATACCACCTCCGACAGCTCCGCCGGCGAGCGCCGCGAGCGAGCTACCTCGCGCGAGGCAGAGAGGCCGAAGCCGAACTCGATGACAACCGTCACGCACGCGGCGAAGCTCTGGAAGAAGGTCAACTGCCCCCAGCCATCCGGGCCAAGCACGCGCGCCAGGTACGGCAGCGTGAGCAGGGGCAGCGTCTTGCGGCAGGCCTGCACGGCCGAGAGCGCCAGCACATTGGCGAAAAAACCTTCCGCGGCGTGCTCCCGGATTGTGTCGCGCCATTTCATTTCAGCAGGCCAGCCGCTCGGCGCAAAAGCGAGCGGGCTGCAGCCGCGCGGCATACTCCGCCATGTTCAGGCTCTCCATCCCGTATCGCATCCGGAGTCCGGCGAAGTGCGCCAACGCCTTTTCCAGGAAGTCCAGGTTTGGCTGCGGGTGCGCGGCCAGTTCTTCAGGATGCATCCACAGATGAAACAGGCGGCCGTCGCGCGCGGCGTTCGTCATGGAACGGCTAATGCGGCGCAGGCGCAACGGCTCCAGCCATTTCAGCGCCGGAATATAGCAGCGCAGCAGGCGGCTGGACGGAATGTTCACCGGCTGTTCGGAAGTCCGCGGTATCGGATATCCGTGGTCTCCCGAGACGTTCGTGTAACAATCCAGCAGCCGCGCCAGGCGCCGGACGCGCGTTTCGCGCTTGAAGGGCCGCGGGCGATGCAGCCAGCTCGCTTCCGTGCCGCGGTACGCGGCGATGCCCATCTCGCGGCACAGACCGAGATACGCGGTGTTCACCTGGTTGCGCGGAAACACCAGGCTCCGCAGCGTCACGCCGCGCGTGCGGGCCAGCTTCAGGGACGCCTCCAGATCGTCGCGAAACGCTTCCCGGTCTTGGCCGTCTTCCAGGCAGTAGTAGTGCGAGAAAGTATGGGAACCGATCTCCTGGTGGGGCGCCGAACGGATGGTTTCAATCAGCGAAGGCGCAAGGTGGAAGGGATCCTCGAATTCGTTACGGCCGATCCGGGCCAGATCGCCATACGGAGACTGGCTCGGGTCGGCGTATCGGGGCAGGCAGTCCGGCAGATGCCGGTGCAGTTCCTCGCGGGAAGAGCAGAACAGCATCCCCACCGTCGCCCAAGTGGCGTGGATGCCGTACCGCCGAAACCTCTCGAGCACCCGCGGCACGAGCTCGCGCACCCGCAGCAGGTGCTCGCGGCGTTCCTCCAGACGCGCGAAATCCCGGATGCCCCAGAAGAGCTCAAAGTCCAAAGAGACCACCAGAACGCCACGCTTTTCCATCAGTACGCTCCCGCCCGCGCCAGCACCGCCGTCACCGTCCGCGCCAGCAGGTACGCATCGAGCCATGGCGACCAGTTGCGCACGTAGTACGTGTCCAGCGCCACCCGCTCGTCGTAGCTGGCGTCATTGCGGCCGGAGACCTGCCACAGGCCAGTCAGCCCCGGCCGGACGCGCGTGTAAACGCGGTAGGCATCGCTGTACTTCTCGATCTCCTCGGTGACAATGGGCCGCGGTCCGACCAGGCTCATGTCCCCGCGAAGAACGTTCAAAAGCTGGGGCAGTTCATCGAGGCTGGTGCGCCGCAGGAACCGGCCCAGGCAGGTCACGCGCGGGTCGCGCCGCAACTTGTGATTCCGCCGCCACTCGGCGGCCATCTCCGGATGGGCCCGCAGATGCCATTCGAGCAAGCCATTGGCGTCCGGCGTCATGGTGCGGAACTTCCAGATCTTAATACGCCTGCCGTCCCGGCCGATGCGCGAATGGCGGTAGAACACCGGTCCGCGCGAGTCCAGCTTGATTAGCGCCGCAATGATCGCCGACAGCGGCAATGCAATGAAAGCCAGCGCCATCGTACACGCGACATCCAGTGCGCGCTTGGCCAGTCGCGGCCAAGGCATCAGGAGCCGGTTGCGCGTCTCGAGCATCAACAGCCGGCCGACATCCGTGGCTTCTGTTTCGAGGCTCGAAACGCCCTCCAGGCCGGGAGCGATCAGCAGGTGCGGCAGGCTGATGGCGCGTGAATTGAGAATCTCGGAAAACTCCTCCGGCGGAAGCCCCGCCGTGGCGACCACTCCGCGCGAGATGCTGAGATTGCGGCGCCCCATGGGAGCGTCTTCCACTCGCTGCACCACCGGCACGCCTTCAATCAACGCGCCGGCCGGATACCCACGATCCACAATGGCGACCGCCCGCAGGCCGAGCCGCGGCTGTTCCCGGATGGAGCGGACCAGGTCTCGCACCACACTGCCGGCGCCGAAAATCACCAGCGGGTATCCCCACCAGCTCTTGTGAGCGAACAGCGAACGGATCGTCGCGCGCGCCAGCGGCACGGCTGCCAGGGCGCCTATCCAAGCCATCAAGAACACCAGACGGGAGTAGACGTCTACCACGCGGAACAGCAGTGTGATCGCAGCCAGTGCGAGGAAGACCGCGGTGGTGGCCGCGGCAGCGCGCCGGATCTCAGCCACGGGGTTGCAGGTTACCCCGGGATAGAGCCCGAAGAGCGCGTACGCCATGATAAACAGGCCGAGCACGGGAAAGAGACGAAGGTAAAGCGAGAGTTCAAACTCGCCTCCGGCCCAGCGCCGCAGCAGGACGCTGCCAAGCATCGCGACGCTTATGGCGGCGAGATCGCCAAACCCCAGCAGACTGGCTGCCAGGCCGGGCTTGCAGGCCGGCTGGCGTGGCGCAAGCAGGCGAGGCTTACTTGGCGACGCCAGGGCGTCGATATCGGGTAGCGCGGGCGTGGGCGCGGTCATGCGATCTCTCCTGAATTCCACTGGCTCGGGATTGTGCCCAGCACTCGGGTTCCGTCTTCGGCGAACCGCACGAGTGCGGAGGAGTCGTCGGTGCGCGCGCTCCCGGCCCCGGTTACCAGTACGACGCCATCCGACAGGCGCCCAAACAAACGCGCTTCCGGCTGCTCCATGGGCGGGGCGTCGATCACAATGACGTCGAACATACTCCGCAACAGGTCCATCCAGCGCGGGAGCCTGGCGGAACCGGCCAAGCTCCCGGCGTCGGCCGGCGCAGCGCCGCCAGAGAGGAGCGTAAGACCGGGCACACTGGTCCAGGAGCCGCACTCGAAAGGCAGGCGCCGCCGCTCGCCGGGATCCGCGCGCAGCAGGTCGAACAAGCTTCGCGCGCCGGCCACGCCGAAGATCCCGTCGAGAGACTGTCGCCGGAAGTTGGCATCGATCAGCAGCACGCGCCGCCCGGCTGTGGCCGCCATGATGGCGAGGTTCGCCGCAACCCTGTTTGCGCCGTCACGTCCCTCGCCGGAGCTGGTGACCGCGATAACACGGCGGTCGGCGGCGGGCGCTGAGAACAACATCGAGGTCGCGGCCTCCTGGAAACCTTCGGCCATCTGCGAATAAGGGTCCTGCCAACCGGTGGAATCGGAGCCGAGCGGACCCAGAGACCCGCCGGCGCCCGGTATGCCCATCAACCGCGGCGCGTTCGAGCGCGCGGGGACATCGAGCGACTTAGAAGTGTCCGCCGCGCTTCCCGGCCGAGCGCAGGCATACGCCATTCCCGCGAGCGTTCCGCCCAACAGGCCCACCAAGCTGTAGATAAGCGGCTTGGGGCGCGCCGGAATCTCGGGCACGTCCGCTGGCGCCACCAGCCGGATATTCGGGGTGCGCACG
>JBEKPK010000041.1:0-22103 GCA_049520795.1 Bryobacteraceae bacterium
TCTACCGCCCGGATCTCGACAATTACAGCCCCTATATGGGTCTTGCCTGGCAGCCGGCCGCAAGGCTCCCGTTCGTGTTTCGGGGCGGCTTAAGCATTAGCTACATGAACGACAACCTGCTCCCGAACATGAGCATTTACGCGCTCCAGAATCCGTTTCAGAGCTTTAATGTCTCCACGAATCTGAGCGGGAGCCCCGTACCTCTGTCGCAGGCGCCTGCGACGCCGGCGCCGACGCTGCCTTCCAGTTTGACGCTGCCATCGCTTCTGGCCCTCGCCAACAGTTACAACCAGGAGCCTGGAACGGTGTACGGCGTCGATCCGAATGTGCGGATGCCCAATGTCAAGTACTGGAACGCGGGCATCGAGTCGCGGGTGAAGAGGTTTCTTTTCGACGTTCGTTACCTGGGAAACCGGCTGGAAGAGGGACCCCGCTCCGTGGATCGCAACCAGGTGATGCTGCCGGCGAATTTTCTGGCGACCTTCCGGCAAGTTCAAGCCGATCTCGCCAGCGGCAATCCCTCCAGCGGCTTCCCGCTATTGCCGGGCAATGGCCTGTGCGCCAATTTCAGTCTTCAGAACTGCCAGCCCGACCTGTATGCCAGGTCCCTGATTCTGGCGGGAGCGGCGGGCGAGCTGGCCCGCTGGTACGAGGGCCAGGGATACAACCGCAACGGCGCCTACAACCTTCTGGGAAATCCGCTGGCGCCGCAGGGCATCGATGTGTTGTCGCACCTGGGCGTCTCGCGATACGACGCCTTGCAGTTGACCGTAGCCCGGCCGCTCGCGAGTGGTTTGAGCCTGAGGGCCAGCTATGTCCTCTCGAAGGTTCTCAGCAACCTGGACGATAACCGGCCGGGCGCGGTCGATCCTTACCTGGACTTGTACAACAGCTCGCTCGAATGGGCCGTCGCGCCATTCAACGTGACGCACGCACTCAAAGCCGCCGCCACTTACGATCTGCCGTTTTTCGGGAGCCGGAGCGCCGCGCGAAGCCTGTCCGGAAAGGTTCTGGGCGGCTGGAGCGTCAGTGGGATCGCGATCGCCCAATCGGGAGCGCCGTTCTCCCTGCTTTCGGGCGGTTCCGTCGTGACGCCCGCCGGGAACCTCGCGACCGTCAACGGACTCGGCACGTTCACTTCACAGGCCGACTCCGGACAGAACACCGTGGCGACGTCTCTCGCCGCGAGCCAGATCGAGTCCTATTTCGGGATCCGCAAGAATCCCGATGGAACCGTGAGCTATGTGAACGCTCCGGCGGGAGTCTTCCAGCAGCCCGCTCCGGGCGCGGTAGGCAACCTGCAGCGGCGCATGTTCGCCGGGCCGGGCGCCTTCAATCTAAACCTGGGCCTGCGCAAGGCGGTGGAGCTGACCGAACGGGTTTCGGCGGTGTTTCGCGCCGAGTCCATCAACTTGCTAAACAACGTCAACTGGCTGGTTGGCGATCAGACCTACTTGGGATCGAACCAGCAAAACAGCGCCGCCGTATTCGATAACAACGTCACTCAGTGGAACGCGCCGCGGACCTTTCAGTTCTCGCTACGGCTGTTGTTCTAATCGTGCGTTATCCAGGTTGTAACCAAGCTGAAACCAAACTGCATAGAGTAAGCGGGCCTACCTGCCGATATTGATTTTAGAGATGCGGCGCCTTCATCCCAAGTGGCGTGTGGCCCTGGTGGTCGCGATTGCGGGAACACTCGGCCTTTTGCTGAACCGTTTTGGAGTCTCCATTCTTCCGGATGTCGGCCTCTTCTTCGGAGGCATCTTCTATCTATTGGTAGCGCTGCGGTTTGGCCCCGTCGCCGGGGCCTGGGCCGCGCTACTCTCGAGCGGCACGCTGGTCCCGCACTTCGGATGGCCCGTCGTCCCAGTGGTGTGCGCGGAAGCCTTCGCTGTCGGCGCCATGGCGCGGCGCGGAACCCAGGCGCCTCTGGGAGAATTGCTGTTCTGGGCGGTCGCCGGCACGCCCTGCACCCTATGGGCCTACATCGTCGTTCTGCACTACCCGTCTCCGGAGTGCTGGGTACTCATCGTCACGCCGGCGCTCAACGGTTTTTCCAACGCCATCGTCGCCCAGTTTCTGGAAACGCTGCCTGGAATCCGCAACCTCGGCGGCCCCAGGCGCGGGACCATCCACTCGCTTCCGCTGCGCCGACACCTCTCCCAGCGCTTCGCCTCCATAGCCGCGTTCCCCCTCATGCTGGTCACCGTGGTGAGTGGACGTCTCTATGTGGAACGCCAATACAACGATGCACGGGACTACTCCGCCGAATCTTCCTTCGCGATCCGCGAGAATATCGATGCCGTGGTCGTTCGACACCTGTCGGCGGTCCAGGCTCTGGCTGGTTCCCTGGCCGTCAACCGCGCCCGTCCCGGCCCCCTCCTCAATCAGTGGCTGGCGCACGTTGCCGCCGTCTATCCGGATTTCGAAGACGTGATCCAGGCCGACCGCGAGGGCAACGTCTTAGGAGCCGCCGAGCCGGCTGCGTCTTCCTTGCAGGCCGCTTTGGGCGGGCGCCTTCGCGACCGCGAATTCTTTCGGCGCACGGTCTCCGGGGGCAAGCCCATCGTCTCCGACGTCATGTGGGACCGCGTCCATGCCGAACCGGTTATCTATCTCAGCGCTCCGGTCCTCTCCGCCTCCGGCGCGGTGGATTCGGTGGTCACCGGTTCCCTCAAAATCTCCGCGTTTCAGTTCTCTTATCGGCCCGAGCGCTTGAATCGCTTTGCGATCGTGATCGTCGATCCGGCCGGGCAGGTGATCTTCGGGGCGGGCGATCAGACGCCCACGCCGCTCGAATCCTTGGAAGATTCCCCCCTCCTGGCCGCCGCCCGCCGGGCCGGCAAAAAGGGCGCCTTCCGCTTCAACGATCAAAGCGGCGCCGGAGCCAGCGCGGCCTACCTCGTAGGCGCCGACACATCGCTCCTCACCGGCTGGCGCATTCTGTTGAAACAGCCCTTCTCGGACGTCTACCTGCAGACCGAGCTTCACTATCTCATCGCGGCTCTGTGCCTGCTGGCCGTGTTCGTCCTGTGCCTGCCACTCTCGCGCTTGCTCAGTCTCAGCTTCCTGCGCCCCGTGGAAACTCTTCTCGCGGCGTTTCGCGCTTTCTCCGCCGACAGCAGCCGCGTGCCGCGGGTCCGCCTTCCGGAAACCGCGCCGCGCGAACTGGTCGAAGCCCTCGGCGACTTCGAGCAGGTGGCCAACCGTCTATCCGCTTCGTATACCGCGTTGCAGTCGGCGCTGGGAGAGCGGGAACATCTCAACGGCGAGTTGCAGGAGGTGCTGGCCAGCCTCGACCAGAAGATCGCGGAGCGCACCGCCGAACTGGCCGCCGCCAGAGACCGGGCGGAGGACGCCAACCGGGCCAAAAGCGAATTCCTGGCTAACATGAGCCATGAGATCCGCACGCCCATGAACGGAATCATCGGCTTCACCCAGATCACCTTGCAGACTTCCCTGACCCCCGACCAGCGCGATTATCTGGAGACCGTGGAGGGCTGTGCCCAGGGGCTCCTGCTGATCATCAACGACATCCTGGACTTCTCGAAGATCGAAGCCGGCGCTCTAGTGACGGAGCGTGCGCCCTTCGCGCTGCGCGAAACAATGGCGAGCGCCGCCAGCGCCGTCGCGCCGGAAGCCATGCGCAAGGGTCTGGATCTGAGTTGGGACATCGATCCGGATGTCCCCGATGCGTGGCTCGGCGATTCCACGCGCCTCCGCCAGGTGCTGGTGAATCTGCTCGGAAACGCGGTCAAATTCACCAGCCGGGGCTTTGTCCGGGCCGAAGTGCGCGGCGAATCCGCCGGGGACGGCGGCGCCACGCTTCACTTCGTCGTGCGGGACAGCGGGATCGGCATAGCGCCCGGGCAGCAGGGGCTGATCTTCGAACCGTTCCGCCAGGTGGACGGCTCCTCCACCCGAAAATACGGGGGCACCGGACTCGGCTTGACTATCTCGGCGAGGCTGGTCCGAAACATGCACGGCAGGATCTGGGTGGAAAGCGAGGCAGGGCGTGGGAGCGCTTTCCACTTTACGGCGTGTTTTGACGGCGTGCAGGCCCCCCCGGCGGCGGTCGAGGCTCCCGACGTGCAAATCGATCCGGATCGAGCTGCGCTGGCCATTCTGGTAGTGGAAGACGACTCGATCAGCCGGGCGCTGGTTTCGACGGTACTCAGGCAAAACGGCCACTCGGTGGTGACCGCGGCCAACGGCGTCGAAGCGCTGGAGCAGGTGGAGCGTCGCCGGTTCGACGCGATTCTTATGGATGTCCAGATGCCGCAGATGGACGGCTTTGAAGCCACGGACCGGATACGGCGGCGCGAAAGCCAGAGCGGCGGCCGGGTCCCCATCATAGCCCTGACGGCCCATGCCATGAAGGGAGACCGGGAGCGCTGCCTCGAATCCGGAATGGACGACTATATCTCGAAACCCGTGGATATGGACCAGTTACTGGCAATGCTCGAAAAGATGGCCCCCTCCAGGAGCAGCGGATCTGTTCCGAGGATTTGCGCATGACGACCGTTTTCACGAGGCTCCGGCCGGGCTCATCAAATCGCAATCTTTCCGTCATGTTAATGCAACACCAGCCGCGCATATTGACTATAGACCCACCGCCGGCCCCGCGCCGAACGTGGTTTCGGGTTCCCCACTCTGAATCGCAAGGAGATTGCATCATGCCGAGTCGCATCCTGGCCTGCGCCTTCGCTTGGTTGCTGCTGGCCGGTTCCTCCACGGCCCAGACCATCAATGGCGCGGGAGCCACCTTCCCATACCCCCTCTATGGCCCGTGGTTCGATGCATTTCAGTCCGCTCATCGCGGCGTAGAAATCAACTACCGTCCGGTCGGTTCCGGCGCCGGGGTGACCCAGCTTCTGGATGGCGCGGTCGATTTCGGCGCTTCCGACATGCCCCTCACCGATGAGCAGATGGCCGAAGCCTCCGCCAAATTGAAAACCACGGTACTGCATTTTCCCATGGTCCTGGGCGCAGCCGTTCCGGCCTACAACATCCCGGGGGCTCCCGACAATCTCCATTTCACTCCCGAGGCGCTCAGCGGCATTTTCCTTGGCTCCATTCGCAAGTGGGACGACCCCGCCATTGCCAGAAGCAATCCCGGCGTCAAGCTTCCCTCCAATAACATCGTTGTGATCCACCGCGCCGAGGGCAGCGGCACCAGCTTCTGTTGGACCGACTACCTTTCCAAAGTCAATCCGGAATGGCAGAAACGCATCGGCAAAGGCGCCACCGTTCCCTGGCCCGTCGGCGCCGCCGCCAAAGGCAATGACGGCGTTGCCGCGCTGGTCAAACAGACCCCCTGCGCCATCGGCTATGTCGAATTGAGTTACGCCCTCCTGAACCATATCCCATTCGGCAGTGTTCGCAATTCCGCTGGGGTCTTCGTGCGCGCCGATCTGGCCGGCGTCGAAGCCGCCGCCGCCGGCGCCAGCATCCCCGATCACTTCCGCGTCTCCATCACCAATGCTCCCGGCTCGCGGGCCTACCCGATTTCCACCTTCACCTGGTTTCTGGTTCCCGCTAAAGGTCCAAACCCGGCGGCGCGTAAAGCCCTGGTATCGTTTGTGCGTTGGGCCCTCACCGAGGGGCAGAGCCTGGCCGCCCCGCTGCAATACGCACCACTCCCCAAAGAACTGGCCGCTCGCGAAATCAAAGCGCTCGCAGCCATACAATAGCTCCTCGTCCTTAGCCCGGATATCTCACACTCCACCCTCCGATGTGGGACAGGCGCTTCCGCCTGTCAACCCGAGCGAAGCTCGGGCGCCGCCTACTGAAGCCAGTTGGCAGGCGAAAGCGCCTGCCCCACAATTGCCCGTTTCCGGCAGAGTGCCGGAACCGTGACGCGGCAGGCAGGAGTGCGCGCCACGCCATCGCACCTGAACACCTGTGAGAAGGTCCGGATAGCCGCCGTTCCAAAACCCCTGGCCGGCGTCGATCCGGCCCCCGCCGTCCCCTATTCGCGCGGCGGGTACTTATTGAGCTTGCGCTGGAGCGAGCGGCGGTGCATGCCCAGCAGCTTGGCCGCCTGCGAGATATTGCCGCCGCAATCGGAGAGCACGCGCTGGATGTGTTCCCATTCCACGCGCGCCAGGCTGGGGGCCGCGGCGGGCGGCGGCGGGCTCTGTTTCGGCCCGCAGCGCAGGGTGCGCCACGCGGTCAGAATCTGGTCCACGTCGAGCGGCTTGCAGAGGTAGTGGTCCGCGCCCGATTTCACGGCCTCCAAAGCCGTGGCGATGCTGCCGTAGCCGGTCAGCATGACGATAGCCAGGGCGCCGTCGGCGGCGCGAAGGCGGCGTACGATTTCGAGGCCCGATTCGTTCGCCAGACGCAGGTCCACAATGGCCAGGTCGGGCGCCGATTGGCGGACGGCCGCGAGCGCCGCATCGCCCCCGTCGGCGCCAAGGGCGTCCCAGCCGCGTAACTGAAACGCGCGGCACAGGCGCGTCCGAAATGGTTCGTCGTCGTCAACCACCAGCGCCAGCGGCCTGTCTCGCTCCATGGTCCTCAGCCAACGGAAACTCCAGTATCGCGCGCCGGCCCGCGACCCGTCAGAACTGGAACGTCAAACCGCTGTAGATCGACCGGCCCATGCCGGGCACGGAAGTGTTCCCTGCCGGATCTCCCACCCAATAACGGCCGCCCAGGGGCAGCGCGTATTTCCGGCCGGCCAGATTGTCGATGCCCGCATCGAGACGCATACTGGCCCTTTCGTCCAGCTTCCACTGGTAGCCGGAGCGCAGGTTGAACAGCGCGTAACCAGGGGTGGGCAGCTCGTTTCGAACGGCCTCCACATCCGTCTTGGCGTCGACGGCCTGAAAATCGAGGGCGCTGGACCATTTGCCAAGGCGATGCTCCAGGGACACATCCCCGTGGAGAGGCATCATGTGGTACAGCCTGCCTCCGGTATCGAGATTCTCGCCGCGCACGTAGCCCATGTCGCCAGCCAGCGCAAGACTGCCCCGGCTGGCGCTTTCACCCAAGGGTATGCGAAACGAGCTATCGACTCCATGAAGTTCGGCGGCGTGGTTGGCGAACTGCAGAGTGACAAACCCGGAAGTGGCGTTGAATCTGGCGGCCGTGCAGCCGTTGCTCCCGTCCGCGATCACCGGGCAGCGATCCACATCGATGTAGTTCTGAACATAGGTGTAATATGGCGTAATCTTCAGTTCCCAGCGATCTTTGGCCTTATCGCGCCATCCCGCGGTGGCGCTCACCGTGTTGGCCACCTCGGGCCGCAGGTTCAGGTTGCCCGTGTACCCGTTGCCATCGCCGGACCATCCGTTCATATCCACCGACATAGCGCTCCGCTTGACCCACAAGTAACGCTCATAGAGACTGGGAGAGCGCGTCTTCCGGGCGTAACCGAATTCCAACATGGTGGTGGACGCCGGCTCGTAGCGGGCCAGCGCGGTCAGGTCGAAGTTGATGTCCTGGCGATAGTGATCGAGAGAGTTGAAAGCGGCGGCATCGGCGGCGTAAGCCGCGCTTCCGGTGGTGGTGGCCGACGTGTTATAGCCAATCGCATTGTCGGTATTCATGCGCACCACGTCGTTGCGAACGCCGATCAGCTCCGTCCATCCCGCACCGCGCCGGGTCTCCCATTCGGCGAACGTTCCGAACCTGTCGCGCCGGCCGTTGTTGACGTTGAGCAGCGTGCCAGGGCCCATGCTGCTCACCATATCCATCACCGGCGTCCACCAGTCATTGAGGGTGAAGCGGCGAAGTTCGTTGCCCACGCGCAAGGTATCGCGCGCCGACAGGGAAATATCCGCCTCGACCGAATAACCCAGGTTCCCGCCCTTGGTGTCCATGGGCATTTCCATGCCAGGGAGCTTGTCTTTCAGGACGTTCATTACATGCCTGGTGTCCTCGTAATAGACGCGCGCCGAAAGTCTCACGCGGGCGAATGCGCCGAGATAGTGAAGGTTTGCGGATTGGGCCTGATTGTCGGCCATATCCATGCGGGCGTTCACGAACCCTTGTTGGGGGATGTGCTGATACCCCAGGTCGACTGTAAACAGGTTGTTTTCGCGGCGGGCGGCCAGTTCCAGGGCGTGATTTTCCGATTCGTAGAAGGTGGACTTGACCATCTCGCCGGAGCCATCCTTGTAGTCGTTGGCATTGACATACGAAGCGTTGTAGCCGAGGCTGAAATTCTGCGTGGCCCCGGATACCCAGGCGCTGCCGCCATTCACAATCCCATTGGTCCGGTGAAACGCCGAGACGCCGCCATGAGTCAGAACGTCCTGTCCGCTGGCGGCGAACTCCGGAGCCGGCGAGTCGATGACTATGGAGCCGCCGATGCTGTCGCCGCCGAAGCTTACGGGCGTTATACCAGCCATAAGGCTCACGCTGCCGACATTCGCCGGAGCGATGTAGGACGTGGGAGGATTCATGTGGTTGGCGCATGCAGCCGCCAGGGACATGCCGTTAATCAGCACGTTTACGCGATCGTCGGCCATGCCGTGAATGGCGGGCAGACCCGACACGCCTCCACTATCGTAAAGATCCAGACCCGGCGCGCCGCCGAGCAGCGAGGCGGTATCGCTGGTTCTGGCCCGGGCCGGAACGATGCTCTCGGAATTCATCGTCGGCGCCGGCTCGGTCACCCGGACAACGGTGGTACTCACGCCAATGCTCAGCTCGAAATCGACGACGGTTACCCGTCCCGCGGCAACGGCGACTTCGTTGCGCACGGAGGCGGCGAAGCCGGAGGAGGACGCCGACGCCTGGTAGCGTCCCACGGCCACGCGCTCGAAGGCAAAACGCCCCTCGCGATCCGTGACGGCCGATGCGGTGATTCCGGAATCGAGGGCCTTAATCTCTATTTGTCCGCCCGGCACGACAGCGCCGGACGGGTCTCTCAGAACCCCCGCAATCCGGCCTTCCGGAGCTTGCGCCGGCGCGGCGATCTGGAATGGGAACAACGCAATCAGCAGAATCGCCAGGCGCGTTGCCATACGAGTCGGAATCCCGCACCCCGGAATATCATGCATGATCGGTTCCCCCTGTTTTGCGTCCCGGCCATAGTCCCGCATGCAAGCCAGACCTGAGATTAAGTGGTTAAGATCCGATTGTCGATGCGGCAAAATGTCGCGGCTGGATCGTCACTGTATGGGTTCCTACAGTTCAGCCATGGACCGGCTGCGGCATGATGTCGTCCCGGCGCGCTCGGGATGTATACTTAGGTAAATTCTTGCGGTTGTGGAAAGAGAGGGGGGACGATATGAAAACTCTGGTTCGTTTGCTAGTGGTCTGCGGCGAACAGAATGACGAGTATGCAGATAACAGTGGGGCAGCCAATCCTGGCTGCCGCCGGCTTTCAGCCGGCGTTTGCCGGGTGAGAGGGCTCCGCGGATGCGAAAGAGCCGCCTAGAAAGGCGGCTGCAGGCAAGATTGCCTGCCCCACAAAACATGCAGAACTTCGGCCGCACTACACTAGGAATGGCCGGATTGATGGCCGCGCTCGCATGCCTGGCGTACGCCGCCGAGGTGCAGGGAATCCTGCTGGACCGCGAGTGCTCGGCGAAGATCGTGCAGGCGAAGGATCAAAAAGGCGCGCAAGCCCACACGCGCGAATGCGCCCTGATGGAGGACTGCGTCAAGGCCGGCTACGGCGTCTTCACAGCCGACGGCAAGTTTATTCTCTTGGATCGGGCCGGTAACGAAAAGGCCGCCGCGGCGCTCAAGTCCTCCAGCAAGAAGGACAACATCCGGGTCCAGGTGACGGGCGACCAGGCCGGCGACGCCATGAAGGTGACGGCCATCAAGATACTGTAGCGCCGGCGGGCTTGCCGCCGGCGTTCTACGGAAACGCGGCGCCGACGCGTCCGGAAAGGCCCGTCGTCGTCAACCGCCAGCGCCAGTGGCCCCTCTTGCTCCATGATCCTCGATCAACGGAAACTCCAGTACTGCGCGCGTGCCCGCCCCAACCTCGGAATCGAAGCTCAGGCTGCCGTCGAGCCTTTGCGCCAGCAGGCGAGCCAGGAACGCGCCCAACCCCATTCCCTGCCCGGGCGCCTTGGTGGTATAGAACGGCTCACCCACGCGATTCAGAGCGTCGGGGCTCATCCCGTGGCCGGAATCCCGCACCGTGAATCGCAGCTTCCCACCGGCGGCTTCGGCGCTCACAGACACCGTCTGCCCGGCTTCGGAAGCATCGAGCGCGTTCTTCACCAGGGCGGTGAGCGCCTGGCGCGCCGCCTGGCGCGGAAACGCGGCCTCGCGCAGCGCGCCCGCGACTTCCGTTCGGATGGCCGGACGCGCCACGGGAGGGAGACCGGCAATCACGCTTTCGAGAAACTCCTCCAGTTGCGCGATGGCCGGCGCTTCGCCCGGCGGTTCCGCGCCACGGGCCGACATCTGGTTGAGGATGCGGCGGCAGCGCTCCACCTCCGAGCGAATCAGGCGCGCGTCTTCGGCCACGCCGGCGTCCCGGGATATTTCGGTGGCGTAATACTCCAGGTCCCTGGATGCCACCGCGATAGTGCCCAAGGGCGTTCCGAGTTCGTGCGCCGCGCCGGCGGCCAGGGTGGCGATGGCGCCCAGGCGCTCGTGGCGCGCGAGCCGGTCGCGCAGCGCCAGGACCTCCTGCTCCCGCTTGCGCAAAGCCTCGGAGACCTTGCCAATGAAGACCGTGATCAGCAAGGCGCCGGCGGCGAACGCCAGCCACATCCCCGTGAGGTGGGCCGAAAAGCCGTCGGCGGCGTGATGCGCCTCGAAAATGGGTAAGCGGAGGTGGACCGCGAAGAGCAGGCCGAAACCCGCGGCGGAAGCCAGGCCCAGCGCCCAGGTCCACGCCTTGCTCAGAATCACCGCCGAAAGCGCAATCTGCACCAGGTAGAGCACGGTGAACGGGTTCGCCGGGCCGCCCGTGAGGGCGAGCAACGCCGTGAGGCAAAGGATGTCGAGAGCCAGCAGCGTCCCCAGGGCGGGGCGCGTTCCCAGCAAATCGATCACCCGCCGGGCGAACAGATTGCTGGCGGCCATAAGAGCCAGGGGAATGGCCAGCCAGGCGATGGGCAGTCCGACTCCGAAGACATAGTGCGTCAGGAGGATCAGGGAGGCCAGCCCGGCCAGTAGGCCATACCGTAATTTAGCCACCCAGGGCAGGGCCAGGTCGGGGGCCAGTTCGCCGGCCGGCAGCAGATCGCCCGGAGATGGATCGCGCCGCTCCGTTACGCAGACACGCATATCGCTTTTCGAGTATCACATGGACGCGCGGCCGTCGCAAAGAGCGGGACGCGGGAAGGCCGGCAAAACCACGCGCCGGACGCGCCCGCGGCCACGATTTCGGAGTCGCGGAGGATGGAAGAATGAGGCAGCGATTAGCCGGACCTTCTCACCGGTGTTCAGGTGCGATGGCGTGGCGGGCACCCCCGCCTGCCGCGTCGCGGCTCATGCCGACGCCTGGCTACGACACTTTGTCGGAAACGGGTAATTGTGGGGCAGGCGCTTTCGCCTAATGCCACATACTTTTGCCATTTCCGGATGCCTGGACACGGGGCAGGGCGGACCCCCTGGTCCGCGGCCGGCCCCCCGGCCGGCTTCTCGGGGGTGGCAATCACTTGATTCTTCGAGAGAGGAGCGGGTCCAGGGGGACCCGCGCGGATCAGGGGGTCCGCCCCACCGTTTCTGCCCGGATTCGCGGGTCCGGGAAAAGTATGTGGCATTGGGCGCTTCGCCTGCGCTTTCGCCTGCCAACCGGCTTCAGCAGACGGCTCCCGAGCTTCGCTCGGGTTGACAGGCGGAAGCGCCTGTCCCACATCGGAGGGTGGAGTGTGAGATATGCGGATTAGAGCTGATACAGTCGGATGTATAATGATGGTGGCCAGGAATGGCAAGAGCGGAAGTCCTGGTCCGATTAAGCCAGCCATCCCGGCCCCGGCGGTGTTGGCGGGCCCGACCGGTTGTGATGACAAGGATTTAGGGCGCCATCGGTACGGGGCCTTGGTTTTCAAGCGACGAATCGGAACAACGTTTTGGTGAACCTGAAAGACCCGTCCGCGCCGGGAGTTTCTATGGCTTTAGGCGTTACTCTGTTTAGCGCATCGGAGGGAGGCTCCATGTTCCGCTCGGCCGGCCTAGCCGGGTTACTCTTTTTGTCCTTATTCAGCGCTCCCGCGAGCGCCATAGTAATCGCTTCTCCGAGCTATTCGGCGGCGGTGAGCGGTTCCAGCCCCGTCGTGGACGGCGTGGACCTCAGCGGCGTCGTCGAACTCGTGACCGACGGTGGAGTTGGCTGTTCAGGCAGCCTGCTGTCGGACGGATATTCCGTCCTCACGGCTGCACACTGCGTCACCTCTTCATACGGGGCATCGCTTCCCACCAGCGACACGGCGACTTTCCTGGGCAACCCTATACCGGACCCGGTGGTTGCTTATTCGGTGGATCCGGCGTGGACCGGAAACAGCACGTTGGGCGGAGACCTGGCTGTCCTGCGCCTCGCGAATCCGGCTCCGGTTGCGGGTTACTCCCTTTACTCGGGGATGTTGGTCACGTCGCCCGTTCTGATGGCCGGTTACGGCTACGGTGGAACCGGTTCCACCGGTGGGGACCCGACGGACTACCCTTTCGGCACGCTGCGCGCCGGCACCAACGAGTATGTCGAGAACGGCAGCGCTCCCGCTTTGGGGTGGTCCTCGAGTCTGCTGGTGGGCCAGTTCTACGAAAGCGGGTATCCAGACACTAACGCTCTCGGCGCTGCGATTGCCTACGCCTCCTCCGACGAGGTGGATATCTCCTTTGGCGATTCGGGCGGCCCGTCGTTCTACGATGGAGAGATCATTGGCGTTCACGATTTACTCGCGTGCCAGAGTGCTGGACAGGACACCCCATGCTACACGCCTCCCTCGATAAATGCAGCGGATAACTCCTACTTCGGAGAGATCTACGCCGACACCAGCGTCTCAGACAACGCGGCGTGGATTCAAGCCCAGGAAGTCCCCGAACCGGTTTCGTCCGGCCTGCTTGGGTTGGGACTGGCAATCCTGGCGGCTATCCGGTTTCGCTCCTCCGCGGCGCGCCTTCGGCGGTGATATCGCCTGACCGCCGTTTCAGCCCCATTCGTTTGCGTACGCCGCTTGCCGGCCAGCGCCGTCACGCGGCCTTGGCTTTGAGGAAGACGCCGAACTGCATGTCCAACTGCTTGATGTGGACGTCCAGCCAACTCCGCAGGAACTGAAGGATCTGCACCGTCACCACGGCCTGGCCGCCCGCATAATCGGCGGCGAAGCCCTTAACCTTTTGTGTGAGAGCCTGGTGCTCCCTCCTCTGGACCGCGACGCCCGGGTAGTTATGCATGCGCATAAGGCGCTCCTCGGCCGCGAAGTGCTCTTCGGTGTATTCAATGAGCCGGGTGAGCGTTTTGGCTACCACGGTCCCGCCCTGACCGCTAGCCATGGCGGCGTGCAGTTCCTCGGCATACCGGAACAGGGCCTGGTGCTGCTCGTCGATGTAGGGCATGCCGATCGCGAAATCCTGTGTCCATTCGAACATGCTCATGGGATCGGCGGATTCGCGCCCGGGCTTTAGCCTGAATTACGAAGAAAACCTCAGATAAACTGAAGTTACACAGGCTATTTCCTTGAAGGAGCAGGCTTTGTATCAGGGCACGGCTTGAGCCGTGCCGGTCAGGCAGCATTTCCTGGGCTTTAGCCCCTGGTTTGGCAACCCCTGCGCAATCCCTCTCATCCTCCTGAGAAAACAGGGGCTAAAGCCCTCAGGGTGTTCCCGTTCGCGGCACGGCTGAAGCCGTGCCCTGATACAATGCGCCCAACTTCGGGATTCAGGTTTAGAGCGGGCGCTAAAATTGAAGCATGCGCATTCTCCTGTTCAGCGGCAAAGGAGGGGTAGGAAAGACCAGTCTGGCCGCCGCTACGGGCTTGCAACTCTCGCGCCTGGGCTGCCGGACGCTGGTCATGAGCGTCGATCCGGCGCACAGCCTGGCGGATTCCTTCGACCTGGAAACCACGCTATTTCACGGCAAGACCGGCGATCCGTACCGCATCGACGACAATCTGGCTATCCACGAAGTCAACATTCAGAAGGAAATCAAGCGCCACTGGCGTGAGATCTCGTCCTATGTGGTCTCGGTGCTGCGGACCACGGGCATCGGCGAAGTGGAGGCGGAGGAACTGGCCATCCTGCCGGGCATGGAAGAACTGAGCGCCATGATGTATGTGAACCAGTTCCGCCGGGAATAGCGCTACGACGTGATCGTGCTCGATTGCGCCCCCACGGCCGAATCCATGCGGTTTGTCAGCATGCCTACCACACTCGAGTGGTACATGAAGCACATCTTTCCGCTGCAGCGGGGGATTTTGAAGGCGGTGCGGCCCATCGCCAACCGGGTTTCCCCGGTGGAACTGCCCACCGACAGTTACTTTGCGAACGTTCAGGACCTGTTTGGGAAGCTGGATGGGGTGGGCGAACTGCTGGAAGATCCGCGCATCACCAGCGTGCGGCTGGTCACCAATCCGGAGCGGATGGTGGTGCGAGAGACGCAGCGGGCGTTCGTGTATTTTTCGCTGCACGGGCTGGCCGTGGACGGAGTGATTGTCAACCGGGTTCTGCCGGACGCGGTGACGGACGCCTGGTTCCAGGAATGGAGAGCGTCGCAGGCGCGTATGCTGGAGGAAATCGAGACGTACTTCGCGCCCGTCCCGGTCAGGCGGGTTCCCCTGTTTACGCACGAGGTGCTGGGACGAGAGCGCCTGGAGGAACTGGCGCGCGCGCTTTACGCGGAAGGGGAAGATCCCGCCGCCATCACGCGGACGGAAGCCCCTTACACGTTTTCCAAAAGCGACGGCCACTACGAAGTGCGCCTGCAACTGCCCTTCGCGGCCAAGGGAGAAGTGGGACTTTTCAAGAAAGGCGACGAACTGGTGGTGGAGATCGGGACGCTGAGGCGGCACATCGGTCTGCCCACCTCGATGGCGGCCCTTTCGCCCAGCCGGGCGAGGCTGGAGAATCGAATTCTGACGGTGGAGATGAAGGAGGTCTGATTTATGGAAGAAGAAGAAAAGACGACCACGACGGCCGAGGCGCCGCGCGGCGGCTGCCTGTTTTGCACGGTTCTGCCGATGCTGGAGCGCCGCTGGTCGGAGGCCAGCCAGGGGCACTTCAAGAACGCGCGGATCGAGTTCCTCAAGGGCGTTCGCAGCCTGGTTGACGACCGGATCGAGCAACTCTCGCGGGAAGAGCGCAAAGGCGCCCGGGTGGTAGTCGAGTAGAGCGGCGAGGCCGGCGCCAGACCCGGTGGCAGCATGATGGCCCGCCGTCGTCCAGCCGCTTATTTAGCGGATTCCAATTGCTTTTGAGCCTCGGTCCGAACGCGCGGATCGGCGCAGGAAGCGGCGATTCGTAAGTGCGCCGCAGCCTCCCGTTGGAAACCCGCGGCGAGCAGCAACTCCCCCAGCTTCAGATGAGCCACAGGCTGCTGAGGATCCAGGCGCAAGGCCGACTCCAGCCATTTCCGCGCCTCGGCGGGTTCTTTGTGGCTGGCCAGCGCGAGCCCCAGGTTGAGCGCCGCAAAAGGCGACTTCGGATCGGAATCGGCCGCCAGACGGTATTCCCGAATAGCCGCCTCCACATCGCCGAGCGCCATCATGACGCTGCCAAGATTGTCATGGACCGACGAGACCTGATGGCGCAACGATTCGTCATAGCGGGTTCGCGCTTCGGCTGGGCCGGCGGCTGCCAACCCGGCAAACCAGGCGGAGCGCGCGGTCTGGGTGGAAGGTCCGCTGCGGATCACCTCCTGGAGTTGAAACGCAGCGTCGCGAAAGCGGGTGAGCCGCATCAGCGACTCCGCCAGATTCGTACGCAGCCCCCCGTCCTCCGGCCGGAGCCTCACTGCCTCGCGAAAGGCGGTCATTGCGCCGTTAAAATCGTTGGTCTGAACCAGAGCCTGGCCGAGATTATTCTGGGCCGCGGCGTCTTCCGGATTCCGGCTCACCACATCGCGCAGGGTTAGCACGGCGTCCGAAGGGCGGCCGGCCATCGCGTAAGCGACTCCGAGCCCGGTCCGCAGGCCGGTCTCATAGGGCGCCATAGCCGACGCCCGCTCGAGCGCAGCCACAGCCTCGTTGGGCTTGCCGATGGCCTGGAGCGCTTGCCCCAGGGCGTACAGGTAACGCCAGTTATCGGGTTCCATCTTGACTGCCTGCTGGTAAAAAGGGATCGAGCGATCGGCCTGCGCCGTCCTGGCCAAAGCCTCCCCCATTTCGAAATACGGAGCGGCGTTCCCGGAAAGGGAACCGGGCAGCAGCTTCTCGAGGCGCGCCAGGCCCGCGGGCAGATTGGCCAGCCCGTTCACCTGGGCGATGGCGGCATACAGCGGCTCGACCGTTTTCGGGTAGTAGGGCACGACTTCTCCCGCATAGGGGAGGGTGTTACTGTCATTCTCTTCGACCGTGGGAACCGGCGCGGGCGACTTCGCCGGCCGCTGAATCATGTGATCGGTGACGGTGGCGTGGATCACGTCCGCGCCGCGCCGCTGGGGCATATGGCAGGTGGCGCAATCCGCCGCCGCGGTATGCCGCCCCTGGCTCACCAGTGTAGCGATGCCGGCCTCATGGCAGGCGACGCAAGCCCGATTGGTCCGCTGAAGGGAGTCCTGGCGCGACATCTGTTGATGCGGATCGTGGCAATTCAGGCAGGTCAATCGGCCGGCGCTCGATTGGAAGCAGGCCGATTTTCGCAGCCGGTAGGCCGCGCCGACGAATTCGAACTTGTCGTCATGGCCGGTTCCCGGCGCATGGTCGAAGAAGAGAATGTAATCGGCAAGCGGTTCTCCGGGCCGGTAGGAGAACACGGTTCGCTCAAAGCGCTTGATGGCGCCCGGAAGCTCGGTGACGGTGGTCTCGAGATGGCATTCCATACAGACCTCCATCTGGCGCTCGGGAGTCAAGCGGGCGGGATTGACGATGGCCGCGCGGATCTCGCTCACGGGGCGATCCCGGGTAACGGCGTCCACATGGCCGGCCCCGGGGCCATGACACCTCTGGCAATCGATTCCCTCGGGCAGTTGCGCCGGGAAAACGGTCGCCCCGTCCCAGTTCCCCGCCCCGCCGGCGACGTCCGGATACCGGTTGTGGCAGAACATGCAGCGATACGAAATCGCGCGGCCGAAGCCGGGATGCTCCGGCCGGTCGTAGCCCGGACTCATCCCCCAATGGCCGCCGTTTTCCGAATACCAGGTGATGGGAATCTCGACTAGCTGATTGTCCTTGGTGCGATGCAGATAATTGACGCCGTGGTCGCCGGACCCCATGGTATAGTCCACCGGTTCATCGAGTGAATTGGCCTGATCTCCGGTGACGCCGGCGGTGGTGCGGCGTATATAGTATTTGCCATCGCGCCGCTGGGAGAGGAAGCGCTGGCCGGAGGGCGGGTGATCGAAACTGGCGGATTCCAACTCCGGCAGCCGGCTATTCGGACCTACGGACCGGAAAGTCCGGCTCATGCCGGTGTTCGAATAACTCTCCGCGATGGGACCATGACATTGCCCGCAAACGGTTGGATCGATATACCCGGGCTGGGCGCAAACCGCCCAGCGCGCACATGCGGCCAAAAGCGCCACCCCACGCATCCGGTTCCCGGTAGTCATCGCATGTCCTGAAGTTTAGACTCTTGATACCGAGTATGGCAGGCCGCTGCGCGCAAGTGTCAAGGAAGACGCGCCCGCCAACGGATGTTTTCGCCCTTTTCAGGGACCGGGCGACTCTTGTTACTCTGATTCTTCCTCTTGGCATGGAAGGCACGGAATTGCACCGCCCGCTCGCCCGCGGGAGCGCAGCACACCACACTCTCCGATGTGGGAGAGGCGCTTCCGCCTGTCAACCTGAGCGAAACTCGGGCGCCGCCTACCGAAGCCGGTTGGCAGGCGAAAACGCCTGCCCCACAAGGCAGGCTGGTGGGTGAGGTATGCGCCCCACTATTCCTTCCGGGATCGCAGCCAGTCCAGCGCCTGGCGGGTCTGGGGACTGTGGTCGATGCTCAGCGCGGTCTCGAGTTCCTCGAGCGCGGCCGCAAGCTGGCCAGGCTGCCGCGCCAGGGCGACCCCCAGGTTGTAGTGGGCGTCGGCGTAGTCCGGTTGAATTCGCAGGGCGGCGCGGTACTCGGCGATGGCCTCCGTCTCGTGGCCCGGGATGCGGCCGAGGGCGCTGCCCAGGTTGTTATGCGCCGGGGCAAAATCCGGGTTGGCCCGCACGGCCTCCCGAAATTCGGCGATGGCCTCGGGGTAGCGCTCCGGCGATTGGGCCAGCAGAGTCGCCAGATTATAATGCATCTCGGCGGAATCGGGCTGGAGCCGCGTGGCGGCTTGCAACTCGGCGATGGCTTCGCCCTGACGGCCGGGCGCCTGGGCCAACAGCTTGCCCAGGCGGTCGTGAGCCTCGGCGGAATCCGGGCGCAACCGCGCGGCCTCCTGCAGCTCGGCGATGGCTTCGGGCAGGCGGCCGGGGATTTGCGTCAGGGCCATTCCGAGGTCGGTATGGGCGTTGACGTAGCCGGGCTCCTCCCGCAAAGTGGTTTGAAACTCGGCGATGGCATCGGACAGACGGCCGGGCGATTTCATCAGCGCCACCCCGAAGTTGAAGTGCGCATCGGCATAGCCGGGAAAAATGCGCAGCGCGGTTTCGAACTCGGCGATGGCTTCCGGCACGCGTCCCATATTTGTGAGCGTGATTCCCAGGTTGTCGTGCGCGCGGGCGGCGGCCGGAGAGACTTTCACGGCGCTGGCCCAGAGGTGGTACTCATCGCGCCAGTCGAGATTGCGGGCGTAAGTTCGGGCGGTAAACGCCAGGCACACGACAACCGTTGCGCCGCGGAGCAACTGCCGCGAGGTCCGCTTATCAAGCAGCCGGAACGCGGCGACGGCGCAGCCGGCCAGCCCGATGGAGCCGAGATACAGGAAGCGCTCCGCCATAATGCTGCCGATGGGCATGAGCAAGTTGGCGGTGGGGGCGATGGCCACAAAAAAGAAGGCGATGAAAAAAGCCGCCGTGGGGCGCGAGCGGCGCCAGCGCACGGCGGCCAACGCGGCGGCCAGGCCGAACGCCAGCGCCACCAGCGCCTTGGCGTCCTCCGCATCGAAGCGCCAGCCGAATAACGGCACGGCGTTATAGGAATAATCGGCCGACAAGCGGACCGGCCAGAGAAACAGCCACGCCAGTTTGCCGATCACTTTCACGGCCGTCAGCCGGGCCGTCCAGAACCCTGCGGCGGCCAGCGGATTCTCAAGGAAAGAAATCTCCAGGTGGGTGTGGGCCGCGCCGCGCATATAGAAAAAGGCCGCAAACGGGAGGATCAGGACGGCATAAGCGGGCACACGCCGGCGCCATTTTCCGGCCTTGCCAAAAGTCAGATCGTACAGCAGAAGAACAGCCGGCAACACGGCCGCGCTCTCTTTCGAAAAGAGCCCCACCGTTTGCGCGGCCACCAGGGCGGCCAGCCACGCCCCCCTGGCCCGCGCGGACGCGGAGGCGCTCTTGACGTAGCACAACAGCCCCGCCAGTACTCCAAACGCCGCCAGCAGGTCGGCGCGCCCCACGATATTGGTGACCGATTCGGTGAGCACGGGATGGACGCCCCACAAGGCGGCCAAAGCCCAAGCCAGATCGATCTCGCCAAAAATCAACAGGCCCAACGCGTACGCCAGGGCAATGTTTATCAGGTGGAGCGACAGGTTGATGGCGTGGTATCCGGCCGGCCGCGGACCGTTGCCGAGCACGGCGTAGTTGAACAGGTAAGTCAAAGAGGTGAGGGGGCGATAGAGTCCCGAGACGGACCTGGTGTACCAATAATCCCCGGTGAGAATCTCACCGGCGTTGTGCAGGGAGGCCTGATGAACGCGAGGATCATTGACGATGATGAAGGTATTGTCGAAAATCAGGCCCGCGCGCCAGGAATCGGAATAGGCCACGGCCACCAGCGCCCAAAGCGCCAGAATGCGCCAAATATGGGGCCAGCGGGATTGGCGCGCGGGGGCGGGCGCCGCGACCACCGGCCGCGCGGCGCCGGCTTTCGACCCCTTGTTCGACCCCTTCACTTTCATATGCCAGTATAACGTGGAGCGTGCAGGTTGACAGGCGAAAGCGCGTGTCCCTGGGGTTTCTGCATTTGTGCTCGGCGCCGCTTACGTTCCGCCGCGATTTGACCCGTATCAGGCATGGCTTTACTTGTATCAGGGCACGGCTTTAGCCGTGCCGCAAACGGGAACACCCAGAGGGCTTTAGCCCCTGTCTTTTCAGATGAAATGGATTTGCGCCGGGGTTGCCAGGCCAGGGGCTAAAGCCCAGAGAATGCTGCCTGATCGGCACGGCTGAAGCCGTGCCCTGATACAAGTAAAGCCATGCCTGATACGGGTCAAATCGCGGCGGAACGTAGGTGCGCCCAACTTCGGGATTCAGGCCGTGCCCTGATACAATGCGCCCAACTTCGGGATTCAGGCTAAAACGGAATGGGCACAAAAAAGGGCAGGTTCCCGAAGGAACCTGCCCCTTGCTACCTACGCCTTCTGAGCTGGATGCTCGGAAGGGCTAGAACCTGACGCGGAAATTTAGCTGCATTTCCGAAGGTCCGCCTTCAGTCGAGTCGCCGCTGTCGCCAGTACCGGGCGTCATGAAGATGTTCGCCTGGGTCTGGCTCATGGTGGCGTTCGGTTGGCTCCAGTTGAACCACTTGAACGGGTTGAAGTAGTCCAGCCGGAATTGCGCCTGGAAGCGCTCCTTGATGGTGAAGTTCTTGTACATCGAAGCGTTGGCCCCGATGATGCGCTGGCCAATCCACTCGTTGCCCGGCAGGTTGCCGTTGTTGAACGAAGGAGCGACGATTTCGCAGTAGTTGCCCCAGGTCGCGCCGTTCGACAGGATCGGGATCTGACCGCAGTTGGTGACCATGGGGTTCTGAGCCGATTGCGTGAACCGGTTGGTTCCGAGGTTCTGCCAGTCGGGCCGAAGCTTCGGATCCTGAATGAGGTAGATTGAACCGCCGGGCTCGGGCTCGTAATTCGGATAATCCTGCCGCGAACCGGTCTGGGAGCCGGTGAAGCCGGCCATACCGTAGGCGGGGTTGATGTAGGTGCCGTTCGAGTAACCGATACCGGAGGGCGTGGGGGCCCAGATGGAGTAGTTCCAGGAGAAGCTATAGCCGCCAAAAATCCAGTTCATGGCGCGGCCCTGGTTGAGCCACTTTCTGCCCTTGCCGAACGGCAGGTCGTAGGTCATGGAACTGACGAAACGATACTTCTGGGTCTGGCCAGTGACCGCGCGGGCTTCGTTGATGTTTTGATAGAGGTTGCCCGGTGCGTTCTGGATACCCTTCTGGAAGGTCAGGAAGGTCAGGAAGGTCAAGCCATAGGAGTACCGTTTTTCCAGCTTGATGGTACCCGAATGGTAGATCATGCTGACGCAGTTGCATTCCATGGTGACGCCGCCCAAGCTGGGATAGGGTTTGTAGGCCTGGGTGCCGTTGACGCCCGACGAATTGTTGTACCACGTGCTGCGGTACACGAAATTGGAGGGCTGAGTGAGATCAATCACGTTCCCGTTGGAATCGATACCGGTTCCGTAGGGCCGCGAGTCCCAGTTCCAGCCGCCGCCGAAGTCCACGTTGTGCATGCCGACGTAGGACAGCTCGGCCACGTAGTTCTTCCACAGGGAATGCTGGACACTGAGGTTCCAGTTCAGGGTGTACGGATTCCTGTAGTTCTGGGGATACTCGGTGATGCTGGTGCGGCCCGACGGCGACGTAGCCGTGGAGGGGATTTCGCCGTTAGGCAACTGGGCCACCGAGACGAACGCCGGCACGCCCGCATTGATGTTGAACAGCGGCGCGTAGGTATTGGCCGGCTCGGAGACGGACTGGTTGAAGAAGCTGCCGCCGCCGATTTCGTTCTGCTGGGTAACGCCGAGGTTCCAATCCAAAGTCATCTGCGCGAAACCGCCGCGGATAACCGTGGTGGGGGTGACGCTCCAGGCGAAGCCGATGCGCGGCCGCAAGTTGCCGTTGTCGCGGTTCCAGAGGAAGCCCTGGGGCTGAATCCAGCCGCCCACGCAGCCCTGCGGTTGCGGGCAGGTCAA
>JBEKPK010000042.1:0-21919 GCA_049520795.1 Bryobacteraceae bacterium
GGCGGAGACGGCGCCGGCGGGCGGCTCCTCGGCTTACTGGCCGCCTCCGCCATCGACACCTCCGCCGTCCAGCGGGACCCCGACGTCCCCACCACCTTGAAAACCCGAATCGTGGCGCGTCATCAGCAGGTGGTGCGCGTCGACCGGGAAGGCAAGCGTCCCTTGCCGGCCGCCCAGGCCGAGAGGGCCATGCGGCTGCTCGATGGCGTCATCGGCGATGTCGACGCCATTATTGTGGCGGACTATGGTAAAGGGTTTCTGACCCAGCCGCTGGCGGACTACATTTGCCACATCGCGCGGTCGCAAGGGAAGATTCTGGCGGTGGACCCGCATCCGCACACCTCCCTGCGCTGGCGCGGGGCCACGGCCGTCAAACCCAATCGCATCGAGGCGTTTCTGGCCGCCGGGATGCCGCCCGCGGACCCCATCGATCCAGTCCTCGCCGATGCTCCATTGTTCGAGGCGGGGCGCCGGCTGATGGATGCATGGGAAACCGGCAGCCTGCTGATCACGCTGGGGGAGCGGGGCATGCTGCTGCTGGCGGAGGGCGCGCCGCCGTATCACACCCCCACGCGCGCCAAGGAGGTCTTCGACGTCTCCGGCGCCGGTGATACGGCCATCGCGGTCTTCACCTTGGGTCTGGCGGCGGGGGCCAAGCCCATACAGGCCGCCGAGCTGGCCAACCGCGCCAGCGGAATCGTGGTCGGGAAGTTGGGAACGGCTACCGTCACCGCCGCCGAGCTTCAGGCCGAATGCGCCACGCCATGAGCGGCGCCAGAGCGGTTTTCTTCGATCGCGACGGCGTCCTCATGGAGGAAGTTCATTATTGTGGCGACCCCGCTCGCGTGAAGGCCTACCCCGGCGCCGGCGAAGCCTTGCGGCAAATCCGCGCGGGCGGCTTTCGCACGTTCATCGTCACCAACCAGAGCGGCATTGGCCGCGGCCTGATCGCCGAAGCGCAGTACCGCGCCGTCCAGGACGAGTTACTGCGGCAAATCGGCCCCGGCTTAATCGATGGCGCCTACTTCTGCGCCGATCCTCCCGGGGTTCCCTCTCTGCGGCGGAAACCCGAACCGGGCATGGTTCTCGAAGCGGCGGCGGACCATGGCCTCGACCTAGCCCGTTCGTTTTTCGTCGGAGACAAGAGTTCCGATATCGAGTGCGGCCGCCGCGCCGGGACGCGCACCATTCTGGTACTCACCGGGTATGGCGCGCAACAGAACTGCGCCCCCGACTTTACCGCGCGCCACATGGCGGATGTCGTGGATATCGTCAGCAAACCGTAGGGGCAGGGCACGCCTGGGCCGATCCCTTTACCACACGCGCAAGGGGATGTCGCCAGGCGAAAAACCAAAGCCCAACCGGACCGTGTAAATCAGCCGGTTGTATAGAGAGAAATCCGGGCTCTGGTATTGGCGGGCGCTGAAGCTCAGAACGCCATGCATCGTACCCATGATCTGGCGCGATGCCGAGAGGGTCCCGCCGACGTCGCCGTAATATCCCAGCACATTCCCCACCGATTTCGCATGGTCGTAGGCCGCCTGCGCGGAGAAACTCCAACGCCGCAGTCCGGTATAGGTGTAACCGGCGTTGGCTATAGTGGCCTCCGAGGTGAGAAACAGACCGTTTCCCGGAGTCACCGTGTGCCCCCCCGAAAGGAACAGCACCCCCCGTGAAAACGTCTCGGAGAGACGCGCCGCCACGTTGGGCACGTAGTCGATCCGGTGCACGATGACCGCTGCGGTCGATTCTCCGATCAAAGCGGCGATCGCGGGGTCGATGGGCACGCTCTGCTCGAACGTGGTTTCGGCTCTCATGAAGCCGCCGTAACCCGAAAACTCCAGACTCTTGGTCAACCGGATTCCGTAGGTCGCGACCGCGCCGTGAAGATCCGTCCCGCTGAAAATGTCGTGGTACCCGTAGTGCGAGTAGGTGTAGCCCGCCCCGATGGTGGAGCGGCTGCTCAGACGATACTGCACGTCGCCGCGGGCGCCCTCGCCCGTCACGCCATACAGAGCCGACGACCGGCGCCGGGCGAGGAAGAAGTCGCCTCCCAGATTGAAAGAAAGCCGGGTGCTTTTCTGAATCGTCAAGTCGGCTTGCGAGCTGGCGTAAATCGTCCGGTTATCGTAAAAGTCGGAGACGGGTATATAGCTGGCGGCCGCATCGAACGGCACCGTCGGCGACAGGGCCGGCAGGCCGTAGCTCTGCGAGTACTCGCCGGCGCTCTCCCGCAATGCCAGCGTTATGTGCCGCGTGAACTGGTGCGTTATGCCCAGCAGGAGCGATTGCGCGGCGCCGTCGTAGTAAGTGGCCTGCGTGTAGTGGGAAATCGAGCCATGGTAGTCCAACCCGATCTTTGTGTGTCTCCAGCTATGCTTGCCGCTTATGCCGCCGCTGAGCATCAGTCCAGGGGAGGCGGCAGAGCCAAGCTGGCCCGCCGAATTCACCGCCACCCCGGTCAGGCCCGTATCGTAGACGCCGCTGAATTCCACGAACGGACGGAAGCTTACCTCGGGAGTGGCCATGGCAGCGGGCGCTTCGCCGCGCGTCAGAATCGCGGGACCGTCGGACTGCGCCGCAGCCGGAATCGCCGCGGCTAGAAGCGCCAACGCTCTGATCGAATTCAAACCGACCTCCCTGTTGAGAATGCCGCCTGGTGCGTTGCGTGGCTGCAAATCAAAGTCTGACGCCTGATCCAAACCCATGTCAAGCTGCACATGGCGGACTATCCATAGCGGGCTTCCAGTCCGCTATGCCCGCATCTTTGCGGTTTCCTATCCTGGGCGCGGCCGGAATCTCCATCCCGCCGTCGGTTAGCGCCTTTTCCGAATAATAAAGCCTTCAACTATAATGGGTTCTTCGCTGTACGCCGGGGAGGTTTTCTTCGTGAGGGTCGTCATTTTGTGCGGCGGGTTGGGAACGCGCCTCCGCGAAGAGACCGAGTTCCGCCCCAAACCCATGGTCGAGGTCGGCGGACGGCCGATTCTCTGGCACATCATGAAGACCTATGCCCATTACGGCCTTTCCGATTTTGTCTTGTGCCTGGGCTATCGCGGTTCCACCATCAAAGACTACTTCTTGAATTACGAAGCCATGAATAACGACTTCTCCATCTGTCTGGGCCGGAAATCGGAAATTCGTTACCATGGGCAGCACGAAGAGCAGGGTTTTTCGGTCACCCTCGCCGATACCGGCCTCGATTGCATGACCGGCGGGCGCATCCGTAAGATTCGCAAGTATATCGGCGAGGATACCTTTCTCCTCACCTACGGCGATGGCGTGAGCGATGTCGATATCGGGCGGGTGGTGGAGTTTCACAGGAGTCACGGCAAATTAGCCACTGTCACCACCGTGCAGCCGGTCTCGCGGTTCGGCATCGTCGAGCTCGACGGCGCCCAGGTAAGCCGCTTCACCGAGAAGCCTCGCTCCGAAGGCTGGATGAGTGCCGGCTATTTCGTGCTCCAGCGCGCGGTCTTCGATTATCTGGGCGGCGGCGACGAGTGCATCTTCGAACGCCAGCCCCTGGAACGTCTGGCCGCCGCCGGCCAGCTCATGGCCTACCGCCATGAAGGCTTCTTCTATGCCATGGACACGTTTCGCGACTACCAGCATCTCAACGAGCTATGGGCCTCCCACGCCGCCCCCTGGAAGGTCTGGGAATGACCGGCGGTTTCTGGCGCGACCGCCCTGTCCTGGTGACCGGCGCCACCGGCCTGTTGGGCGGATGGCTCACCCGGCGCCTCCTCGAGGCTGGCGCCGAAGTCGTCTGCGTGGTGCGCGACTGGGTTCCCCAATCCGAGTTGGTCCGCTCTCGAACCATCGAACGCGTCCGCGTCGTCCGCGGTGATATTCGCGATCGCGATCTCCTTGAGCGCGCCATCGGCGAGTACCAGACCGATACCGTCATCCACCTGGCCGCCCAGGCCATTGTGGGAACTGCCAACCGCAACCCTGTTTCTACCTTCGAAACCAATATCCAGGGAGCCTGGAACCTGCTCGAGGCCTGCCGCCGTTCCCCGGGCGTCCGCTCCATCGTGCTGGCGTCCTCCGACAAGGCTTATGGAGATCGCGACCAACTGCCCTACACCGAAGATGCCCCGCTCGAGGGCCGCCATCCCTACGACGTCAGCAAGTCTTGCGCCGACCTCATAGCTCACGCCTACGCCAAGACCTATGGGTTGCCGGTAGCCATTACCCGCTGCGGCAATTTTTACGGCGGCGGCGATCTCAATTGGGACCGCATCGTCCCCGGAGCAATACGCTCCATACTGCGCGGCCAGCGCCCCGTAATTCGCTCCGACGGCAGCTTTATTCGCGATTACTTCTACGTGGAAGACGGCGCCGCGGCTTACATGCTGCTGGCCGAGCAGCTTTACCACCACCCCGAGTTAAGCGGCGTGGCCTTCAACTTTTCCAATGAGCTGCAAGTCACGGTTCTCGATCTGGTGAACCGCATTCTGCTCGCCATGGGGTCCCCTCTCGAGCCCGACATCCGCAACCAGGCCGGCAATGAAATCCACCATCAGTACCTCAGCGCCGCGCGCGCCCGGCGGGTGCTCGGCTGGGCGCCGTTGTTCACGATGGCGGAAGGTCTCGCTCGGACCATCGCCTGGTACCGGGAGTTTCTGGCGTGACCGGGCGCGGCCTCCAGTTGCGCGAGCAGATTCTGGCCCTCGTCTCCGAGTACTGCGAGGAAGTCTTCGCTCCGCTGTCTTTCCTTCCCGGCGAATTCCCCGTTCCCATCTCCGGCAAAGTCTTCGATTCCGCCGAAATGCGGCTGTTGGTGGATTCGGCGCTCGATTTCTGGCTTACCACCGGCCGCTTCGCGGAGCGCTTTGAAAAGGAATTCGCGCGCTGGTTCGGCGTCCGCGATTGCGTCCTGGTAAATTCCGGCTCGTCCGCCAACCTGCTGGCCCTCTCGGCGCTCACCTCTCCCAAGTTGGGCGACCGGCGCCTGCGCCCCGGCGATGAAGTAATTACCGTAGCCGCGGGCTTCCCCACCACCCTCAACCCTATTCTGCAAAACGGCCTGGTCCCTGTCTTTGTGGACGTCGCCATCCCCACTTACAACGTGGATGCCGCCCAGCTTGACGCCGCCCTCTCGCCGCGCACGCGAGCCATCTTTTTGGCCCATACCCTGGGCAATCCGTTCGATCTGGATGCCGTAGCGGCCTTCGCCAAACGCCATCATCTCTGTCTTGTCGAGGATTGTTGCGACGCCGTCGGATCCACCTACCACGGCCGCAAGGTGGGGACCTTCGGCAGCCTCGCCACCACCAGTTTCTATCCCGCCCACCACATCACCATGGGCGAAGGCGGCAGCGTGCTCACCAACGAGCCCTTGCTGCGCACGCTGGTGGAATCCTTTCGGGACTGGGGCCGGGACTGCTGGTGCGACCCCGGAAAAGATAACACCTGCGGCAAGCGCTTTGACTGGCAGCTCGGCGATTTACCCGCCGGCTACGACCACAAGTACACCTATTCGCACATCGGCTATAACTTGAAAATGACCGATATGCAGGCCGCCGTGGGGGTTGCCCAGCTCGCCAAGCTCGACGGCTTCATTCAAGCGCGCAAACACAATTTCCAGGCGCTGCGCGAAGGCCTGCGGGATTTGGAAGAGCTCTTCATCCTTCCCGAGGCGACGCCCGGCTCGGATCCGAGCTGGTTCGGCTTCCCCATCGCGGTGCGTCCCGAAGCGCCCTTCTCGCGCAACCAGGCCACCGGCTACCTGGAGGAACGCAAGATCGCCACCCGCCTGCTCTTCGGCGGCAACCTGGTAAGGCAGCCGGCATATGCCGGCAGCCCCCGGCGCGTAATCGGCTCGCTGGAAAATTCGGATTTCGTGATGAACCAGGTCTTCTGGATCGGAGTATTCCCCGGAATTACAGCGCCGATGGTGGATTATATCGTCGAGATCTTCCATGCGCTTTGCGGGGGAGGAACCGCCGGGGCGCCTGCCGCTTTATGACGAATCCGCTCGCCCGCGATCTCGATCACGTCCTGGCCCATACCGAGCCATTGTGGGCGGACGCCCGCGGCGCGCGCTTCTTCCTCACCGGCGGAACCGGCTTCGTCGGGACCTGGCTCACCGAAAGCCTGCTCTGGGCGAATCGCCGGTTGGACCTCGGGCTCTCGGCGGTTCTGCTGACCCGCCATCCGGCGGTGTTCCACTCGCGCTCGCCACACTTGGCGGGAGATCCCGCCGTCACGCTCCAGTCCGGCGCTGCCGTCAGCTTCCAGTACCCGGAAGGGACGTTTCCGTTGGTGATCCATGCCGCCACGGAACGATATGTCCCGCCGGATCAAGACCGCCCCGTCTCCACCTTCGACGCCGACGCCGCGGCCACTCGCCGAGCGCTTGAGTTCGCCCGCGCGCACGGCGCCTCGCGCTTCCTGTTCACCAGTTCTGGAGCGGTATACGGCCCGCAACCTCCGGAGCTCGCGCAAATTCCCGAGGAATATCCCGGCGCTCCCAGCCCGTCCGACGCCGGCTCGGCCTATGCGCAGGGCAAGCGAGTTTCGGAGTACTTGTGCTCCAGCTATTCGAGCGTCTACGGATTTGACGCCCTGATTGCCCGCCTCTTTGCCTTCGTCGGCCCGTATCTGCCCCTGGACGCCAATTACGCCGTGGGAAATTTCATCCGCGACGCGTTGGCGGGAGGCCCCGTGCGTATCGAAGGCGATGGCGCGCCGTATCGCTCCTATCTCTACGCCGCAGACCTGGCCATCTGGTTATGGACCATCCTTTTCCGCGGCGCTTCGGCGCGGCCGTATAACGTCGGCTCTCCCGAGGCGTTTTCCATCGCGGACCTCGCCGCACGCGTCACCGCCCAGATCGCGCCCGGCGCCCCGATTCAAATAGCCCGCCCGCCCGCGCCCGGCGCGCCGCCTTCGCGCTACGTGCCGGACATGCGCCGCGCGGAAACCGAACTCGGGCTGCGCGTTTGGATCCCCCTGGAAGAAGGCATCCGGCGCACCGGCGAATGGCGCCGGCGGGTCCTCGCCGCGGCCGGGTGAAACCTCATGGTGAAATTGTCCGATTACGTGATTCAATTCTTCGTGGACCGCGGGATTCACGATATCTTTCTCGTCTCGGGAGGCGGCATCATGCACCTCCTCGATTCGGTCGGCCGCAATCCCGGGATGCGCTATTACTGCAATTATCATGAGCAGGCTTGCGCCATCGCCGCCGAAGGCTACGCCCGCGTTACCACCCGCCCCGGACTGTGCATGGGCACCACCGGTCCGGGCGCGATCAACGCCCTCTCCGGCATGACCGCGGCGTGGGTGGATTCCATCCCTCTCATCCTGCTTACCGGACAGGTTAGAACCGATATCACCGCCGATTACGGGAAAGTACGACAAGTCGGGCCCCAGGAAGGCAACGTGGTGGCCATGGCCAAACCCGTCACCAAGTACGCCGTCAGCGTCAGGGACCCGCTGCACGTCCGCCGTGAGATGGAAAAGGCATATCATCTGGCCACCACCGGCCGGCCCGGCCCGGTGATGCTCGAATTCCCCCTCGACGTGCAGGGAGCCATGATCGACGAAGCCAGCCTGCCGCCCTGGCGCCCCGATCCCGAAGAGGCTGCCCAACCGTCCTTGGAGGAAGGCATCGCGGCTGTCATCGAGGCCCTCCGGACGGCCCGGCGGCCGCTGTTCATTCCCGGAAACGGGATTCACGGCTCGGGGTCGCGTGACTTGCTCTACCAACTCCTGGAGCGCACCGGCGTCCCGGTGGTCCTGCCTTTGACGGCCAAAGACCTGGTCCACGAAACCCATCCTCTCCAAATGGGCGTCATCGGCCCCGGCGGTCAGCGCCGCGCCAATTTCGCCGTCCAGAATTGCGATTGCCTCATCGGTCTGGCCGCCGGGCTGAACCTGCAGAAGGTCGGGTTCAATCTCGCCGGTTTTGCTCCTAAGGCCCGCAAGGTGCTCGTCGACGTGGATCAAGGGCAACTGAAATACCAGGCCATAAAGCCCGATGTCGCCGTCCAGGCCGAGATTCACGGTTTCCTGCGCGAGTTCCTCCGCCACAGCGCCGGCCTGAGCTTGCGCCCGCCCCAAAACTGGCTCGCCGCCTGCCAATCGTGGAAGCGGCGATATCCGGTCATGACCCCGGATTACCGCCAGGACGCCGCCCACGTGAACACGTATGTCCTCATGGATACTCTGTCGGATATCCTCGATCCCACCGACATTGTGGTAACCGGCAACGGCGTCGAAGTGGTCAGTTTCCACCAGGCATTCAAGGTCCGGCGGGATCAGCGCGCGTTTTGCATCGGCTGGGGCGCCATGGGATGGGATTTACCCATCGCCATCGGAGCCTCCATCGGCGGCGGCCGGCGCCGTACCCTCTGCGTGACCGGCGATGGCGGCGTCCAGTTGAATATTCAAGAGTTGCTGACGATCCAACGCTACAACTTGCCCATCAAGATCTTCGTCTGTAACAATCGCGGATATACGTGCATCCGCGCTACCCAGACCAACTTTTTCGACGGTCGGTTTGTCGGAGCCGATCCGTCCTCCGGCGTAGCCACCGCCAATTTCCGCGGCCTCGCCGCCGCGTATGACGTCCCCTATAACAGCATTCGAACCAACGACGAACTCCCTCAAGGCATCGCCGCCGCGCTGGCCGTCGATGGCCCCGCAATCTGCGAGCTGAATATCGCCGTGAATCAGGGCATCTCGCCGCGCGTCTCTTCCTTCCGCCGCGAGGATGGGACTTACGAATCGCGCCCCCTCGAAGATATGGCCCCGTTCCTGCCGCGCGAGGAAGTCTGGCATAACATGCATCTCTTCGATGAGGATGCTGCCGCCCACGGCCTCTCGGACCAGCCATGACCGGCCGCGACGTCTCCCAACTCTTCGTCCGCCCGGCGGATTCCATCGCCGATGTGATCGCCACCATTGATCGCAGCGGCCCGGTCAGCCTCGCCCTGGTCGTCGACGACCGCAATCGCCTCCTCAACACCATCAGCGATGGCGACGTCCGCCGCGGCATCCTGGCCGGATTGGCGCTCGAGGAACCGGCTTCGAAACTCCTCGAAATCAAGGCCCGTACTCCCTATCCGGAACCCGTCACGGCGCCCATCGATGCGGACCCCGTCGCTCTCCGGACCATCCTTCGGGAGCGCTCCGTCCGCCAACTCCCTCTCCTCGACCCCCAGGGCGCGGTCGTCGATATCGTAACAGCGCGCGATTTCCAGGCCGCTCCCACGCCCTTCCGCGCCATCGTCATGGCCGGCGGACGCGGCTTGCGCCTGCGCCCCCTCACCGAAAGCCTGCCTAAACCCATGCTCCCCGTCGGCGGCCGTCCCGTCATGGAGATCATCGTCGAACAACTCAAAAATGCGGGCGTCCGGCGCATTCATGTCAGCACTAACTACCAGGCCGAAAAGATCATGGAACATTTCGGCGCCGGCGAGTCCTTCGGCGTGGAAATCGAGTACGTCAGGGAAGACGTTCCCCTCGGCACGGGCGGCGCCCTGGGACTCATCGAGAAGCCCACTGAGCCAGTCCTCGTGATTAATGGCGATATCCTCACCCAGGTGGATTTCCTCGCCATGTACGCCTTTCACCGCGACCAGAAGGCCGAAATGACGGTCGCCTCGCGCCGCTACGAGATGCAGGTCCCTTACGGCGTCGTGGATTGCGATGGCGTCATGATCCGCGCCCTCCGCGAAAAACCCCAGGTTAGCTTTTTCGTGAACGCCGGCATCTACCTGCTCGAGCCCTCGGTGTTCGATCTTATCGAGTGTAACCGCCACCTAAATATTACCGACCTCGTGAAGACGCTGATAGACGCCGGCCGCACCGTCGCCACCTATCCCATCTGCGAGTATTGGCTCGATATAGGCCGCCTCGAAGACTACGAGCGCGCCCAGGAAGACGCCAGCCAGGGGACTGCCTGGTAACATGAGTTCGATTCGAGCGCGTGTAGTACGATTAGGGTTGAATAGATCCCCGGAGGCCGGAGTTTGAATTGGAGCGGGAAGACTGCGCTGGTAACCGGCGCGGGCGGTTTTATCGGCAGCCATTTGTCCGAACGGCTCGCGCAGTTGGGCGTGCGCGTCCGCGCCATGGTGCATTACAACGCACTGGATAGTTGGGGATGGCTGAACTCCTCGCCATACGTCAGGGAGATGCAGGTCATTTCCGGCGATATCGCGGACCGGGGCAGCGTGCGCCAGGCTATGGAGGGCGCCGAGTATGTCTTTCACCTGGCCGCGCTGATTGCCATTCCGTACTCCTACAGCGCGCCGGCTTCCTATGTGCGGGTCAATATGGAAGGCGCCCTGAACGTTTTGGAAGCGGCCCGCGAAATGGGCGTGGCGCGCGTCATACATACCTCCACCAGCGAGGTGTACGGCACCGCCCGCTATGTTCCCATCGATGAAGCGCACCCCTTGCAGGGGCAATCGCCATACTCGGCCACCAAGATCGGCGCGGACAAACTGGTCGAAGCCTTCCACCTGTCGTTCGGTCTTCCGGTTGTCACCGTCCGCCCGTTCAATACCTTCGGCCCGCGGCAGTCCGCTCGCGCCGTGATCCCGGCCATCATCACACAGGCCCTGACCGGCGAGACGATTCGTCTGGGCAACCTGCGCCCCACGCGCGATTTGAACTATGTTGGCAATACCGTCGACGGGTATGTGCTGGCGGCCTCCACGCCCGAGGCGACGGGCCAGACCATCAATCTGGGCTCGGGACGGGAGATCTCTATCGGGGACCTGGCGCAACTGATCGGCCGGCTCACGGGACGCGAAGTGCGGATTGAGCGCGCGGCGGAGCGAATGCGCCCGGAAGGCAGCGAGGTGGAACGTCTCCTGGCTTCCAACGCCCGCGCCCGAGATCTGCTGGGGTGGGAGCCCGCCGTAACCCTCGAGGAGGGCCTGGAACGGACCATCGAATGGATGCGGGCGCACCTGGATCGATACCGGCCCGGTGTTTACGTTACCTGAACCCCGATCGGGAAATGAAAATGGAGGATCGGCGCAAATCCATGCGAATCGGAACACGGAGCATCGGACCTGAATTCCCCCCGCTTGTGATCGCCGAAATCGGCATCAACCACGAGGGAAGTTATCAAAAGGCGGTCCGGATGGTCGATGATGCCTGCGCCGCCGGCTGCGAGTGCGTCAAGTTCCAATCTCACATCGTCGAAGACGAGATGATTCCCAATGACGTAGTCCCCGGCCATGTCAAGGAAACCATTTGGGCCATCATGAAACGCTGCGCCCTCTCGGAACAGGAAGAGATCCGTCTCAAGGACTACGTCGAGTCCAAAGGCATGATCTACCTGTGCACGCCGTTTTCGCGCGCCGCCGCCGTCCGGCTTGAATCCATGGGCGTCTCGGCCTACAAGATCGGGTCCGGCGAATGCAACAATTATCCGCTCGTCCGGCACATTGCGCACTACGGCAAGCCGGTCGTCTTGAGCACGGGCATGAACGACATCGAGAGTATCGCTCCGGCGGTAGCCATTCTCAGAGAGGCCGGCGTGCCCTTCGCGCTCCTGCATTGCACCTCGATGTATCCTACCCCCTACGGCAAGGTGCGGCTCGGAGCCATATCCCAGTTGGCCGGGCGCTTTTCCGACGCCGTCGTCGGATTGAGCGACCACTCCCTGGGGAACTACGCCTGTTATGCCGCGGTGGCGCTCGGCGCCAGCATTCTGGAAAAGCACTTCACCTCCGATAAGAGATGGCCCGGGCCGGATGTGGCGCTCTCCATGGATCCCCCCGAGTTGCGCGATCTGGTAGTCGGCGCGCGCGCTGTTTTTGAGGCCCTCGGCGGTGAAAAAAACATCTTGCCGGAGGAGCGGCCCACCATCGATTTCGCTTACGCCTGCGTTGTCTCGATTCGCGACATCGCCGCCGGGGAGCGCCTCGACGGCGCCAACATCTGGGTCAAACGCCCCGGGACCGGCGAAATCAAGGCCCGCCATTTCGAGAGCTTGCTTGGTAAGACCGCGCTCCGGAGCATTCCGCTGAATACCCAACTGAATTGGGCGGATGTCGATCTGTCGTGACGCCATTCCTGCCACATCGGCGCATCGCCATCACGGGAGGCTGCGGCGCCCTGGGAACCTGTCTGGCAAGATTATTGGTTTCTTCCGGTTGCCGGGTCGTCGTCTTCGACCGCGTCCCGCCCGCGTTCCCGGCCGAAGGATTGCGTTATGAACCCGGCGATATTCTTAACGACGGCCACCTGGAGCGCGCTCTCGGCGGATGTGAAGTCGTCTTCCACCTTGCCGCGCTCACCGATTCCCAGGGCTCTCTTACCGCCCCGATGCGATACGTGGAAGTCAACGTTCTGGGCGCCGCCCGCGTGCTGGAAGCTTGCCGCCGCCTCGGCGTGGCTCGCGTCGTTTATACCTCCACGGGGCACGTTTATGGATTGCCTCTTCGCCTCCCGGTCGACGAGCGGCATCCCACCCAGCCGCGCTCCATTTATGCGGCCAGCAAACTGGCTGGTGAGGTCGTGGCGCGAGGCTACGGCCACTCCTTCGGGAGCGCCGTCGTGATCGCCCGTCTCTCCAACCTCTATGGCGGCGCCTTGGGAGCCAACACAGTCCTCGGGAGGGCCATCCAGTGCGTTGTATCGCAGAGCCCCCTGCAACTTCGCAGCATGGAAGAGGTCCGCGACTTTTTGTATATCGAGGACGCCGCCGAGGCTCTCGTTCGCCTGGCCGCCGCCCAGGGCGCCGCCGCCGGAGTTCACACCGTGAACGTCTCGACGGGTTCCGGCATCGCGATTGCCGGCGCCGTTCGGGAACTCATTTACGCGGCGGAAGATTGCGGCCTTCCCCCACCGTCGGTCATGCTCCCCAGCGGCCAACCCGACCTCGTGCTCCCCGTATTCGTGCTCGACAACCATCGTCTCCGCGAGCTTACCGGCTGGGCGCCCTCGACGTCTTTGCGCCGAGGCCTCACGGATACGTTGAGAAAGCAAATCCAAAATCATGCCTGATTCAAAGAGGAGGATCGCGGTCTTCACCGGCAATCGCGCCGAGTATGGTTTGCAGTACCCGATTCTCCGGGCTATTGCCGCCGATCCACGCCTGCAGTACTTTCTGTTCGCGGGCGGCGCCCACCTGCAGCAGGATTACGGGAAAACGGTGGCTGAAATCGAAGCCGACGGATTCCACGTCTACCGCCAAGTCGACATCCGCATGGATCAGGACAGGCTGTTTGCCACCGCTCAGGCGATTGGAGCCGGCATCCTCAGCCTGAGCCGTCATTTGGATGAGCTGCGGCCCGATTTTTTGGTGGTTTACGCCGACCGCTTCGAAAGCTTTGCGGCCGTCATTGCCGGCACGCAAATGAACGTGCCAACGGTCCACATCGAAGGCGGAGATTACACCGAGGGCGGCGCGCTCGACGATTCGGTTCGCCACGCCATGACCAAACTTGCGCACCTGCACTTTACCACCAATGCCCACGCCGCCGAACGGCTCCGCAGACTGGGAGAGGAGCCGTGGCGAATCTTTAATGTCGGCTATCCCGCCCTCGATCTGATCGCGGCGGGACTCTATGCCTCGCCCGCCGAAGTGGCCGCCAATCTCGGACTGGACCTCGCGCGCCCCGTGGTTCTTTTCTGCCAGCATTCCGTAACCACGGAGTTCGAGCAGGCCGGCAACCAGGTTTCCCCTTCGCTCGATGCCCTGGTTTCCCTCGCCGGGAAGGGATACCAGGTAGTGATCACCTACCCCAACAACGATGCCGGCGGCCGGCGCATTATCGGCCGGCTCGAGGAGCTTCAGGCCCTCGCGGTCCCCGGCGTTCATATCGTAAAGAGTCTCGGGCGTGCGCGCTTCCACGGCATGCTAAACCTCATAGGGCGCGCCGGCAGCGGCGCCTTCGCGGGCAATTCATCGGCCGGCATCAAGGAAACCCCCGCGTTTGGCTGCCCGGCCGTGAACATCGGCTCGCGTCAGCAGGGGCGCCTGCGGGGCGGCAACGTCATCGATGTTCCATACGACGCGCGCGCCATCGCCGCCGCCGTCGAGCGATGCGCCAACGACGAAGCCTTTCGACTCCAGTGCCGGACCTGCGAAAATCCCTACGGCGGAGGTAATGCCGGGCCCAGGATCGCCGAGGTCCTGGCCACCGTGCCGATCAACCTCCGGCTGCTTCAGAAAAAAATGACATACTGAAGAACTCGCGATTATGCCCTTCATTAGCATCGTAACCGGCTGTTACAACGAGCAGGACAACGTCCGCGAGCTGTGGGAGCGCGTGTCCAGCGTCATGCGCGACGAGCTTCCGGCCTACATCTACGAATTCATCTTCATCGACAACGCCTCCGTCGATAAGACCGTCGATGTCCTGCGGGAGATCTGCCGCCAGGATAAGCGCGTCAAGGTCATCGTCAACAACCGCAATTTCGGGCACATTCGTTCCGGCTATCATGCCCTTCTGTTGGCCCGCGGCGAAGCCATCGTGGCCATGGCCTCCGATCTCGAAGACCCGCCCGAGATGATTCCCCAGTTCGTCCACAAGTGGGAGCAGGGCTGGAAGCTGGTTCTCGCGCAGAAGGAGTCGAGCGAAGAATCCTCCGTCTTCTTTGCGGTCCGCAAGCTGTATTACTACATCATCGGCCGGCTTTCGGAAATCCCCCTGATCAAGAACGCCACCGGCTTCGGCATCTACGACCGCCGCGTGATGGAGGACATCCGCGCCATCAACGACCCGTACCCCTATCTCCGCGGCCTCATCTGCGATCTGGGCTATACGCCTTGCCTCATCCCGTTCCGCAAGCCGGCGCGCAAACGCGGCTTCACCAAGAACAACTTCTACACCCTCTACGATCTCGCCATGCTGGGCATCACCAATCATTCCAAGGTGCCCTTGCGGCTGGCCACCTTCGCCGGCTTTTGCACCGGCGCTGTCAGTTTCGTCCTGGCCTTTGCGTACCTCATCTACAAGCTGATCTTCTGGAATAGCTTCCGCTTGGGCTCCGCGCCCGTCGTGATCGGTATGTTCTTCCTGGGCGCGGTGCAATTGTTTTTCATTGGAATCGTCGGTGAATACATCGGTTCCATCTATACCCAGGTCCTGCGGCGCCCGCCGGTCATCGAACGCGAGAGAATCAACTTTGACTAAGCCAGGGCGATGCCTTGTTCCAAGGCTAGGCTACATCCCGCGAAATGACTTCGAACTAGCGCTCAATGGCGGCAATGTCTTCGTCCGTGATTGGCAATAGCGCCCGCGCGGGCGAGCGCTTCCGCAACATAGCGAGACCTGTCCCGTGCTGGGACGCCCCTGATCCACTTAACCGCCAGGGACTCCGGCAGCGCGATTCGTCTAGACGGGAGCGGACCTGACACGGGGTAAAATACGAGAGATGCCCGGCGCCCTGAGCGATTACCTGGCCGAATCGAGCGCCCTTCTGACGGCGTCCGCCGCCGCCGTCCCCCAGCCCGCCGTCGATGCCGCCGTGGATGCCATCGTCCGCGCTCTCTCCGCCGGCAAGCCGCTGTTGGTGTGCGGCAACGGCGGCTCCGCTTGCGACGCCATGCATATCACCGGCGAGCTGGTGGCTCGATTTCTTGAGGAGCGCCGGGCCCTGAAAGCCATCTGCCTTTCCAGCAACTTCGCTGCTTTGACGGCCTGGAGCAACGACTGCGGCTTTGCCACCGCCATCGCCCGCCAGGTGGAAGCCTACGGCGAGGCCGGCGCGGTCCTCCTGGGCATCAGCACATCCGGCAACTCGGAAAACATCCTGGCGGCTTTCCATCGCGCCAGGGAAATGGAAATGGTTACCGTTGCCCTCACCGGCGAGGGTGGCGGCAAAATGGCCGCTTTGGCGGATCATCTTCTCGCCGTTCCATCCCCCCGTACCCCGCTCGTTCAGCAGGTTCACGTCTGCATTTACCATTATTTGTGCCACCGCATCGAGCGGCGCATGATGCGGAGCGCCCCGGCCGATACGTAGCCCATGCCGCTTCCCGCCTATGAAGATCATTCCCGCCCTCGCCGCCCATTTTCCCCCTGGCCAATTCCTGCGCTATCTCGTCGTGGGCGCCTGGAACACCCTCTTCGGCTATTCGTTATATGCCGCCCTGACGGCTCTCCTCACCCCCCTTATTCCTTACAGCTATATGGTGGCCAGCCTGCTTGCCAACGTCGTGAGCATCACCGTGGCTTTTCTTGGCTACAAGTGGTTCGTGTTCAAAACCAAGGGCAACTACCTGCGCGAGTGGGCCCGCTGCGTCGCTGTTTACAGCGGCGCCATCGCCGTGGGCCTGGCGCTCCTCCCTGTTCTAGTCGGCGCTGTTCGCCACTTTACCCGCTATCAGAACCAGGCCCCCTATATTGCCGGCGCCATGCTCACCGGCGTCAGCGTGGTGTTCAGCTTCGTCGGCCACAGAAAGTTTTCTTTCCGCCCGCGCCCATGAGAAGACGGAGAAGGCAAACCGGATGATCGAGGTCTCCACCTGCGTGATTTGCGATGGGGAAATCCGCCCGCTCAAGCGAGCCCTGGTGGCCCCCTTTCTGGCCGCCAGGATATGGGGCCGTCCGCCGTTTTGCGTGCGCCTCGTCCAGTGCCAGGCCTGCGGATTCATGTTCTACAACCCGCGCCTCGACGCCGCCGAGGAAGCCCGCCTTTATGCCGGCTACCGTTCGGAGGAGTACCTCCGGATGCGCCATGCCTCCGAGCCCTGGTATACCGAAAGATTCCATGCGAACCTGGCTTCGCCTGCCGCTTACGAAGCCCGCCGCCGAACGCTCGCCCCTATACTTCGCCGCCACATCGGCAAACGGGAGATTCGGCGCGTCCTCGATTATGGCGGCGGCCACGGCGATTTGGTGTGCGGGCTGCTCGACGGGGCCGCCGCGTTCGTCTACGACATTTCCGGCGTCCCCGCCATTGATGGGGTGATCTCTACCACCGATCCAGCCGCGTGCCGGGCCGACCTCGTCATCAACAGCAATGTATTGGAGCATGTCGGGTTCCCGCGTCGCTTGCTGGCGCAGATTCTGGAAGCCGCGCCCGCCGGGGGCATGGTATTTCTGGAAGTGCCCTGCGAGTCGCCGTTCGGGTTATCCAGGATCCTCAGGCGTATCGCCCAGATCGGCATCATGTCGGTCGCCCGTCCCGCCCTGGCGCCATCGGTCGCCCGTCCCGCCGCCCTCTACATGATGCACGAGCATATCAACTACTTCACCGGACAGTCGTTGGCCGCCCTGATGCGTTCCTGCGGCTACGCCGTGACCGCCGCGGGAAGTTACCCCATCGATAGTCAGTCCGGAAAAGGAGACATGGCATGGTGCCTGGGGACGGTTCCGTAGACATTCCCAAGCGGATTCTGGCCGCCCTCGATGCCTGGGCGCCGGAGCCCGCCGCCGGTTTGCCCCAGGAACTCTTCCTGCTCGTCAGCCGGCTCACGCCTCTGGTGAACGTGGACCTTCTCGTCCAGGACGAGCGGCGCGGGACTTTGCTCACCTGGCGCGACGACGAGTATTACGGCGCCGGCTGGCACGTCCCTGGCGGCATCATTCGCTATAAAGAGACCGCTGCGGACTGTATCCGCGCCACCGCCCAAAGGGAGTTGGGCGCCGCCGTCGAATTCGCGCCCGATCCCATAGCCGTCGTTCAGGCCATCGAGCCCCAGCGCCGAGACCGCGGCCATTTCATCTCGCTCCTCTACCGCTGCCGCCTCACCGCGCCCCCCGCCGAAGCCCTCCGCTTCGCCGGCGCCGTCCCACAACGCGGCCAGTGGGCCTGGCACGCCCAGTGCCCCCCCGATCTGATCCCCTTCCAAGCCCCCTATCGCCGGCTTATACCCGTGGGATAAGCCTCCGGGCTTGTCAATCCGAGCAAAGCTCGGACTCGCGGCGGTGGCGCGGCCTACCCTATTCGCCGGTTCTTGTGATTCGATTCGCCGCTGACCGTGGGATATACTACGGTATATATCATTGAGGAGAGAGAAACCAATGCCGCGCACCGCAAAACTGTTTCGCAATGGCCGGAGCCAGGCTGTTCGATTGCCGTCCGACTTCCGCTTCGAAGGAGGCGAGGTTTTCATTCGGCAAGACCGCACGACCGGCGATGTCATTTTGTCGCGGAGGCCGGAATCCTGGGAAAGTTTCTTCGAACTGGCCAAGGGAGCGCCTGAAAGTTTCATGTCCGATCGCGGAGACCGGCCGCCGCAGAAGCGGAAACCGCTCCGATGAGCCAATACCTGCTGGACACCAACATCGCCAGTTACATCATCAAGGGTCATCCCACCGTCCGGCAGCGGCTGGTCGCCGTCCCGATGTACGAAGTGGCCATTTCCGCCGTGACTGAGGGTGAATTGCGGTATGGAGTGGCGCGGCTCCCGTCCAGCGCGCGCTTGAACACGATGGTGGCGGAGTTTCTGATTCGCGTGGCCATCCACCCCTGGGACTCGGCGGCGGCGCAAGAGTACGGCCGCGTCCGCGCCGCGCTCGAGCGGGCGGGGGACGCCCTGGGCAACCTCGACACGATGATCGCAGCGCACGCGCTGGCCAGGGGTTCGGTCCTGGTCACCCACGATAAAGCCTTCGCGCGCGTCAGAGGGTTGAAGATCGCGGACTGGACGAAGCCGTAGAGCGGGCTTCCAGCCTGCCATGCCCGCATCCCTGCGGGCATTCTTCGCCGTTCCTACCGTCCCTTCAGTATCCCCGCAATCCGCTCGCACGCACGCCCGTCGCCATAAGGGTTATGTACCCGCGTCATGCGCAAGTATTCCTCTTCGTCCTCCAGCAGCCGCGCCGCCTCCGCCACAATTCGGTCTTCCGCCGTCCCCACCAGCTTCACCGTCCCCGCTTCCACCGCCTCCGGGCGTTCCGTCTTGTCCCTTAGCACCAGCACCGGCTTGCCCAACGACGGCGCTTCTTCCTGGATCCCGCCCGAATCCGTGATAATCAGCCGGCTGCGCCTCATCAGGTCCACGAACGGGACGTAGGGCAGCGGGTCGAGCAGCGTCACGTTGCGCGTCCCGTCCAGAATCGCGTGCGCCGGCCCGGTCACGTTCGGGTTCCGGTGAACCGGGTATACGATCTGTACGTCGCCCCGCGCGGCCAGCCGCGCCAGCGCTCGCATAACGCCGCTGAACCCCGCGCCGAAATTCTCCCTCCGGTGGCTGGTCACCAGAATCAGTTGCTTGCCTGTATCCAGCCATTCCCATTCGGGTGCCCGCAGCGTCCCCGCGGCCAACGCGTCGCGCACGAACAGCACCGCGTCGATGCCCGTGTTCCCGGTTACGAACACGCTGCCGCGGTCCGCGCCTTCGGCCAACAGCGCTTCCGCCGCCCGCGCCGTCGGCGCAAAGTGCAGGGCCGTGATCCGCGACGTCAACACACGGTTCATTTCCTCTGGAAACGGCTGCCGCAAATCGCCCGTCCGCAGCCCCGCCTCCACGTGCGCCACCGGGATCCCCCGGTAAAAGGCCCCTAGCGCCGCCGCCAGCGTGGTGGTCGTGTCGCCCTGCACAATCGCCAGGTCGGGCCGCGCCGATTCGAGTACCGGGTCGATGGCCGCCAGCACACGCGCCGTCAGATCCGCCAGCGTCTGCCCCGGCTGCATCAGGTCCAGATCGTAATCCGGCCGGATCGAGAACGTCTCGAGCGCGTTGTCCAGCATTTCCCGGTGCTGCGCCGTTACGCAAACTAACGTGTCGAAATCGTCCCGCTGCAGCCGCAAACGCCGCACCAGCGGACACAGCTTGATCGCTTCCGGCCGCGTTCCGAAGGTGACCAGGATGCGTTTCAATCCTTGAGTATAGTGGCTGCGCCGTCGTCGTGGCGCATGCCTGAGCGTGCTTGAGCGTGCCGCGTCGGCTTCCGGCGACGCTGGGCAATGGGTTCCCTATTGCCTGCTCAGCCAAAGCCAGTATCCCGCGCAATCCAATGATATTATTGACTCTGCCCCCTCCCCGTCGTACCCTGGCCATTCGGTAGCTCCTCGTGTTGCACGCCGCCCAACAAGCCGGGTCCCTGGAAACAGACGCCCGCAATCTCGAGGGCGTTCTTTACCGGCGCCGCCGCCTGCTGCTCGTTCTGCTCACGGCCGTCTATGCGTTCGGCGCCCTGATGCACGCTCGCGGCACGCCCTTTTGGTACGACGAAATCATCACCATCATCGCCGCCGGAGCGCCCGATGCCCCTACCGTCTATCGCGCCGCTAGGCAGACCGATGCCAACCCGCCCCTGCCGCACCTGCTGATCCACTACTCCATGAAGTGGTGGGGCCAAGACGAAATCGGCGCCCGTATCCCCGCCATCGCCGGATTCTGGATCTTCTGCCTTTGTCTGTTTCGCTTCACCCGTTTGCGGGCCGGGATCTATTATGCCCTGGCTGCGCTGCTGCTCCCCATTGCCACCGATGCCTACACCTATTCGGCTTGGGCCCGCGCCTACGGACCGGAATTCGCCTTTTGCGGTCTCGCCCTGGTCGCGTGGCAAGCCGCCGCCGATGGTTCCCGAAGAGCTCTCGCCCTCCCCGCTCTGGCGGCCAGTCTGGCCGGGGCCACTCTTTGCCACTATTACGCCATCCTGCTTTGGGTCCCGCTGGCGGGCGGCGAAGCAGTTCGCTGGTATCGTACCAGGAAGGTCGATTGGGGAATTTGGGCCGCGCTAGCCGCCGGATCCTCGGCCCTTGTCTGGCGAGCTTCGACTATCGTCGGAATAGGAAACGCCACTACCCACACCTGGGCCCCGCCCTATCCCGGCCAAGTGCTGGAATTCTGGGAAACCGGGCTCCCCCACGCACTCCCCTTCGCCGTGTTGCTGCTGGCCCTGGTGGCCCTTTCCATTGTGATTACGCGGCATGAGCCCGATGCCGGACCGCCGCGCCCTGTCGCCCTCCAGGATCGCGAACTGGTCGCCGGCGCGCTGTTCCTCGCCGTACCTGTCATTGCCGTGGCGGGCGCCATCCTCTTCACGCATATGTTCACGCCGCGCTATGCCGTCTTCGCGGTGGCCGGACTCGCCTTCCTTGTCCCCATGCTGGCCGCCCACTTCCTGGCCGGACGAGCCCTCTTCGGGTTTCTCCTGGCGGCCGTAATGTTGGCCTATCTGGGATTCGTAACCATCGATGTTCCCGCGCCGCGCAACCCTTTTCTCGACGAGCCTATCCTCCGCCATGCCCTCGCCACCGAACCGGTGGTCGTTTCCGACGGCCAGTTGTTTCTCCAAATGTGGTGGTACGCTCCCCAACCCCTCAAATCGCGCTTGGTGTTCCTTGCCGATGCCCCTTCGGCCGTCGCCTACATGGGCTTTGAAACCATCGATACCGGCATCTTTACTCTTCGCCAGTGGGCCCCCGTCAACGTGGTCGAATACAACAGCTTCTTTGCCCCCGGCAAGGAGTTCTTGGTGTACCGGAATCTGCTGCGGCCCGAGTGGCTGCTCGCCAAGGTAATCAAAGACGGCGGTTCGGCGCGAATCGAGGAGTTCGATCGCCGCAGGGAACTGCTCCGAGTGCGTTTCAAACCGTAGAGCCAGCCTCCGGCCGGCCACGCCGGCATGAATGCGATCACAACACTTTGCATTTTTCATCTATAAGATTCGAAATCACTTCCCATCCATCGCCCCCCGCTGCCCACCCCCTCGTCTGCTACCCTCGAAGCGGAATGTATGCCTACTATCCTTCAAATTGAGGCGAACCGCCGCAACGCCCGGAACTCCACCGGCCCCCGCACCGATCAGGGTAAGGCCGTTTCCCGCTTCAATGCCCTCAAAACCGGCATTGACGCCCGCTCCCACGTCATCCCGGGCGAGGACCCCAGCGTCCTCGAAACCCTCGCCCTTGACTATTACGAGCGCTTTCAACCCGCCGCCCCCGAGCAGCGCTACCTCGTCGACGCCATGATCTCCGCCGAGTGGCAGCTCCGCCGCCTCCGCAAAACCGAGGCCCAGATCTGGGAGAACGGAATGCA
>JBEKPK010000043.1:0-21913 GCA_049520795.1 Bryobacteraceae bacterium
CGCGCTTGTCAAGTTGTTCCCCGGCCACGAACAGCGCCTGCGCTTCGCGCGCTATCTGGCTGCCCGCTATGCGGCGTTCAACGTCACCTGGCAGGGCGTTCAGGAGTTCGAATCCGATCCCAATGCCCGCTCGCTGCTACAGGAACTGGGCGGCGCTCTGCGCGAGGCGGACCCGTACCAGCACCCGCGGACGAGCGGCGCGCGCGTCACCTCCGCGCCCTTCCTGGACGACCACTGGATGGATTTCATCGGCTACGGACCGGACGCCGACAGCAGCGTGGGCGCCGTGGAGCATCAGCTTTACGGCGTGCCATTCGTGAACTTCGAGTTTGCCCGTGAGGATAGCGGGGCGGGGAAGTCCGGCCCCCACGACCTGGACGCCGCCGCTTTCCGCCACCGCCTCTGGAACGCAGCCATGGATGGCCAGTACCCCACCTACGCCAACACCGGGGAGGGTTCTCAGTACCTGAATTCGCCCGGCGCGCGCGCCATGACCGTCTGGTTCGATTTCTTCTCCGGCTCGCGCCACTGGGAGATGGAGCCATATTTCGACGTGGATGGCGGCCGCGCCCTGGCGCTTGAAGACACCGATTACATCGTCTACGTCGAGAACCCCGCGCCCATCGAAATGACCGTCGTGAAGCACTCCTACGACGTGCTTTGGATGAACCCCGCCGATGGCAGCGTAGTCAAGCAGAAGAAGCAGTTCAACGGCGATCATTTCACCGGCCAGGCGCCCGACGGCTCGCATGACTGGGTGCTTCGCCTGCTGCGTCCGGGCAAGATCGAAAGCATGGCCCGCTCCTACCGGTTCGAGTCGCGCAGCAGCGAAGAAGACTCGCCCGCACAGCCCATCGCGGTTCAGGAAATCGAATCCAACCCGGCCAAGGTTCCCTTCACCATGGAACAGCCGGCGGGCGATCTTTCGGTCTCCAAGCCAACGGCCTATTCGGTGACCGTCACGCGCCAGGCGCGCGCCACCCGCACGATGCTGTGGCTGTGGACGGGCGAGGTCACCGAGGAGGGGCAAGGATACCGCGTGCTCGCTACCGTCCAGAAGGGAGAGTTCCAGCCGCCGCCCGGAATGGCCTCCAGCCTGCCCGCCACCATGCTGCTGCGCCTCTACGGAATGAACGCCTACGGCAAGGTCTACCTGGTGAACAAGGGATGCCGGCTCATCCCGTAATTCTGGCGGTGGACGCCACCCACGAATTCGGCAGCCTGGCGCTGGCGCGCGGCGAGACAATTCTCGAGGAAGTCCTGCTGCATTCGCCCTCCGGCTTCGGCCACGTCCTTTTCAAGCGCATCTCCATCCTCCTCGCGAACCACGGGCTGAAGCCCGAATCCATCGATTGCTTCGCGGCGGCTTCGGGACCGGGTTCGTTCACCGGCGTCCGCGTGGGTCTGGCATGCGTAAAGGGGCTCGCCGAGGCGCTGGGCAAACCCGCCCTGGCGGTTTCCAACCTGCGCGCCCTGGCCTGGTTCGGTTCGGCCCCTCTCCGCGCAACGGTGCTCGACGCCCGCCGCGGCGAAATCTACGGCGCGGTGTACGATGCGGCCGGCGCGCTCGTCGAGCCCGAGGTGGTGGCCAAATTCCCGGCGTGGCTCGCGAGTCTGCCCGAGGGCGCCATGGAATTCGTTTCCACCGATTTCACGCCGTTCCAAGCCGCCCTGGCCGGCACGCGTTTTGAGGGGGCCGGCATCGTGACAGCCCCCCGCGCTATGGCCGGCGCCATCGCCCGCATCGCCCTCTCGGCATGGCGAAACGGTGAGACCGCCGACCCCGCCGCGCTCGACGCCAACTACGTGCGGCGGTCGGATGCGGAATTGTTCTGGAAAGAGTAACGGCCGAACGGAATGGGCTGCTATGGCTTGTTCGCGGTGGGAAATGCCGCTCGCCGCCCTAGTAGCGGACACGACCTTTGGGCGGGGCGCATGGCGAAGGTGTTTGCTTTGATGCCCGACGAACGAAAGGCACGCAGACTTTCGTGATCACCTGAATTGGTCCGCCGTTCAGTAACGTGGGTCTGTAGACCCATTGCATCACCGCACCTTTGGCGGCGTCCATCAGAACCGGATTGCCGCTGATCGGCTGGACACCCACCACGCGCCCATCCTCCCCGATAACAGCGTCCAACCACACTGCGCCCTGAACCCCGTTCCTTCTTGCGGCAGCTGGATAGACGGGTTCAACCTTCGATACCAGAGATGCAAAGCGGATTCGCTGCGGTGGCTGGCCGAATGCTGGCACGGGAACCCACAGAAAGAAGCAGAGCCAGAGACCTCTCAGGCGGATCACGCTTGTTCCGTTATTTCTCATTGGCAATAACACCCATCCGCCTTAGACGCCGCCCCATAATCAATTGTGCCGCCAAGCGTTGGGGGGGAAACCGGAGACGGAATGTAGGAATGTGGGGACGACGAATCCCGCGGGCCGGGGATTGCCGGCCAGCGCCAGAATCCCAAGCGGGTGAACAGCGCATCGTCGGGCGCATCCAATTCCTCGTGCGCCGACAGCTTGAATTCGAGAAAGCGCTCAACCACGCGGGCGTGTCCGTTTCAGACGGGTCCCGCGGGCTGCTCGTAAGGAATGCCCATTTCCTTCCGGCGCGATTCAGACACCAGACCGTCCCAGAAGTCCTCCCAGATGGCCCCGTGTTTCTTGAGGTCGAGTAGAACGCCCACCTTGCGGCCCTTCTCATCGGTGGGGAACCGGATTCCGCTCATAGTTTCATTGTCCTTCTGACGACGGCCACGATTTCTACCCTCCGGACCACATTGTGCCAGTTGGGCGGCGCTAACCGCTCGTCATGGAATAGTCACCTCAATCGCTCCCTAACGGTCGCGGCTCGCCAGATCCTTATGGAGCCACGACCGGTAGGGGGCGGCCGAGCGAGGCGGACATGTTGTTTCGTGGCCAGGCTACGATCCCAGCTCCTCCACGGCCTTGAGAATGACCGGGTCGCGTTTGGCCTGGACCTCGTCGCCCTTTTCGACGCCGAAGGCCAGGTCGAAGATCTCTTGTTGCAAGCGGCTCCTGATAAAATCCCGCTCCAGGGACCATTCGCCGATGTTGGGACTGATCCGGCGCTCGTCCAGAAACACGCGGAATTGATCCAGGAGCTCGGGCGGGACTTCAAAATCGAGCGTGACCTTATTGGTGCGCAGATACTGAGCGGCGAAATCGGGGAACGAACCACTGGCGTCGAGCACCGTGCGCAGGCGGTTCATGGGCAAGGGATGGACCACCGCATCCGGCTGGATGCCGCCGCCGCCGGTGACCTGCCGCCCACCGTCCGTTCGGAATTCGGAGACCACGTTAGGATGGGCCGTGGCGCCGGCCAGCTCAAAGCGGGACACATCGAGCGGCTTCTGAATGGAGCGGCCGCTGGGAGTGTAATAGAGCGCGGTGGTGAGCGCCAGGCCGGTTCCTTCGGTCAAGGGAAAAACGCTCTGCACCAACCCCTTGCCGAAACTGGTTTCGCCGACGATGGTGGCACGGTCGTGATCCTGCATCGCGCCGGAGACGATCTCCGTGGCGCTGGCCGATTTGCCGTCGATCAGGATGGCCAGCTTGCATGGGTACGGCGTGGCAATGGAAGGGACTGACTCCGTCTTCTCGGGCACGTTGCGGCCGCGCACGGTGACGATAGCGAGGCCGGGGCGGAGGAACAGCGACGCCGTCTGGACGGCGGAAGTGAGCAGCCCGCCGGGGTTGCCACGCAGATCGAGAACCAGGCCCTTGAGGCCGGTTCCCCCGAGCTTTTCGATGGCGGCCTTGAGGCGCCGCGGAGTGTTCTCGTCGAAGCTGGACACGCGGATGTAGCCGACTCCCGGACCCACGAAGAAGGCGCGGTCCACGCTATCGGTCTGCATTTCCTCGGGCGTCAGGGTCAATTCCATGATGCGCGACTCGCCGGGGCGGCGGACGTTGATGCGGGCTTCGCGCTGACGGGCGACGCTCAGCAGTTCCGTAAGCTGATTCAAATCGAGACGAGCGATGATGTATCCATTGACGGCCAGGATCTCGTCGCCGGGGGCCAAGCCGGCTTTGGCGGAGGGCGTTCCGGGCAGCGTTTGCAGAATGATCACCCGCCCGGGCAGGAGCGAAACCACGCTCCCAAAGCCCTTCTGGGTGGAACTCTCCATGTTGCGGAGCTGCTGGAACTGGTCGGGGTCGAAGAAGACGGAATGCGGGTCTAGCGTGCGCAGCAACCCGGGGATGGCGCCCTGGTAAAACGCCTGCGCGGCGGTGACGGGGTCGGCGGCGTTGCCCTCCGCGATGGCGTAGGCGCCGAGCACGCTGCGCATCTGGCGATCCAAGTCGCCGGCGGGCGGCTGGGCAGCGGCGCAAACGGCCAGGGAAACCAAGGCTACCGGGAGACGAAGCATCAAGAGGGCCAGATTCCCGCGATTGGCACTGCGGCGGGGCTCTTGAAGCAGGCGCACATCTCCGGATTGGAAAAGCTTGCCATAAGCGGCTCCCGTCTATCTCGATTCTATCGCGGGAGCCGCGCATCCTGGTGGTGAGAGGGTGCGCGACAGAAGTGTGGACGGCGGCGTGATTGACCAACAAAACTGCCGGAATCTGAGCGTACGGGTACGCCAGGCAGGCTGCCGATGTGGGGTCGGGATTTCATCCTGCCGTCGGGCTCTTGGCCGGCGTCTTTTTGACCGTCGCGACGCCGGGCAGAAGCGGGCCCAGAGGGCGCCCCGGCAGGATGAAATCCCGACCCCACTTTGATGTCGCACACCCGTGGTGAAACGGTTCCGCCTGTCAGGCGCGAGCGCTACTCGGATTGCCGCGCCGCAGGACTGTCCTATAGAGCAATATAACGAGCGTAAGGCTCGGCATGGCTGGGCGCAGACCCTCCAAACTCCGGCGGTTTCCGGACTCCCGCTATCCTGCGCCGCCTCCTTCCAATATGGAACCGTCGTTTTCGAAGCGCCCCCAGGCCGATCAGAAGCAGTCCCACGGGGATCACCATGCCAGGCTCGGGCTCGGGAGCATCTGCGGGAAGATCCTGGGATCCAACCGTGATTGAGCCGCCCACCAGGGAATAGGTGGAGTACGTATAGGTCGTATCGGTCAGGGCGTAGGTTTCACTCACATACTCGCAGAGGCCCGACGGACAGGATCCCCCCGTCTGGAGATACGTCGGTTCGAAGCTGACTTCGATAACGCTGCCCGGGGTCGCGTTGCTATTGACTTGGTAGGATACGTACCCCAATCCCACGGTTTCGCCCGGGGCCAGCGTGATGTTCGAGCCGTTGGTTTGGTCCATCACCGCCTCGGACGGGTTGAGGGTGGTCGCGATGCCTGGCCCGTGCCACGAGCCGGGGACGGCGAAGATATACGGGTCGAGCAGCGTCCCGGTCGTCACGCTCTCGAAGGTGATCCCGGAGATGTTTGTCGCAAGGCCGAAACGGAACGCTCCGATTTGTTCCGGGCTGGATCCTGTGTTCGTCAGATCGATCTCGAATTCCCCCAAAGCGCCTGGGGCCGTTTGGCTGCTTGCCGGCGTCGAGGCGAAGAGAAAGGCGCTTGCCGCGGCCGGCTGCGAAGCCAGGAGAAAGGCTGCAACGGCCAGCCCTGTATACACATATCCTGTTATGCTGTTCCTAAGTGACTTAATAAGTCGCGTCATAAGTGACTCCCGTTACTTTCTCGCTCCTAGTTTTTGCGGCAAAGAGGCGCCCATGCGAAAACGCCCAACCGCCATGCCGGCCGCATAACAACCATGCAGCGTCAAGGCCGGCGTTGGCGCCGTCGGCGGCGCTTCCGGCCAGGTTTAAGCCGGTCGCGCCGTGGCTTCAAGCCGCTCGGCCGGAAGATCGATGGGTCCGCGTTTATCGGTGTTCATCGGCAACTAACACTAATGTGCCGTCGTGAACCGATACCTCTCAGAATTGTTATGGTTCGCACAACAGCGCGGATGAGGGCCGATCGCCAAATCGGGCCGGGCACGCCCGGGCCGCCACGTTGAGGCACAAATCAGGCGGTCGAAGACTAGCGCTTGTAGCCGATTTTGCGCAGGAACCCTCGCCGGGCATCGGCGTCGGCGGGCGTTTCCACGCCTTTCGGCGCGAAGCCGTCGATCACCCCCAGCACTCCACGGCCCTGGCTGGTTTCCGCTATCACCACCTGCACGGGGTTGGCGCTGGCGCAGTAAATGCCGCACACCTCGGGCACGTCCTTAATGCGCCCCAGCACGTTGATCGGGTAGCCGTCGCGCATGGCCACCACGAAGATGTGTCCGGCGCCCACGGCGGAGGCGTTGCGCGCGGCCATTTCCTTCAAGTCTTCATCGTTGCCGTCCACGCGCGTGAGGCACGGGCCGGAGGCTTCGTTGAAGGCGATTCCGAACTTCATCTGGGGGACGGTATTTACGATGGCCTCGTAAATGTCTTCGACGGACTTGATGAAGTGCGTTTGCCCGAGGATGACGTTGCCGCCCTCGGGGATTTCAAGCGGCGCGATTTCGAATCGGATTCCGTGAAGCCAGTCCATGATTGGAGTATAAACCGCTCCTACTGGAACACGCTGTCGAGCGGGACCACGGTGATATTCCCGCCACCGAGACCCAGCGGCCACTTCTCCACGGTCTTGTCTTCCTCCATGATGGCGGCGGGCTTGGGCGAATTGTACTTCATGGGCGATGGGTCGTCGCTCGAAAGCTGCCGCTTCAAGTCCTCGCCGTTATTGGATACGGCCACGATCACCCGGCCGTCGGGACGGTCGAGATAGCGGCGGATGGCGCGGTTGACGTCGTCGCGCGTGAGCTTTGCGAGGCCCGTTTTCAGATACCGGTTGTAGTTTGGAATGCCATAGAACAAGCTGTCGATGGCATAGCCCAGCTCGGCGCTCCTGGTGCGCGTGAGCAGGTTGGCGTATTTGACCAGGAACCCGCGCGTGCGCTCGAAGTCTTCGGCCGGGATGCCCTCTTTGACCAGTTTGTTCAGCTCATAGAGTGCCAGGCGCAGGGCGAATTTGGCGTTGGGCGGCTCGACGGGGCGGATCCAGATCTGAAAGATCTGCGCGCGGCGCGCCAGGTTCGGGCTGGGCTCGAACTGAAACATGCCGCGGGGAAAGTACTCGATGTAGGCGTAGTCTCCGTAATTCAATCCGCGCTGTTCGCGAATCCGGTCATACAGGACGCCGCCGCTCATGCGATGCTGCCCGAGGTACGATGCGGCCACCAGGAGCGCGGCGTAGTCGGGGCTGGCGCGCGTAACGGAGATCGGGAAGCCGATCGAAAACGCCACCGAACGTGTGTCCTTGTCCACGATCACGGCGCGATTGGCGGCGATGGCCGGAGTCGGGTTCTCGCGCGGGCGCGGCGCCTGGCCCTCGGGCAGCTCGCGGAAATCCTTTTTCATGGCTTCGAGAAACGCGGGCGTGAACCCTCCCGCGATTCCCAGGATCAGGTTGGATTGGGTGTACTGGGCGCGGTAGAAGCTCTGAATGTCCTCCAGCGTAATTCTCTCGATGGAGCTCACCGTACCCACGGAGTAAGGGCCATAGGGCGTGCCCTGGTAGATGTTCTGGTACAGGACTTCCTTGCCCAGTTCCTCGTCGTTGTTGCCGCGCAGACCCACGCGCAGGTAGTTGATGGCGTCGTCCTTGACGCGCCGGAGATCGTCCTCGCGCCAGCCGGGTTCGAGGAGCATGGCGCGCACCAGCTTGTAATAGGCGTCCAGATTGTCGGCATGGGTGGCGCCGTGGAAGGTGGACATTTCCTTATCGACCTGGGCGCCGACGGAGGCCGCCATGGGAAACATGGCATCCACTATCTGGCGGTAGGTCAGGTTTCTCGTGCCGCCCTCGGCGAGCATGTGGGCGGTAAGGTACGCCAGGCCGGGCTTATCCAGGGGGTCGTCGCCCGAACCCGTGGTGAAAACGATGCGGAAGGCGATCAGGGGCGATTTTCCGGGCAGTTGAGTGATTCGCATTTGGGCCGTTGCGGCGCAAGCCGCCATCAAAAGAGTTATACACGCCCGTGGAGCGGGCTTCCAGCCGGGCCCAGAGGACTCCCCGCCCGCATTCTTGCGGGCATTCTTCCTCGGATCTTTCATTGGGTGCCTCCGGAAGCCGGCCCGGTCAGGGTGGCGATGGTGCGGCCGCTATCGACGAGATAGCGCGCGGCGGCCTTTTGCACGTCCTGGGGGGTGAGCTGGGCGTACAGGTCGTAAAGCCGGTTGAGCGTCTCGGGCGTCCGCCGCAGGGCCACCATCGAGGCGGCGATCTGGGCCACGCTTTCACTGTTGTCCATACGCAGCGCCAGGGCGTAGCGCAGGTGTTTCTTCACCACCTCGAGGCGGGCGGCGTCCACGGGCTGGTCGCGAAAGCTCTTCACGGTTTCGAGAATGCGGTCGCGGACCTGGTCCATTTCGGCGGCTTTCTTCACGCGCGCCTCGATCGTGAAAAGCGCCGGGTCCACATTGGAGGGCGCGGAGCCATCGAGGGAATCCACCTTCTGTTCTTCGATCACCAGCTTCTGATACAAATCCGAACTGGGCGAAAAGGCCAGAAACGCGAGTGCGTCAAGGGCGGCGGTGTCCTTGCCGCTGTCGCTGTAGGCGGGGGCTTTGAAGGCGATGGTCAGCAGCGGCAAGGTGGGCGACGGCCAATCGACGTGCGCGGAGCGCGGGGCGGTCTGCGGCGGTTCCACGGGAATGGCGGGCTTATAGCCGCCGCGCTTCCACGCGCCCCAGTATTTGTCCGCCAGCGCCCGCACGGCCTTGGGCCGCACGTCGCCGGTCACGATGATGGTGACGTACTCGGGCCGGTAGTAGCGTTCGAAGAATCTCAGGCTGTAATCGAACTGGTTGGGCATGTCCTCGATGTCCTTCAGGAAGCCCATGGTGGTGTGTTTGTAGGTGTGGATGTCGAAGGCCGCGTCGTGGAGCGCTTCCTCGAGCTTTTCGGCGGGGTTGGAGCTGTTCTTGTTGTACTCGCCCAGCACGGCCAGGGTTTCGGTCTTGAACTCGGCCTCGGTGAACTTGAGATTTTGGAAGCGATCGGCTTCCATGGCCAAAACGGTTTCCAGGTCCTCCTTGGAAAATGTGGTGTGGTAGCAGGTGAAGTCGTCGGTGGTGAAGGCGTTGGAGGACGCTCCGATGCGGCGCATGGTCTCGTCGTACGTGGCGGGAGGAAACTTCGCGGTTCCCTTGAACATCAGGTGTTCGAAAAGGTGGGCGAAGCCGGTGTGGCCGGGCTCGACCTCGTTGCGGGAGCCGGTTTGGACGACGATGAAGGTGGCCGCGATGTTGGGGTAGTCCGTGGGGACGGTAATCAGCCGCAGGCCGTTGGGCAGATCTTCCTGTACGAACGGATACGGGAAGATCTTCTGGACGGAAGCGAGAGCGGCGAAGCCCGCGGCGCAGCATCCCAGCGCGAGAAAGAGTGGTTCGAGGCGGATCACACACCTATTGTGGCTCAGAAATTCGAGGCCAAGAGAGAGTAGAAGAGGTGGCCAAAGGCCCATTTCTGACGCCGAGACGCCGAGACGCCGAGAAATTCGAGGATGGACGAGAGAGGATCGGAGAGGGTAGGAGAGGTGGCCAGAGCTATTTCTTTGACGCCGAGACGCCGGGGAATTCGAGGGCGGAAGTCAAGCGAAGATCCTCTCTTGTCCTCTTCCTCTCAAATTCTCGGCGTCTCGGCGTCTCGGCGTCTCGGCGTCTCTGCGTCAAAACCTTCTCCTCTAAAATAGAATTCGTGGCACCTTTGACGTTTCAGCAGGCGCGCGAGGCGGTGGTTACGCGGGTGCGCGAGGCGCGTCCTGGGCCGGCCGTGGAAGAAGTGCGGCTGGAAGACGCCGCGGGGCGGGTACTGGCGCTCGACGTGACGGCGGACCGCGATGCGCCGGCGCTGGCGCGCTCGGTGCGCGACGGCTACGCCGTGCGCGCCGCGGATGTGCCGGGCGAGCTGCGGGTGATCGGCGAGGTACGTGCGGGGGAGCGGTTCGCGGGTGAAGTAGGGCCGGGCCAGGCGGTGGAGATCATGACCGGCGCGCCTCTGCCGGCGGGCGCGGATGCGGTGGTGATGGTGGAGCATGCCACGCGCCAGGACGGGCGGGTGCGCATCGAGCGAGGCGCCGCGCCGCGACAGTTCATCAACGAGCGCGGGTGCGAGGCCGTGGCCGGGGCGGTGGCGTTGCGCGCGGGCGTGCGCCTGGACTATAGCGGCGTGGCGGCGCTGGCGGCCTTCGGGCGCGAGCGGGCGGCGGTTTTCGCCAGGCCCGTGGCGGCGATCCTCGCCACGGGAGACGAGATTGTCGAAGTGAGCGAGACGCCGCAAGCGTTCCAGATTCGGAATTCGAACGCCTACGCGCTGGCGGCGCAGGTGGCGCGCGCCGGTGGCAAACCCCGTATGCTGCCCATCGCGCGAGATAACCAGGCGCAGACCCGCGAAATGATCGAGCGCGGCCTGGAAGCGGATCTCCTGCTGATTTCGGGAGGCGTCTCGGCGGGCAAGTACGACGTGGTGGAAAGCGCGCTGGCTGAGCTGGGCGCGGAGTTCTTCTTCGACCGCGTCCTGATCCAGCCGGGACAGCCGTTGGTGTTCGGGCGCGCCCGCGGCAGGTTTTTCTTCGGCTTGCCGGGCAACCCGGCATCCACCATGGCGACCTTCGAACTCTTCGCGCGGGCCGCGCTGGAACTGCTCGGCGGGCAGCGGGAAGTTGCCCTGAACATGCCATGGGCGCGGCTGACGCGCGAGTTCCGGCACCGCCCCGGCGTGACGCGCTTTCTGCCGGCGCTCGTCGGCGCGGACGGGTCCGAGATTACGCCGCTCGACTGGAGCGGCTCCGGCGACATACCCGCCCTGGCGCGAGCCACCGCCTTTCTGGTGGCCGAAGCCGGCCGCGCCGAGTACGCGCGCAACGACCTTATCCGGATGCTGCTCAAATGAAAAAGCTGTCGCACTACGATTCGGCCGGCGCGCCGCGCATGGTCGATGTTTCCGGGAAGCCAGCCACCCCGCGCCAGGCGCGGGCGCACGCCTTCGTGCGGATTTCGCCGGCGGTGGTGAAGAAGTTGCCGAAGAATCCCAAGGGGAACCCTCTCGAGATCGCCCGCATAGCGGGAATTCAGGCCGCCAAACGCGCCTCCGAGCTGATTCCCCTGTGCCACCCGCTGATGCTCACGCACGCGGACGTGGAGGTGGAACTGCGGAGGAACGGGGTGCGGATTATTGCGAGCGCCGCCACCACCGCCCAGACGGGAGTCGAGATGGAGGCGCTGGCCGCCGCCGCGGTGGCCGCTCTGACGATCTACGACATGACCAAGGCGCTCGATAAGGGAATCGAAATCCAAGACCTGTATCTGCTCGAAAAGACCGGAGGGAAAAGCGGCGGCTTCCGCCGCGAAGGTCTCCGGGGAGGGGGCGATGATAAACGCCGCGGTTCTCACGATTAGCGATTCCGTGGATTCCGGGATGCGGGCGGACCTTTCAGGGCCGGCCGTACGTGAACGATTGGAACAACTGGGCTGGAGAGTCTCGGTGATCGAGGTAATTCCGGACGAGGCGCCGGCGATTTCGGCGCGGTTGGCGACCCTGGCGGATGGCGGGCAGGTCTCGGCCATCTTCACCACCGGGGGCACCGGCGTGGCGGCTCGCGATGTGACGCCGGAAGCCACCCGGGTGGTGTTGCATCGGGAGATTCCGGGCATGGGTGAACTCATGCGGGCCCAGGGCCGGAAATCCACGCCTCTGGCGGCGCTCTCGCGGGCCGTGGCGGGCACTAGGGGAGCGGTGCTGATCGTGAATCTGCCGGGCTCGCCCAAAGGCGCGGTGGAATCGCTCGACGCTATCGTGGAATTGGCCCCCCACGTGCTCGAATTGTTGCGGGGGCAAACCGGGCATGTGGCGGCAAAATAGGAATAGTATGCGAATTCTACTACTGACGGCGGTTTGCGGCCTGCTGGCCGCGCAGTCCACCATTCGTCCGCCGGATCCCTGGGCGACGCCCAAGGCGACGCCCGCTCCGCCGGCAACCCCGGCTCCCCAGGCTACCCCAACTCCGCCTTCGTCACCCGGTCATGGTGCGGACTTTAGCACTACTATCCACGAGGTGGTGTCGCCGGTGATCGTTCTGGACCGGCACGGCGACTATGTGAATAACATTCAGCCCTACGAGTTTCACCTTTACGACGACGACAGAGAGCAGAACATCAGCGTTTACACCTCCTTTGCGCCCATATCGCTGGTGCTGTTGGTCCAGGCGAACTCCCACGCGGACCCCATTCTGCCGCAGGTGAACAAGATTGGCGGCCTGATTGGCCCGCAGGTGATCGGCGATAACGGCGAGACGGCCCTGATCGCCTACGATTCGCGCATCCGGCTGCTGCAGGACTTCACCACGGATCGCGACAAGATCACGCAGGGGGTGAAGAAGATTCAGGCCGGAAGCGAGAGCAACCGCATGGTGGACGCGGTGTGGGAGGGCATGCGCATGCTAAAAGCCCGTCCTGTCGGCCGCCGCAGAATCATCCTCCTGATCGGGGAAACGCGCGACATGGGAAGCGAGATCCGCGCCCGCGAGGTCATGATCAACCTCCAGTTGAGCAACATAACGCTGTACGCGGTGGATATGTCGCGCTTCATCACCACCGTGATGGCCCCGGCCAAGGCGGGGCGGCCGGATCCGCTGCCGCCGGCTGCATATCCGCTGCCGTCCGGCGTGGCGGCCACGCCCACCGCGGTGCAGCAGATGTACGGCACAAACAGCCGGGCCGAGTTTCTTCCGCTGATGCAGGAGATCTTTCTGGATGCCAAGGCAATCTTCAAGGTGAACCCGGTGGAGCTGTTCACCAAGGCGACGGGCGGCTCGCAGTTTGGTTTTCACAGCCAGCGGACGCTCGAAGAAGCCCTGACCATGATCGGGGAGCGGCTGCACTCCGAGTACACGGTTTCCTACACGCCGAACAACACCGTCAAGAGCGGCTTCCACGCGATTCGTGTGGATATTGACGGCCATCCCGATGTGGACAAGGTGATCACGCGCCTGGGTTACTATCTGGGGGCCCAGCAGGCGCAGTAGCGAGGTGGGACAGACGATCGGTGTTCGTCGTCTGTCGTCCGCCCCACGTGACAGACGACGGAAACTGATCGTCTGTCCCACCCGCGTACTCCCCCGAAGACGTGAGCGGCGCTATTTCTTTGTGTTTGTGGGTTTTGTGGGAGCGCGGACGATGACGCGAACCGCGCGGTCGCCTTCGTCGGCGGCGATGTAGCGGATGGTAACGCGGGCATTCACCTGCGGCTTGGGACCTTCGAACTTGGTATCAGGCGTGATGACGAAGGTTTTGGTGTCCTTCGGCTCGGTGCGGACAACCGTCAGGCTGGCGTCGCTAAGGGCGGTGATGATGCCCGAGAACATCGGCGCGGCTGTCCGGGCAGGCTGCTGAGCGACGCCCGATTGGAGCGCCACTCCGGAGACGAGGGCCATGACAAAGAGAGCGTACAAGATAAACCGCACGATATCAGGGTATTCCAAAGGCATGAAGCGAAGGTAAAGGGGCCATTAAAGTTCCTTCATTAAAGACGCCGCCGGCTGGCCCGCCAGTTCGACCGTGCCGGACCCGGCGCCGGGCGCGGGAAGCCGGATGGTAAAGCATGTGCCGTGGCCCACGGAACTTTCGACCTGGATCTTGCCGCCGTGGGCTTTCACGATCCACGCCACAAAGCTGAGGCCCAGGCCGAGACCCTGCTCCGGCGCTCCGCCGGAAGGCCCCGGTACGCGATAAAAGCGGTCGAAGATGTGCTTCAGGTGTTCGCTGGCGATGCCGCGTCCGGTGTCCTGGACCACCAGCTCGATTTGCTCGTCCGGCGCGCTGGGCGCGCGCACCAACAACTTGACCTCGCCGCCCTCGGGGGTGAACTTAATGGCGTTGGAGAGCAGGTTGGTGATCAGGCGCTCAATCTGGACGCGATCGGCTTCCAGGGAGCAGTCCTGCGGCAAGTCGGCCGTGAGGCGCACGCCGGCCGCTTCGGCGGGGATCTGATACTGCTCGACCATGTCCCGCGAGACCTCGCACAGATCGAGGCGCGATTTCTGGAGCGCCAGTTGGCCCGATTCGGCCTGCGAGAGCAGCAGCAGGGCGCGCACGATTTGCGACAGCCGGTCGATATCCTGCAGGGCGTTGAACATGGCCTCGCGGTACTGTTCGGTGGTCTGGGCCGTGAACAGCGCCACTTCGAGCTGGCCCCGAATGGCGGTGATGGGCGTGCGCAATTCGTGGGAAACGTCGGTGGAGAACTGTCTCATTTGCTGGAAGGACGATTCCAGGCGCTCGATCATGCGATTGAAGGTGCGAATGAGGTAGTCGAGCTCGTCGCCGGCGTCGCGAACGGGAATGCGCAAGCTGAGATTCGAGCCGGAGATGCGCTGCGCGGCCATAGCCACCGAACGCACCGGGGCCAGCGCGCGGCCGGCCGCGATCCAGCCCAGGAAGGACCCCAGGATCAGGGCCCCGGGAACCACTCCCATGCAAAGCAGAGTGAACTGCCGGAGGGTGTTATTGTACGGGCGGAGTGGCAGGCCGATAGCCACATAGTAGGGCTCCCCGCGTCCGCGCCCCAACAGGTGCTCCTCGTCGAAGACGATGCCGGACCGAACCAGAAACTGGTCCCCTTGAGCGTTGCGACGCACCGTCCAGAAAGGCATGGGCTCGGTGTTGGGCCGGGAGACGGCGACCGCCCTGGCCACCTTTTCCCGGATCTCGGAGGGCGGCTCCAGACCGATTTCCTTGAATGACGGCGAGACCGCGGGGGATTGCGTGGAGTTCTGGACGATTATCTTCCCGTCGCGGTCGGTGATGACGTAGATGCGCTTTGTGTTGAGGACGATACGGCTTTCCTCGGTATCCTGGTCGTCGTAATACCAGTAGGCCTCGTTTCTCTTGGTCTCGGTGTTCTCCTCGATGCGGAGGTAGCCTTTCATCGCCGCCCATTCCTGATCGAGAACGGCGTGGGCCTGGTCGTCGAGTCCGGTGGCGACGCGGTGGTGCAGCAAGGCGGTGACTCCGATCATGGGCACGATGAAGAGAATCGCGTAAGTTGCGGTGAGGCGGAAGCGCAAGCCGCGAGCCAGACGCCGGAGATCGCGCGCGCGAATCACTTTATCCCTGCCGTTCGACGCCCTGCCCGGCGGGCTTTTCGGCCCCTTCGATCATGTAGCCGATGCCGCGCACGGTCTGGATCAGCTTCATCGGAAAGCGATCGTCGATCTTGCCGCGGAGGTGCCGGATGTAAACGTCGACTATATTGGTGAGGCCGTCGTAATCCATATCCCAGACATGTTCCACGATCATAGTGCGGCTCAACGGGCGGCCCTTGTTGCGCATCATGTATTCGAGGATGCCGAACTCCTTGGGCGCGAGATCGATGATCTCGCCGGAGCGGGCGACTTTGCGCCGGATGCAGTCGAGCGAGAGATCGGCCACCTGCAGTTTCTCGGGAGTGGGTTGGCCGCGGCGCAGAAGGGCCCGCACGCGCGCCAGAAGTTCGACGAAGGCGAAGGGCTTGACTAGGTAATCGTCGGCCCCCTGTTCCAGGCCCTTGACGCGGTCCTCGAGGCCGCCGCGGGCGCTGAGGATGAGGACCGGCGGCCCGAGGGTGCGGTCGCGGATCTTCTCGAGCACCTTGAGGCCGTCCATGTCGGGGAGCCCGAGATCGAGAACCACCATGTCGTAATCCGCGGACTGGAGATGATCCAAGGCTTCGCCGCCGGTCAGGGCGGCATCCACGGCGTAGCCGGCGCCCTGGAGCCCGCGGCACAGGAAGTCGGCGATTCTCTTTTCGTCCTCCACCACCAGGATTCTCATTTGCTTTCAGCTTAGCGCATGACCGGCTTCAAAACGGCCGCGGCTGGGAAGCGCGGCGCTCCCGTAGGCTCCGCGCGAGACCGGCGGCGCTACCGGCTACAATCGGAACTGTGCCGGGCGTTTATCTTGCCTACCCCTTCTGCGCGCAGAAGTGTACATTCTGCAATTTTGCGTCGGGGGTGTTCCCGCGCGAGCTGGAAGCACGCTACATCGGCGCGCTGAAGGCGGAGATTCGAGGGCACGCGTGGCAGTGGAAGCCCGAAACCGTTTACTGGGGCGGCGGCACGCCCGGCAACCTGGACGCCGTAGAACTGCGCGAAATTCTGGAAACCGTCCCAGGCCGCCCCTGGAGCGAGGCCACCATCGAAGCCGCTCCCGGCGGCCTCACCGCAGAGAAGGCCCATGCATGGGCCGCGTGCGGCATCAATCGCGTGAGCCTGGGCGCGCAGTCGTTCGTGGAGAAAGAGATCCGCCGCACCGGTCGAAAACACACCGCCCAGACCGTGGCGGACGAGCTGCGTCTGCTTGAATCCGCCGGCATTCGCAACTGCAACATCGACCTCATCGCGGGCCTCTCCGGCCAAACCGCGGCGAGCTGGCGCGAATCGCTCGATTGGATCGAACGCCTGGCCCCGCCGCACGTTTCCGTCTACATGCTGGAGGTGGACCAGGACAGCCGCCTGGGGAAGGAAATGCTGCGCGGAGGGGCGCGCTACGGCGCGGCGGAAACTCCCACTGAAGAGCAGGTGGTGGAGTTTTACGAACTGGCCGTGGAGCGGCTGGCCGCCCTGGGAATTCCGCGCTACGAGATCTCCAACTTCGCCCGCCCGGGCCGGGAATCGCGCCACAACTTGAAGTACTGGAAAATGGAGCCCTACGCCGGTTTCGGCGCCGACGCTCACTCCTTCGACGGGCGGGTGCGCCGCCAGAACCCGGAGACGGCGTCGGAGTACGTTGAACGGGCTCAAAGCCTGACAGACGAAAGCGTCTGTCCCGCTTCTGGGGCAGGCGCGTCGAAGAACCGCTCCCTCACGGTCGCGGCTCGGGAAGCGTCGGAAGAGCGCTTCTTCCTGGGCCTGCGTCTGGCCGCCGGCATCCGCCCGGCTCCCGGTGAGTGGCTGCGCTTCGGCCCGCCCATCCGCCGCTTTCTCGATGCCGGGCTGCTGGAATGCGAAAGCGGCGTCATCCGCCTCACCAACCGCGGAGTGCTCTTTTCCAACGAAGTGTTCCAGGAATTCATCGGCCTATGATCGATCTGCGCAGCGACACCGTAACCAAGCCCACGCCCGCCATGCGGCGCGCCATGATGGAAGCCGAAGTGGGCGACGACGTCTACGGCGAGGACCCCACCGCAAACCTCCTGGAACGGCGGGCGGCCGAAATCACCGGTAAGGAGGCGGCTTTGTTCGTCCCCACCGGCACGATGGGGAACACCATCGCGGTGAAGCTGCACACCGAACCCGGCCAGGAAGTGATCTGCGATTCGCGCGCGCACGTGCTCGATTACGAACTGGCCATGGCGGCCTGGTTCTCCGGTTGCATGGTGCGCGCCATTCCCACCGAGGATGGCATCCTTTCCTGGGAGGAGATAGAGCGGCGCATCCGGCCGCCGGGTCCGCATTGGGCCCCCACCGGCCTCATCGAGATTGAAAACACTCACAACATGGCCGGTGGAACGGTTTACCCGCTGGCCGTGATTCGCGAGATCGCGGAAGGCGCCCATGCGCGCGGGCTCCCGGTCCACATGGACGGCGCCCGCGTCTTCAACGCCGCCACCGCACTGGGCGTGCCGGTGAGCGAAATCGTGGGGCCCGTGGATACGGTGATGTTCAGCCTCTCGAAGGCGCTGGGGGCTCCGGCGGGCTCGATGCTGGCGGGTCCCGCCGATCTGATCGCCAGGGGCCGGCTGCATCGTAAGCGCCTGGGCGGCGGCATGCGCCAGGTGGGGGTACTGGCCGCCGCCGGGCTGGTGGCCCTGGAAGAAACGCCCCGGCGCCTGCCCGAGGATCACGCCAATGCGCGCTTCCTGGCGGAGGGTCTGGCCCAGATTCCCGGCATCCAGGTGGACCCCCGGAAGGTGGCCACCAACATCGTGATCTTCGATGCCGCCGGCACGGGCCTCTGGAGCTCCGAAATCTCCGCGCGGCTGAAGCGGCGCGGCGTGCTGATCAACGGCATCGACGGGCGCCGGATGCGCGCCGTGACGCACTACGACGTGGACCGCGCGGCTTGCGCCGAAGCCCTGGAGGCGCTTGCGGAAGCGGTGCTATCATAGCGGTTAAGCCCTGCATTTTGGTGGAATTAGGAAACCGCACGGGAGCCCCGCGCGTCCCTGGGTCTTTGTTCCACCCAGATCATTCTATTGGGACTGGTAGTGTACATGATTAAAGCTTTCATGAGAGGGCGCCGGAGCGCTCTGCTCCTGTTGGCGGCAGCGGCGGCGCCGGCCCAGCAGTATGTCATATCGACAGTGGCGGGCGGCGCGCCGCCGGCCAACGTCGCATCCGCCGCCGGCATCTCCATAGGGCATCCGAACCGGGTAACGGTAGACAGCTCGGGCAATGTGTATTTCAGCAGCCTGAACTGCGTGTTCAAGCTAAGCACGAACGACTCTCTGGCGGTGGTTGCGGGCAACTCCCGCGCCGGGTTCTCCGGCGATGGCGGCCCGGCCGTCAACGCCCAGTTAAATTCTCCACAGGGCCTGGCCGTGGATTCCTCCGGCAACATCTACATCGCCGATGCCGGGAACAACCGCGTGCGGATAGTCGCGCCCTCCGGCATCATCTCCACTTTCGCCGGCAACGGCCTTCCGGGGTCCTACGGGTCGGTGGGCGACTGGAGCCCCGCCCCACAGGCCAACTTGCACCTGCCATCGGGCGTGGCGGTGGATCCATCGGGCAACGTGTATATTGCGGACACGCGCAATCATTCCCTCCGCTTGGTGAAAGCCAGCGGGCCCAGCGCCGGCCTCATGCAAACCATCGCCGGAGATACCTACGCCGGTTACATGGGCGACGGCCTTTTGGCCCTCGGCCACAGCGAATTCAGCGGCCCGGAGGACGTGGCGCTCGATTCCCTCGGCAACATCTACATCGCCGACACGGGCAACGCCTACATACGGAAGATCACCACCGATGGCATGCTCAATTCCATCGCCGGCGACGGGAGCATCGGCTATTCCGGCGACGGCGGGCTGGCCACCGGAGCGGGCCTGTATCAGCCCACCGCCATTGTGGTGGATGCCGCCGGCGACGTGTACGTCGCCGACACCGAGGATGACCGCGTGCGCATGATCGGGGCCGCCAATCTCGACATCAACACCATCGCGGGCAACAGTTTTCCAGGATACGCGGGCGATAACGGTCCGGCCGGCGCCTCACAATTGAATACGCCCACCGGCGTCGCCGTGGACTCGGCGGGGAACCTGTATGTGGCCGATTCGCTAAACGGGCGCATCCGCAAAATTCCGAAAAGCGCAACCATATCCACGGTGGCCGGCAACGGCGTCTACAGCTACTCGGGCGACGGCGGCCCGGCGGCTAAGGCCGAGGCGTACGTTCCACAGGGGGTAGCGGTGGATGCCTCCGGGAATCGCTATATCGCCGATTCCGGCAATCATGTGGTGCGCAAGGTCGCCGCCAACGGGACCATCACTACCATCGCAGGCAACGGTACGGCGGGCTTTGGCGGCGATGGCGGGAGCGCCGCCAGTTCGCAACTGAACACTCCCACAGGCGTGGCGGTGGACAAGTCCGGTAATATTTACATCGCCGATAGCGGCAATAACCGGGTACGCAAAATCGCTCCGAATGGCTCCATTTCCACGTTCGCGGGCACTGGCGCGGCCGGGTTCGCGGGCGATGGCGGCGCGGCTGCGAGCGCCCAATTGTACACGCCCTTCGGCCTTGCCGTGGACGCCTCGGGGAACCTCTACATCGCGGAGTTGGGCAACAGCCGCGTGCGAAAGATCTCTACGGCCGGCACGATTACCACCGTGGCCGGCAACGGGACCTCGGCCTTTTCCGGCGACGGAGGCCCGGCCGTCAATGCCGAACTCAACTACCCGGAGGCCGTGGCGGTGGACTCGGCCGGTAATATCTACATCGCCGACACGCTCAACTACCGCGTGCGCATGGTTACCGCCGGGGGCCTGATCGACACCGTCGCCGGCAACGGCACAGCCGGATATTCCGGCGACCTGGGACAAGCCACGGCGGCGCAAATCGCCACCGCAAGCGGCGTGGCGGTGGACTCCGCGAGCAGCCTGTACATCTCCGACGGCGCCACCCACATCCGCAAGGTGTACGCCAACGGCATTATCCAAACCATCGCCGGCAACGGCGTCGCCGGCTATTGGGGAGATGGCGGCGCGGCCGTCAACGCCCAGATCAATACTCCCGGAGGGCTGGCCGCGGATTCGGCTGGCAACGTGTACTTCGCGGACACGGACAACAACGCCGTCCGCGTGTTGCAGCCCAGCCCCTCCGGCATCTCCGTTGCGGCCGTGGTAAGCGCCGCCAGCAACCTCTTGGGCGCGGTCGCGCCGGGCGAGCTGGTGGTGCTCTACGGCTCCGGATTGGGGCCCGCGAAGCTGGCGCAGTTTCAGCTCGATGCCGAAGGCATGGTTCCTACGAGTCTGGCGGGCACAACCGTATTCTTCAACGGCGCCTCCGCTCCACTGATCTATTCATCGGCCAATCAGGTAGCCGCCGTGGTTCCTTTCGCCACCTCCGGCCCGAACGTGGAGGTGGTGGCGCTCTACCAGGGGCAACTCTCGGCGGCCGCGCCGGTCCAGTTTGCCGCCGCGTCCCCCGCCCTCTTCACGTTCGATCAGTCCGGCCAGGGGCAGGCCGCCGCGGTGAACCAGGATGGAACCAACGCCATCAACGGCGCGGCTCACCCCATCAAGATCGGAAGCTACATTGCGCTGTATATCACCGGCGCCGGCCAGACCAATCCGCCCGGCGCGGACGGCCTTGTGGGCGCGGTTCCGTACCCCCTGCCGCTCGAATCCGTAACTGCCACCATCGGCGGCAAGCCGGCCTACGTGCAATATGCCGGCGGCGCATCGGGGCTGGTAGCCGGCGTGATGCAGGTCAACCTCCAGATTCCCGCCGGAATCGCGGCGGGCAATTCCGTGCCCGTCAGCGTGCAGGTGGGAACGGCCACGACCCCGGCGGGCGTGACCATAGCAGTGACGAACTGAGGGGCGTCGAATCGATTCAACCTGAATCCCGAAGTTAGAAGCCTTGTATCAGGGCACGGCTTCAGCCGTGCCGCAAACCGCGCACAATCAGGGGGCTTTAGCCCCTGCCTTTTCAGGAGCGTGAGAAGGACTTGCGGGCCGGGTTTGCTACCGCAGGGGCTAAAGCCCAAGAGATGCATCCGTTCGGCACGGCTGAAGCCGTGCCCTGATACAAGGCCTGTTCTTTCATGGTTTTAGGTTATGGTAACTCAGCTTCGCCGAAGTTGACTTCGGAATTCGGAATCAAGCGCCCGAAGCGGCTGGCTGATCGGCCGTTCCGCCCGGCGCCGGTAGCCTGTCCACGGACACCGCGAAGCCCCTGTTGAGGCTCCCCACGCATGCCCGGGCGGGTTTCATCTCGCCAGGTCGATGCCGAGCTTCTTTAGCTCCTCGGAGTAGTACCGCCGGTGCAGCAGGTCCCACTCCTCGCTTCCTTCGGGGATCTCGCGCTTCTGGCCGCGGATCTTCTGGCGCACCGCGCGGTCCACCTTCTCCTCGGCCACCAGCAGTTCGAGCATCACGCGCATGATCTCCAGCCGGACGTTGTTGACGTCCTTGTCGCGCAGCCGCAGATTGTGGCTCTTGCGCAGCATTTCGACGAGGGTATGCGAAATCTGGGTGACTTTGTCGCGCGACAGCTTCATGTTGTCGCCCGTGTCGCGGCCGGAGGCGCGCACCACCTTGCGTTGCATGATCAGGGTGTTCTTGATGCGCCGGAACATCTCCTGGTAGCTCACGCCCTCGCGCCGCATATAGTCGCTGTACTGGCTCAGAAGCTCCCGCACTTCGTCGTTGAGGCGGTCCTCCACCGCCAGTTCGGCGTTGATGGCCTCGGCC
>JBEKPK010000044.1:0-21854 GCA_049520795.1 Bryobacteraceae bacterium
CCGTTCCGGGGCTCGCATTCTCACGTGCTATTCCACACGGCTCACGCCGTGGGCTAGGATGTTTCGCCCTCCGGGCTTCGGAAATGTACAAACTCCAGGCCCGAGCTTCGCTCGGGTTGACATGCGGAAGCGCCTGTCCCACATCGGATGGTGGAGTGTGAGATTTGCCCCACCTTTTTCAACACTCGCCTTTTCCGGCATTGTAATCGACATCGAAACGTCATACTTTAGTAACGGCGTCGTAATCGATGTTGAGTCTGGAGACACTGCGCTACGTTTTGGTCCTGCTCGGCGTGCCGGGAGTGCTGTGCTGCCTGGCCCAGGCGCCCGCCGGCCCGGATACATCGGAGCTCATGCCGTGCCGCCCGGTTATAGCTCCCGAGCGTGCATATTCCCTCAAGTTGACTTCGTTCGTTCCGGAGCCAAACCGGGTGTCGGGGGCGCTCCTTGATGCCCGCATTGATGGCGGTCCGCCTGTGCATCTTCTGCTCGACAGCGGCGCGGCGCACATCACTCTCGACGCCAAGGCGTCCGCCCGGTCGGGCATCGCAGCGGTTTCGGAGTCCCACCTGGTGGGAATGGGCGGATCGCCTGCGAGACCCGTGCGGTCCGGCGTCGCCGGGGCCGTGGATGTCGGTCCGCTCCGCTTCGGGAACTGCCAGGTTGACATGGCTCCCGGCCGGCTTGCCGAAGGCACGGATGGCGTGATTCCGCTGTCTCTCTTCGGCGGCTTCCTCATGCGTCTGGAACTGCCCGGCAAGGCTCTCGATCTGATGCCATATCCGGACCGGGCCGCCATCCCAACCGCCGGCTTCGCCCGCGCCATCCTAAGAAACGACATGCTCTTTGTACGCGGAGCCATGAACGACTCGCAGGAGGGGTACATCCTCCTCGATACGGGCGCGTCCTATTCGGCTATCTCGCGCCGGACGGCGCAGGCTCTGAACAGTTCGCCGGTCTCAGCCGTCGGCTTAAGGGGCGCCAACGGAGCCCTGGATGGCGACCTGATCGCCGCCGCCGTCCGGTTCCACGTGGGCGGCTGGAATCTCACCGCCGATTCCGTGGTGGCGCTGGATCTGGCGGAATTCAGCGCGTTCAATGGCGTCGAGACGGCCGGAGTGCTGGGCTATCCCGCGCTGCGCGCCTCCGTGTTGACGATCAGCTATCGGGACGCGATGGTGCGCATCGAGACGCCGCCGAAGGGCGAGCACGGGCGAGCCCAGATGGCCGAAAGAAGATAGGCCGGCGCCCCTTGAGGCGCCGGCCTGGCGAGCTTCCGGGAACGGGCTATTTCTCGCGGTTCAAGCTGTATCGAAAACCTATGGCGTAAGTCGGCTTGTAATACTCGCGCTGGTTGACGAATGCGGCGCTGCCGGTGTAGAAGCCGAAGACCTCGTCGGTCATGTTCAGGCCGTAGACCACCGCCGACAGACCATACGCCAGCCTGACGCTGGCCTGGGCGTCCAGCTGGAAGTGCGCCAGGGTGTAGACATCGCCGCTGGGACCGGTGGGACCGAGGCCGCTCGGGTCGGACGACTTCTGGTACTCATATTGATAGATACTGGCCCCGGCGTAGCTTAGCCCGGCGCGGAAGGAGAAACGGCCATAATCGTAGGTCGGGCTGATGTTCCACGCATTGGGCGCCTGGCGTTGCAGCGCCGGGCTGTCCGTGCGGCCGGGGATACTCTTGATTTGCGAGCCGGTCCAGGTATAATTCGCCAGCAACCCGAGGCCTCGCAGCGCGCCAGGCAGCATGGCAAGGCGCTGTTGGTAGGAAGCCTCGAAGCCGTGCAGCTCGGCGTTCGATGCGTTGATCCATTGCGAGACCTGCTCGCCTTGATAGGGGCCGCTGCTGGCCAGGTACGACGTGCTGATCAGCGTATTGGTGATCTGCTTGACGAAGAAGCCGGCCTGGATGATGCCGGTCGGATTCAGATAGCGATCATAGAGCAAATCGTAGTTATTGGCGTGCGCCGGCCTGAGGTTGGGGTTGCCCAGCGCCGCGGTTATGGGATTCGTCGAATCGTCCTCGGTGACATAGGGCACCAACTGGTAGGGGTCGGGACGCGATACGCCACGGCCATAAACCAGCCGCAAGCCCGATGCGTTGTCCAGAGAGTAACGCAGCGAGAGGCTGGGGAGAACGTCCACGTAGGAAGGGTTGTTTCTGGTGGCTACCGGAACGCCGCAGCCGGTGCTGGTGGGGCAAAGCGCGCTGCCGGCCCCGTAGAGGGTGACGTTGTACCCCAGGGTATTCATCTGGGTGCCTTCGAAGCGGACTCCGCCAACCACGTGCAGGCGCCCGAAATCCATGGTGTCCATGATGTAACCGGCCGAGATGCGCTCGACGATATCGAATATGTTGGGATAGGTATCGCTGGCTGTCTTGTACCCGTCCAAGTAGTTTGCAAGGTGGGCGAGAGTATACGTGGAGATCTGATTGAAGTCGGAGACCGGCCCGTAATGGCCGCCGAAGTAATCGTCATTGAAGTAATTGCCGCTGCTGAAGCTGCTCAGGAACATGGTCATCGGTAGGGTGGCGGCTTTCCAGCCGTCATAAACGGTCTCGGTGGCGTTCTGATACTTGTGTCCGTTGCGGATCTTGCCGCCGATCTCAAAGATGCCGTAATGCGAGCCAATGTGATAGTTGGCCGAATACCCGGCCGAGGCAGTGAGGTTAAGCTGGGCCGTTTGGCCGGTGGACATGGTGATATCCTTGAAGCCCCAGTTGGCCGCATTTTGCAGAGGCGAGCCGGCCGCGTCGCAACCCGAACCGAAGTGCGGGACCAGCGCGTTGGCTTGCACGGTGGGATCGTAGCCGCAAGTCAGCGACGACCCGATCCAGGAGAAGTCCGCTTTCGGGTTGCCGGCGGAATCCTTTTCGTAAGAACGGGAGGCGGAGACCGCCCAATTCAGCATCGAAGAAGTAAACTGCTGCCTGCCGCCCAGAATAAAGTTGGCAACCGAAGCGTCGGGACGCTTGCTGGAGGTGTAGAACTTCGGCGAGCCGTTGTAGACCGGCTCGTAATACCATTTGTCTCCATAATCCTGCAGGTTGGAGTACAGACCTTTCACGTAAATGCTGGTGAACGGGCCGAATTTGTAGTCAACCGTGCCGGCGTACCCCCAGCGGTTCCGGTAATAGCGGTATTCGCGAATGGTGTTGTTGTCGTAGAACGGCTTGGCGAAGGTGGATAATGTGGTATCGATGGCGGGCTGAAAGTTATCTATGCCGCGCCCGTTGTAATCCTTGGTGGCGCCAAAGAGAATTCCGAGCTTCCGGTCCTTACCGAAACGGTGGCCGATGGTTCCTCCGAACTGATCGTTGTAGCGGCCGCCGAGAATCCTATCGTAGCCGCCAATGCCGTAGAGGTTGATGGTAGGGAACTCGCCGGCGCTCTTGGTTTTCATATTGACGGAACCGCCGATGCCGTCCCCGTCGAGATTGGGCGCCAGCGTCTTGTTGACTTCGACGGACTCCACCAGGTCGGCAGGAATGACGTCTAGCCGCACCTGCCGGACGGCGGGCTCGGGAGCGGGAATGGTGATGCCGTCGATGGTCACATTCGTGAGACGGGGTTCGGTCCCGCGCACCTGGATGTATTCGCCTTCGCCTTCGCTCCGATCAAGCGTGATCGAAGGGAGGCGGCCCAGGGCATCGGCAACATTCGCATTGGGCAGGGAAGTAATGACTTCCGCCGGAAGAACTTGCAGGATATTGTCGGCCATGCGGGTCCGGTTGATGGCCTCCGCTTCGCCGCGCGGGCGCTCGGCCGTGACAATGACCTGCTCGTTTTCCGAGTGGACCTTGAGGCGGGCCTCCACGCTGGCGGTCTCGCCGGCTTTCACGGTAACATCGGTCTCGAAGGGATCGAAACCCACGTAGGAAATCTGGATCTTATATGGGCCGGGGGCGAGATCCGTAACGGTGAACTCACCCTGCGCATCGGACCCAAGAGTCGTGCCCTGAGGCTGCACTTGAATCTCCGCCTTCTGAAGGACGGCGCCGGAACTATCCAGGACTCGTCCGGCGATGGCGCCTTTGGTGCTTTGCGCGGCGGCCGAAAACACAAGGCAAACTGCAAGGAGACATAAAGAGAGTGGTCGCATTGGTTGCATAATTGGGTTACTCGAATCGATTCGTTTGGAACTACTGGGTCCCGGGCCGCGAGTCAGTCCGGCGAACACTCGCGGCTAGTCACTCAAACTGGAGTAACCTGACTTTATCAGGCGTTGAGTTACAGCTTGATGAACAAGGAGCGGCAATTTATCGCGGACACACGGTCCCCTCGTTTGAGGGGAAACGAAGGCTCCCCTCGTTGCGCGCCAGCCACGCGTGTTTCATCTTTTTGCGGCCCCGTTCGCCCGGGCGGCGGTGGCATGATTCACATAGGTCGAGGCAAACGGCGAGGAGCCTTGCTTTCTTAACTCGAAGCTGTCCCGCAAAACACCATCAATCGAATATGCCTGGAACAGCAGATGATCCGGCCCGATCTCGATGCTCTGGAAGAATTGCTGTTGGCCGATCATGGCGGCCATGAGGTCCTTGTGAGCGTCTTCGAGTGCGTACATTTTGGGGCCGCTCACCGAGATCGCGTATATGACCCCGGGCGCGGAAGGGTCCACCACTTTGTCCTTGGCCACTTTGTGGGTGCGGGCGTACGTGTGATCGTGGCCTTGCAGCACCAGGTCGACATGGTACTGCTCGTAGAGAGGCGTGAGCGCCTGGCGCATGTCGGGGAAGTCGCGGTTCTTGGCGACGTCGTAGATCGGCTGGTGCTGGGCCACTATGGTCCACCGGTTCGGATTCGTACTCAGCGTTCGTTTCAGCCATTCCAGCTCCGCATCCCACACGCGCTTCTTGGCGCCGGCTTCGAAGTCGGCGTTGGCGAAGACGTTCACATCGAGGGCAATAAGCCGGACCCCTTGATAGTCTATGTAATAAGACTGCGACTGCATCTCTTCGATATTCGGGCCGTTCCGAGGCAGGGCGAAGTGCCGGCGCCATAGGGGCGACGCGGCAAAGACCGTTTTGGAGTCCGTCGCTCCGGGCGGCCGGTGTACGTCGTGATTCCCCGGCACGGGAATGCTCGGGACCGTGGCGCTGATGAAACCGAGCGCGTCGCACCACTCTCCCCACAGGCTATCGTCGTATCCCTCCTCTACCAGGTCCCCCGCGTGGACGATGAAGCGGGCGTCCGGCACGGCCGCGTAGGCCGCCCGGATGCTGCGGGACCACAGGGACTTGATGCTGTTCTGTGCATCGCCTATATAGAGGAAGCGGAACGGCTCGGAGTTGGCGGAAGCGGTGCGGAAGACATTCCACTCGCTCCAGGTCTGGCCGTCGCCCACCCGGTAACAGTACTTGGTATTGGGATCGAGGCTCTGGAAGCTCACCGCATAGTGTCCCGCGAACCGGCCGCCGCCGAGATCGTCCTTGTCCGCGCTGCCATGGACGGTTATGGCCTTGTTCTCAAAGCCCGGATCGGCGGTGAATTTGGCCACTTGCGCCTGCGCGGACGGCAACGGCGTCTCCGTGCGCCAGGTTACCGCCTGAGTGCGGGCCGGGTCCCCCGTCCAGGTCAGGATGATACGCGATGGAACAGATCCCGGCGGCGCGGCCGCGCCGCGCACCGGCATCCCGGGGATTGTAAGAAGCCCGAGCAGAGTCAAAGCCAGGGCGCGTGAGCGGAGCCGTTTCATGGGGAGCCTCGAATCCTCAAGCCTGAGTACGAATGATCCGATTATTGCGAGGGCACGCGACAAACGTGTTACAAGTCGGCGAAAATTCAGTTATAGTGCGGGCCAAGCCGGCCGCCAGCGCCGCGCAGGCGAACGGCTTTCGGCGTTAACGGAATCCGCGAAATCGTCAAGAAACATTCATAATACTGTCATGCCGGACGACTAAACTGAGGACGATTGCGGGACCCGAGGCCGGCGTGTGGACGTCCGGATCCTCGAGTCCCTGGAGTCGGGATAGTGAGGCTCCTCATGGCCCAGCGCAGCCTTAATGCTCTTCGAATCGTTCTCGACAGCGCCGCGACGTCGGCTTCGCTGTTGATCATTCTGATCTCTTACTGGCCGTATCTGGCCGCGGTCAGATGCCGGCGGGTCCTGTTCTAGCCGGGAGCGTCACGCCGCTCCCTGACCGATGGCATGCCACGCCGAAAAGGCGGCTGCTCCCGCCTTACCCAGGTAGCGCTCCAGCAAGGCCAGAGGTAAGTCGCGCAGGTCCACCAGGATCAAGGCGTCCAGGGCGTTCAGGAAGCGGCGGTCCACATTGAATCCCAGCAGCCGGCCTCCGGTTTTCAGGTACTGCTTGATCAGAATGGGAACGCCCTTGCCGTCTCGCTCCAGCCCCGCGACGAGGTCCGAAAGATCTTCGATGCCGGCCGGGGTCCGATGGACCGCGCCGGTGCGGCGAAACAGCCGTTCGGAGGGACGATACGCGCAGCGCGGGGCGACCATGGAGGCCAGGTCGTCGGCGCCATGCGCTTCGAGGAATTTCACGATCAGATGCCGCGAGACCGGGTGATAGCTGTTGCTGATGCTCACGCCGCCGAATAGCGCGGCGCATTCCGGACGGCTGGCGACGTAGCGGCCAATGCCTTTCCAAAGCAGCAGCAGCGGCGCGTACTGCTTCTGATATTCCGGCCGGATGAAGGACCGGCCGAGTTCGATGGCCGGGCCGATGCGATCGAACAGCTCCTTTCGAAAGCGGAACAGCGTGCTGGTGTAGAGGCCGCGAATTCCATAACGCGGGAGGATGTCGGGCGTGGGGCCAAGCCGGTACGCCCCGGCGATCTCGCCGGCGTGCGGATTCCACAGGAAGAGGTGCAGATAGCGACGGTCGAACTCATCGAGGTCGATAGTTCGGCCAGCCCCTTCGCCCACCCGCCGGAAGGCGATCTCCCGCAGGCGGCCGATTTCGCGCGTCACCTGCGGAAGTTCTTCGGCTTTACCCAGGTAGACGGTCAGATCGCCCGCGGCGCACAGCATCCGGCCGGCCGGCAGGCGGCCGATCTCCGCCGCCAGCGCGTGGCGTGGAACGGCTTCGGCCACGCGCCGGAGGTTTCCGAAGGGCGCGATGCGCGGGGCCACTGGCGCGCGGCTGGTCCGGCCTGGGGCTGAATCCAACAGGTACGTTCGGCAACGGAGGTACTCGGTGGCTTCCCGAGCGTCGGGGAACGATTGCAGGGTGGCGTGGCTGATGGGCTGGCCAATCCTCAGGTGGACCGATCGGCCGCGTTTATTCAGAAGTTCGCGCGGCAGGCTGGCCGTGCGCAACCGGGGATGAAGGGCGCCGGCGACCTGAAAAAGGACGCTATTGGCGCCCTTGAAGAACATCGGCAGTGCGGCCGCGCCCGCAATTTGCGCCAGCCGCGCGGCGGCGCAATTCCACGGGGGATCGGCCAGTATCCCGTCCTTCCAGTTCCAGTGGGCCACTTCCCCCGCCGGAAATGCGACCATCGCTCCTCCGCCGCGGAGCCAGGCCAGGCACTCCCGCAGCGCGCCCGCATTGGCGGCCGCCAGATCCGGGCGGCCGAATGGATCGATGAAGATGCACTTGTCCCGCAGTTCCGGAATCACGGCGAGCATCGAATTGGCCAGAATGCGGACGTCGGGGCGGATTCTCGGGAGAACATGCGCAAGAATGGCCCCTTCCAGCAATCCGAAAGGATGGTTGGCGACGGCGACTATTGGCCCCGACGGCGGGATTCGCCGAAGTTCGGCGGGATCGAGGTCGATGGTGATCTCAAGCTGCGCGAGCAGGGAAGCGATGGGGCCGCCGGTCTCTGGGGAGCAGCGAGCGGCGTCGAAGACCGCGCGCAGCCGGTCGAACGAGAACAACCTCTCGATCACCGGCTCCACGGGTCCGAGGATGCCGCGCAGCGGCTCATCGAGGACTCCGGAAACAGTGGGCGGTTCGCGCAGCGTCGGCATGGTCTGGAACCTCTCACCCCGGTCGCGCTTAGATGACGCGCGCCCCGTAACTAATACCTTTGGCGCCGGATGATTTCAATCGAATAAACAGACGGTGAAGAAATCGCCGGCGCGGCTATCGGCTTGACTCGGGCGACCGCCCCGGATCATTTCCCGTCGTCCGTCGGGGCGCTTCTCGGGCCGGACAGACTGGGGTCCGCTTAGCTCAGTCAATTAGATAGTCCCTTCGTCCGGGCAACCCATGATTCAAAACATTTTCGGGCCCATGTGTTTTCACGGGAAGATCACATCTCCGCCAAGGCTTTGTAACCGATTGCGGCGCAAGCTTTAAGTGGCAGCAGCCAAGGAGGGTTTTTGAAGCCATCTAATGTACACCCCGTGTGGCGGGAACCGGCGGTGACGCGGAAGTTCCGCGCGGCGGTCTCGCTGCATGGGCACACCATGCATTCCCAGGAGTGCCTCTCGTTTCTGCCGCGCTATCTGCGCCGCATCCCTGGCGTATCCCCATTCCTGCGGCGGCGTCAAAGCCGGTTGCCCGGCGGCCGGGCGAGCCTCGATTTCGCCAGGGCCTGGTGGACGCCGCCACTCAGCCCGGCGGACGCTCTGCATGTGGAGCGGCAGCAAATCGCCGATCTGGGACTTCACCCGCTGGTCTCGCTCACGGATCACGACGACATCGAAGCCGGCGCCGCGCTGGGGGTAACCGCGGATCGCGGCGAAGTTCCCATCTCGGTGGAGTGGACCGCGCCCTACGGCCGGTCGATTCTGCACCTGGGGATTCACAATCTGCCGGCTGGCGCGGAACGCACCTGGATGGCCGCCATGCGGGACTGCACGGCGGCTCGGGAGGACGCGCGCCTGCCCGAGCTGCTGAGCCCGCTGTCACAAATTCCGGAGACGCTGATCGTGTTGAACCATCCGTTCTGGCGCGAGGAGGGGGTTGGCGAGGCCGCCCATCAGGCCGCGCTCGAGAGCTTCCTGGGCAACTGCCGGGAGTGGATTCACGCCTTCGAGTTGAATGGTACGCGGCCGTGGAGCGAGAACCGGGCGGCCATCGCTCTGGCCGAGGCGCACGGCCTTCCCGTGATTTCCGGAGGGGACCGGCACGCGTGCGAACCGGCCGCCTGCCTCAATCTGACGAATGCCCGCTCGTTTTCCGAATTCGCCGCCGAGATCCGCCAGGGATCGAGCGTCCTGCTTTTCATGCCGCAGTACCGGGAGCCTCTGGGCCTCCGCTTCCTGGAGGCCATTTGGGACATTCTGCGGCCTTATCCCGAGTACCCCGGGCGGAAGCGGTGGATCGACCGGATTTTCTATCGTGGCGACGATGAAGTGGCGCGGCCGCTCTCGATCCTCTGGCGGGACCAGGCGCCCTGGATGCTGAACGGGGCCGCTGCCGCGGTGCAGCTTCTCGCCACCACCAAGCTGCGTTTGGCCCTTCGCCTTTTGCTGGCGGATCGCGGAGAGGTATTCCCGTGACCGTGGCCAAGCGCGTCCGGAAACCACCCAGGCTGATGCAGCCGCTGCTCGATCTCGCTCTGCGCGGAATGTCCTCCGAAGCCATCGCCCTGAGCATCGCTCTCGGCTTTGTACTGGGACTGTTCCCCGTGCCCGGCTGCCCTACGCTGCTGTGCGCTTTGGCCGCGCTGGTTTTGCGCTTAAACGGGCCGGCGGTTCAGGCGGTCAACTACTTTGTGTATCCTCTGCAACTGGCGCTGTTCACGCCGTTCATGCGTCTGGGAGGGCGTTTGTTCCCGGCGCCGGCGCGCCATCTCCCGGCGGTCCTTCACGGCGGAGCCTGGCGGGCGGTTCCCGGCGTTCTCGCCGCCGCGGCGCACGCCATCGCCGGCTGGGTTTGCATCGGCGCCCCGGCCGGTCTGCTGGTCTATCTGCTGGTGGCTTACTGTTTGCGCCGTCGCCGCGCCCAGGCGGCCGCCGCCTGAGGGAACCGGGCAGACTACTTCACAGCCGCCAGAGCCTTCGACAAATCCGGGTCGTTCGGCAGCAGTTCGAGCGCCTTTCGGTAGGCTGCGGCGGCCTTGTCTTTCAACCCCTTGTTCTTGAGGGCCTCCCCAAGATAGTAATAGCCTTGGGGCGTCGGCTTCTGGGCGATAGCCGCTTCGAAATCCGCAATGGCTCCGTCTACGTCGCCGCCGTACCCGGGAGGCGCCATCAACCGGGCGATGCCGCGGCCGAGAAGGGCGTATCGGTTATTCGGGTCGAGCGACAGGGCTTTTTCGAATTCGTCCCTTGCGCCCATGCCATACTTCAACATGTCCAGCGGATTCGCCTGAGCGAGGCTGTTCATCATCCGGCCTCTCCAGGCATGGGCGTCGGCGTTCTTGGGGTCCTTGGCGATCAAAGCGTCCGCCACAGCCAGGGCGTCTGCATATTTCTTGGCGTCGAAGAGTTTCGTCAGCTCGCCCAGCGACGCGTTCCCGGCTGCAGAAGCCGGGGTGTTCAGGCTTCCCAGATTGAGAGCCTGGACCATCACCGTGGTTTGTCCCGTCATGGCCGCGATCAACGGCGCAAGGTCCTGAACCGACCCGGACATCTCTCCGAGGTTTATCCCGTTCACCATGAAGGTCACCTTTCGGTCCAGAATGGCCTGGATGATCTCATGGAGATAAGTGGGCTTTTCCACTTGTTCCGGGAACATCTCCGCGCGAACGTCGTCGCCTTCCACCACCAGGATTCCGAGCGGGACGGTCTTCGCGCCCATGCCGCCGGCGAAAGCCATGGCGGCCTGGCCGCTGCCAAGCCCGAACTGGACCTTGGCAAAGGGGACGACCGTGACCTCGCCGGCGCGAATCGGATCTCCGATTACGCTGCTGGTTTTCAATTGCGCAACCAGCTTGTCGAATTCCGCCAACGGCGCAGCTAAAGGAGCCTGAGCTCTCGCGGGGATCCCCCGCAGAAGCAAAAGGGCCGCCAGCAGAACAGTTTTTCGCATCGCTCTCATGATGGCCTCCTCACTTCGCGGGCGTCTGGGCGACGCTGATGAAGCGCGTCCCTTTCTTGCCGATCACGACAAATCCCAGGGGCCGGGCTTCGCCGCTCATGACGAACCCATCGCCGCCCGCCGGCGGGTTTTGGGACCCGGCCGCTCCGCCCGGAGCAGCCATTCCTCCGCCCCCGAAGCTGACATCGATCGTCAGAATCGGTATCAGGGTAACCGAGCCTGCTTTTATGGGCTCGCCTACCACCGTCTTCACATGCAAATCGTCGCTCAAACGCCGCGCCAAGGCACTGGCCAGCTCACCGTCGGGTTGCGCGGCCGGCGCCGGGGGCTTTCTCTCAGGCGGGTTCTGACCCACCGCGACGGACCCAAGCATCAGTGCGGCCGCGACGACTGCGATCATTATTCGGCTCAACGGACACCTCCTGAACGAGACCTCGCGCATTCCTGCCTGGCTGCCCGGCATCGCTCGATTCGCCGCTACGATAATGGAACTCGGCCAGCGCTCCTGGCCGCCATCGATTGTAGCTCCAAGCGGCCTAATCGGAGCTGGCTGTCTCATTCCCATGGCGCGCGAAGCGCCTGCCTCTCGCGCCGGGTTCGTCCGGTTGCCGCAGCCGCCAGGAGAACTCCATGCGCGGGAGACGGATTCCAGGTATAAAGGTTGTGGAATCCATGGCAGCGTCGTCTTCTTCGAACGGCCGCGGATCGCGATGGTTGCACATCGCGTTGCGGGTGCTGGCGATCGTTTTCGCGGGAGCCACGGTGCTCTATACCTATTTCTGGATGGCCGCCGAGCGGCTCCAACAACCCGCCGCCGTGGAACTCGGTCTCGATTTTCGGTACCAGCCGCAGCAACGCGCCTATGTCGTGACCCGTGTATATTCCGGCAGTCCGGCGGAGCGAGCGGGATTGAAGGTGGGGGACCAAGTGGTTGCGTTCGACGGCCGCCCGGTTGAGAGAGCGGCGGATCAAGACAGAGTCTGGATGCTTCACGCGCCCGGAGATTCGGTTCGTCTGACCGTTCTGCGCCCGGGTCAATCGGCGCCGCTCGAGCTGGCCGGCGTTTTCCGGCGCAATTCGGATCTATCCGGGGGTCCCGGCAGTTTACAGGCAGCCGCCGACCGGCTCTTGCGGACGTCGATGCTACTGGCTTTCGCGGCCGTCGGACTGGTGATTCTGTTGCTGCGTCCGGAAGACCGGAACGTGTGGCTGCTGGCCTGCTTTTTCGCCGGCATCATTTCGGCCGCCGGGTTCCCGGACGACTTCCAAGCGACGCCGGCGCTGCTGCGACCCTGGATGGAGGCGTACAACGAGATTTTCCTGGGTATGATCGGGGCCTCGTTTTACTTCCTGTGCGCGGTGTTCCCGGCGCGGTCTCCGATCGACCAGCGGCTTCCCTGGCTCAAATGGGCTTCCCTGGTCCTTGGATTGGCGAACGCCGGCGAGGCGAGCCGACCCGATGTTGCGCGGCCCGTCGCCACTTTGTCGAGACTCATCGGCCCCAACGCCGCCGACCGGTTCGACTTCGGCGTTATGCTCGCGTTTCTGGCGCTCGGGCTAGTCTCGCTGTCGACCAACTACTTCGGCGCCAGGGAACCGGAATCCCGACGCAAGATCCGCGTGATCTTTTGGGGAACCGTGGCCGGCTTGGGCCCGCCGTTACTACGGGCGGGCTTCCAGCAGTACGCCGGTTTCCATTCGCCGGACTGGCTGGACATGATCCTCAATGGCCTTCTGCTGCTGGTCCCGGTTTCGTTCGCCTATGCTGTCTTCAAGCAGCGCGTGCTGGACATCCCCGTTCTTTTGCAGCGCAGCGCGCGCTACGTGCTGGTGCAGCGTGGCTTCCTGTTGCTGCTGTGTTTCGTCAGCTTCGGGTTGACGCTTCTGTTCGCGGCGTCGCTTACGCATGTGCCGCTCGTGATCGGAATGGGCCACTCGGCAAGCACGGCGCTGGGGGCGGTGTTCGGTACGGCGCTGCTGTGGGGCGGGTCCAACGTCCACAGACAGGTGAGCGGAAAGATCGACCGCGCGTTCTTTCGCAGCGCCTACGATGCCCGGATGATTCTGGAGAACCTGGCGGAGACTTCTCGCAGCGCCGCCAACCGCGCGGCGCTGGCGCATCTGCTGCTCAACCAGCTCAACGCAGCTCTCCAACCGGCGTCCCTGGTGGTCTACCTGGCGATCGACAACGACGAGCTGGGCGCCGCCGCGGGCTCGGCGCCTCCCGGTCTGCAAACGATTCGTTGCTCGTCGCCTCTGCTGGTGGAACTGGGCCGCCGGGGTGGGCCTTGGGAACTGCCACCGGCGGAACTCGAAAAAGACGCCGCGACGGCTGTGCTGGCGCCGCTCCATTCCGGCTGCCTGGTCCCCATCCTGGGCCGCGAAGGCCGACTGGTCGGGCTGCTGGCGCTCGGCCCACGCTTGTCCGAAGAACCCTACTCCGGCGAAGACAAGCGCCTTTTGGCCTCCGTCGCCAGCCAGGCCGGCATGGCGCTTGAGAATTTCCGCCTGGCCGAGGACATCGCGGAAAAACTGGAAGGCGAACGCCGCACGGCGCGGGAAATGGAGATTGCGAAGGACGTTCAAACCAGACTGCTCCCTCAGTCCGCACCGGACCTGAAGACGCTGGAATGCGCCGGGCGATGTCTCCAGGCATGGCGCGTGGGTGGAGATTATTACGACTTCCTCGAACTGGGCCGGGATCAGGTAGGACTGGTATTGGCCGATGTCTCCGGCAAAGGCGTGCACGCCGCGCTGTTGGTGGCGAATCTGCAGGCGCATTTGCGCAGCCTCAGCGGGCTCACGCGCGGCGCCGCGGGACTGATGACGCCGCTCGATCTGGTCGAGACCCTGCAACAGGTGAACCGGGTTCTGTGGAAGTCGACGGCCGCGCAGCACTATGCCACGCTGTTTTTCGGCCTCTACGACGACAACACGCAACGTCTGACCTATATCAATTGCGGCCACAACCCGCCCATGTTATTGCGTGCGGACGGGAGTGTGGACCGGTTGGAAGCCACGGTCACGGTGATCGGGGTGTTCGAAAAGTGGAAATGCGTTGCGCGGGAGGTTCAGATGCATCCTGGGGATCTCCTGGCGATTTTCAGCGACGGCGTCACCGAGGCGATGCTGGGAGAGGCTGAATTCGGCGAACCCCGATTGCTCGATGAACTGCGCAAGACAAGCCGGCTTCCAGTGGGCCAAGTGGTCACCAATGTCTTCGAGGCCGTGCAGCGGTTTAGCGCCGGCAATCAGTCGGACGACCTGACGCTGGTGGTCGCGCGGGCAAGATAGTCCGCAGTTCAACGCGGTAGAAGCCGGTAAACCTGGTCAAACCCCCGTCCTTTCGAGCAGCGCGGCGTGGCAGCGGCGCACGGAAGGCGACTCCACAAGCGTGAACCCCGCATCGCGGGCCGCCTGCAATTCCTCGTCGAACCGGGATGCTGTGACGTGTCCCGCCGGTTCGACGAAGAGCAGGCGCGCTCCAGGCTTGGAGGCCCCGGCCACTTCGCGGAAGAATGGAGCGGCAGCCGGCAGCTCATGCACCATGGCGAATGCCAGCGTGAAGTCCACCCTCCCCGCCAGATCCGCGATACCGAGTGAATCGGGCGCCGCCAGACGCGCGTCCAGGCGCTCCAGAACGCCGGCTTTGGCTGCGCGGCGCCGGAGCCCGTCGAGCATACGGGACTGAATGTCGACGGCGATCACCCGGCCGGAGGGGCCTGCCAAGCGAGCCAACTCCAGGGTGAAGAAGCCCATTCCGGGGCCCGGTTCGAGCACCGTCATGCCCCGGCGAACGTGCGCGGCCAACACTTTGGCCGGTGGGTTGACGATCCTGCGCAGGGGACTCGCCAGCAGGTAGCCAAGCCACCATGGGCAAACGTGGGGGGAATGCACGGGAGCCGGAGCGTCCTGAGGCCCATCCGGCGGCGGAGCGGGATTCCGCATACTTGTACTCCTGATAGCGATAACGGCGGAGCCGGCGCCCAGGTTCCCTTGCGGACTCTTGTTTTAGATAACGCTGTCTGAAAATGGCCCCTCATTCCATTCTCCGCGGTGGCGCGAGCGCTCATATCCGATGTTCGCAGCCGCGCAGCCGTCCCAGAGCGGGCCTCCGGCCTGCCATGCCGGCATTCTTCTGCGCCGCGACGATCTCGAGCGTACCTCGAATACTCCCGTTTCCAAAGAGGGGGTATGCAGAGTTTTTGTTCGCTGGCCGATAAGATCCTCAGCGCGGTAGATACGAACGCTGCGGCCGCTGTAAATGTCACGTGCGGTTGAGATAAAGCCCGGCGCCACCGCACTAAGGAACCAGCAGGAAACCGCTTTTCGGCTCCGTGGAGAACATGCGTATGCAAGATGAGGATGTCATTCGTGAATTCCTGATCGAGAGTCATGAGAACCTCTCCCGTCTGGACCAGGAGCTCGTCGAACTCGAGAAGCACCCCAAGGATGCGGAGCTGCTGGCAAGCATCTTCCGCACCATCCATACGATTAAGGGTACGTGCGGCTTTCTCGCGTTTTCCACTCTGGAAAGGATTGCCCATCAGGCCGAGAGCCTGCTGAGCCAGTTACGCGACGGCCGGCGGGAACTCACTCCATCCTTGGTATCGCTGGTCCTGGAGACGGTCGATGCCACGCGAAAGGTGCTGGCTTCCATCGAAGCCGGCGGGGAGGAAGGCCCGGACCGCTTCGAGGACTTGACCGAACGCCTGCGCCTGGCGGCGCAGTCGAAGGCCGATCCCGAGAGCCAGGCCAGTCCAGGCGTGTTGCCGGCTCCCCTGGCGGAACCCACGGACGGCAACGGCGCCGAACTTCCCGAAAGCAAGCAACCCGAGGGGGATGCCGCGAGGCCTTCCACCGTGGCGGACGCCAACATCCGGGTCGGAGTGGGGCTGCTCGACAAACTCATGGATCTGGTCGGGGAGCTGGTGCTGACCCGCAATCAGATCCTCCAATTCAACACCGAGCGCGAGGATGCCGCCCTTAACGCTACCTCTCAGCGGCTGAACCTGATTACCACCGAGTTGCAGGAAGGCGTCATGAAGACCCGCATGCAACCCATCGGGGTGGTGTGGAAGAACCTGCCGCGCGTGGTGCGCGATATGGCCGTGGCCCTTGGGAAACAAATCCAGTTGGACATGGAAGGGGAGGAGACGGAACTCGACCGGACCATCATCGAGGCCATCAAGGATCCGCTCGTCCACTTGGTTCGCAATTCGTGCGACCACGGCATCGAGCCGCCGGAAGCACGCTCCCGCGCGGGCAAGCCGCCACAGGGAAGATTAAGCCTTCGCGCCTATCACGAAGGCGGGCAGGTCAACATCGAAATCGCCGACGACGGGGCGGGAATTGACGTCTCTCGCGTCAAGCAGAAGGCCATCGAGAAAGGGCTCCTGCGGCCGGAACAGGCGGAAAAGCTGAGCGATCGCGAGGCGCTGAACCTGATCTTCCTGCCCGGGTTCTCGATGGCGCAAACCGTGACCAACCTCTCCGGACGTGGCGTCGGCATGGATGTGGTGAAGTCCCACATCGAGAAGATCGGCGGCATCGTCGATGTCTTCAGCCGGCCCGGCGAAGGCGCCACCGTCAAGCTGAAAATCCCTCTCACCCTGGCCATCATTCCCGGCTTGGTGATCACCAGCGGCGGCGAGCGCTTCGTCATTCCCCAGGTCAGTCTGCTCGAGCTGATTCGGCTGGAGGGGGATTCTTCGGACAAGCGCATCGAGCTTGTGCACGGGACGCCGGTATATCGCCGGCGGGGGAGTCTACTGCCTGTCGCCTACCTGAATCAGGTGCTGGGGCTGAAATCGGCCGAGCGCGCCGAGGCGGTCAGCATGGTGGTATTGCAGGCGGAAGACCGGCAGTTCGGGCTGGTAGTCGACGGCATCAACGACACTCAGGAGATCGTGGTCAAGCCCTTGAGCAAGCAATTGAAGGGGCTGACCGTCTACGCCGGCGCGACGATCATGGGCGATGGCCGCGTGGCTCTCATCCTCGACGTGCTGGGCATCGGCCAGAGCTCCGGGGTGCTGGCCGAATCCCGCGAGCGGGCGCGCGCCGCTACCGAGCAGAAGACCCAATCGGGAATCGAGCAGCAGCGGTTGCTCCTGTTCCGGGCCGGTTCCTTCGAGCGCCTGGCCGTTCCGCTTTCTCTGGTCGCCAGGCTCGAGGAGTTTCCGCAGTCCTCCATCGAGCACGCGGGCGGAAGCCAGGTGGTGCAATACCGCAACCGCATCCTCCGCCTGGTTCCTCTGCGGGCCGTACTCGAATCCGGGGCGCCCGACGACGGCCGTGCGGCCGATCCGGTGCAGGTGGTGGTTTTCAACGACGGCGACCGCAGCGTGGGTCTGATCGTCGACCAGATCCTCGACGTCGCCGACGAGGCGGTCACGGTGCGGCAGCAGTCGGGCCGCAAAGGTCTCCTCGGCTCGGCGGTGGTGGGCAAACGGGTCACGGATTTCCTGGATCTCAACCATGTGATTCACGCGGCCGCGGAGGATTGGTTTCAAGGCGCGGGCGGAGCCGCAACGGGCAAGCGGGTTCTGGTCGCCGAAGCCTCGGCGTTTTCGCGCGGCCTGATCCGCAGCGGCCTGGACATGGCGGGCTACCACGTCCTGGAGGTCGCCAACCTGGAGGAGGCGATTCGCAAGCTGGAGCAGCATCCGGTGGACGTCGTCGTGACGGCGCTGGATCTTCCGCCGCATGGCGGCGGCGCTCTGCTCGACGCCATGCGCCATCGGCCGGAGTGGCAGGCCATCCCCATCCTGACCCTGGCCGACTCGGCCGAGCAGGTTCAGGCGCGAGCCGGCCAGCCGGCCGACTCCCAGGATTGCCAGGTGAAGTTCGACCGCGAGGCCATGCTCGAATCGGTAGCGCGGCTGGCCTCGGCGCTGGCTTCCGCGGAGCCGGCCCCGGTCTGTGCGGGAGAGGAGAAATAACCGATGGAGACCGAGACCGCGACCCCGAAATCCGAACTGGCCCAGACCAGCGGACAGTTCTCCACGTTCTTCGTGGCGGACCTGTTTTTCGGCGTGGATGTTCTCCGCGTCCAGGAAGTCCTGCGCTTTCAGCACATGACCCGCGTGCCCCAAGCCCCGGAGGTCATCGAGGGACTGATCAACCTTCGCGGGCAGATCGTCACCGCCATCGATATGCGGCGCAGGCTGCGGCTGCCGCCGCGCGCCGGGGACCAGACCCCCATGAACATGGTAGTCCGCACCGAGGACGGCGCGGTCAGTCTGCTGGTCGACGAGATCGGAGACGTGCTCGACGTGGACGCTGCCACCTACGAAAGGCCGCCGGAGAACCTCGATCCCGCGGCACGCGATCTCATCCGCGGCGTCTACAAGCTGAAAGACCGCCTCCTGCTGGTTCTCGATGCCGAGCGCACGGTGGATCTCGCCAACGGGAGGGTAGCGTAGTGCCCAGACCCGCGAGCCGCGGCGATTCCCCCCGTCGTCGTCGTAGAGCGGGCCTCCGGCCTGCCACGCCGGCGTCCGCGCCGGCGTTCTTCCCGCCGATGCGCTCGGAACTGCGTCCGCACCCAGGGAGGTCCTGAGATTGGCCTTCACCTTCTTCTTCCGGGACTATCAGGTGCTCGAGCGGGTCGTGGAACACAGCCTCCCTATCCTCGCCGGGCGCAGCCATCCCCGCATTTGGGACGCCGGCGTGGCCATGGGCCAAGAGCCTTATACGCTCTCCATCATGTTCGCTGAGCGGATGGGACACTTCGCTTTCGACAACCTCCGCATCGATGCCACCGATGTGGAAAGCACCGGCCAGTTCGCCCAAATGATCGAGGCCGGCCTGTACCCGGCGGATGAATTGTCGCGCTTGCCCGAGGGCATTCTGGAGAAGTACTTCGAACCGAATGCCAAGCCCGGGTACTTTCGCGTGATCGACAAGATCAGGCGCCGTATCGCTTTTCAGCGGCACGATCTGCTGTCGCTCCACGAAATCGGCTCCGGATACTCGCTGGTGCTTTGCAAGAACGTGCTGCTCCACTTCCAGGCGCACGAGAGGATCGAGGTGCTCAAGATGTTCCACCGGGCGCTGGCGCCCGGCGGCTTCTTCGCCAGCGAGCAGACCCAGGAGATGCCGCCCGAGCTCGCTCCGCTTTTCCAGCGGGTGATAACCGATGGGCAGTTGTTCCGCAAGGTGGAGGGCGGAGGATGCGGATCCTGAGGTTGGAAAACAGCGGCAAAGTTTATACCTCCGAAGTCTACCTGGTGCTTGGCGGCGCGAGCCGGGTGAATGACGTCAACACGCTGGTGGACGTGGGCCAGGACCCGGCCATCCTCGCGAGTATCGAGCGCGCCCCCACCGGGGTTGGCAAATTCGCCGTGGAACAGGTGGTGCTGACCCACTGCCATTCCGATCACACCGCGCTGCTGCCGCGAATCCGCGAGGCGTTCCACCCCAGGGTGCTCGCGTTTTCGCCGAACATCGAGGGTCTCGATGGTCTACTGCGCGATGGCGACATCATCAAAATGGGCGACGAGAACTTCGAGGCGATTCACACGCCGGGCCACAGCAGCGATTCGGTCTGCTTCTACAACCAGGCGCAGGGCGTGCTGTTCGCCGGCGACACCCCGGTGCTGATCACCTCGCCCACGGGGACTTACGAGGCCGAATTTATCGAGGCAATGGAGAAGTTGTGCGCCCGCGACGTGCGGCGCATCTACTTCGGGCACGGTCCTCCGCTGACCGAGCGCTGCAACGAGAGGCTGCGTGAATCGCGGAGGATGGCCGCCGGAAGCCCGGTGGCTGCCCAAAAACAGAATCGGATCGAGAATCGGGCGCCGGGTAGCGGCGTAGTAATGCAATAGGAAGACAAAGGAGCAAAGACAAATGGCAAGACAAGCAAGCGACGGCCGGCGAGTACCTCCCGGCCGAAACGCGTCCGCCGGCGCCGCGGTTTTGGACCGTCCGGAATATGATGCGCCAGAGACGCAAACCAAGAATCTGCTGCAGGAGGAAATACTCCGGCTAGCCTCCGCTCTTCAACAAGGCCAACTCGCGGAACGGGCGCGGACCGACCAGTTCGAGGGCGCCGACCGTGCCGTCGTTGAGAGCCTCAATGGGATGTTGGATTCGGTGATCAAACCGTTGAACATGTCCGCCGAGTGTATGGACCGCATCTCCAAAGGCGACATCCCGCCCAAGATCACCGACACCTATGTCGGCGACTTCAACAAAGTCAAAAACAACCTGAACGTCTGCATCGATGCCATCAGCATGTTGGTGACCGACGGCGTAACCCTGACGAAGGCCATGCTGGACGGAAAGCTGGCGGTTAGGGCTGACGCGGCCAAACACCAGGGCGATTTCCGCAAGGTCATCGAAGGCTTCAACGTTTCCCTCGACAACGTGATTAAGCCGCTGAACGTGACCGCCGAGTACATGGACCGCATCTCGAAAGGCGTCATCCCTCCCAAAATCACCGAAACCTACACCGGTGATTTCAACGCGGTCAAACACAACCTGAACGTCTGCATCGACGCCATCAGCCAGTTGGTAACCGACGGCGTGACGCTGACCCAGGCGATGCTGGATGGCAAACTGGCGGTGCGCGCCGATGCGGCCAAACACCAGGGCGATTTCCGCAAGGTCATCGAAGGCTTCAACGTTTCGCTCGACAACGTCATCAAGCCGTTGAACGTGACCGCCGAATACATGGACCGCATCTCCAAGGGCGACATTCCGCCCAAGATCACCGACGTCTACACCGGCGACTTCAACGAGGTCAAAAACAACCTGAACGTGTGCATCGACGCCATCAGCCAGGTGGTGACCGACGGCGTCACACTGACCAAGGCTATGTTGGACGGAAAGCTGGCAGTGAGGGCCGACGCGGCCAAGCATCAAGGCGACTTCCGCAAGGTTATCGAAGGCTTCAACGTTTCCCTCGACAACGTTATCAAGCCGCTCAACGTCACCGCCGAATACATGGACCGCATCTCCAAGGGCGTCATTCCGCCCAAGATCACCGAAGACTATACCGGCGACTTCAACGCGGTCAAGAACAACCTCAACGTCTGCATCGACGCCATTAGCCAGGTGGTGACCGATGGCGTGACGCTGACAAAGGCCATGCTGGACGGCAAACTGGCGGTGCGGGCCGACGCGGCCAAACACCAGGGTGATTTCCGCAAGGTCATCGAGGGCTTCAACGTTTCGCTCGACAACGTCATCAAGCCGTTGAACGTGACCGCCGAGTACATGGATCGCATCTCTAAGGGCGACATTCCGCCCAAGATCACCGACACCTATACCGGCGACTTCAACGAAGTCAAGAACAACCTCAACGTCTGCATCGACGCCATCACCATGTTGGTGACCGATGGCATAACCCTGACCAAGGCCATGCTGGAAGGCAAGCTGGCGGTACGCGCCGATGCGGCCAAACATCAGGGCGATTTCCGCAAGGTCATCGAAGGCTTCAACGTTTCGCTCGACAACGTCATCAAGCCGCTGAACGTGACGGCCGAGTACATGGACCGCATCTCCAAAGGCGACATTCCGCCCAAGATCACCGACACCTATACCGGCGACTTCAACGAGGTCAAGAACAACCTCAACGTCTGCATCGACGCCATCAGCCAGGTGGTGACCGATGGCATAACCCTGACCAAGGCTATGCTGGACGGCAAACTGGCGGTGCGCGCCGATGCGGCCAAGCACCAGGGCGATTTCCGCAAAGTGATCGAGGGCTTCAACGTTTCGCTCGACAACGTCATCAAGCCGCTGAACGTCACCGCCGAGTACATGGATCGCATCTCCAAGGGCGACATCCCGCCCAAGATCACCGACGTCTACACCGGCGACTTCAATGCCGTCAAGAGCAACCTGAACGTGTGCATCGACGCCATCACCCAGGTGGTAACCGACGGCGTAACGCTGACAAAAGCCATGCTGGACGGCAAACTGGCGGTGCGCGCCGACG
>JBEKPK010000045.1:0-21619 GCA_049520795.1 Bryobacteraceae bacterium
AGAATGGGCAAATCGCGCGCCAGGGCCTCGCGCAAAAGGGCGCATTCGAGCGCATCGCGGGCGGGGTCCGGCTCCTGCGTTTCCGGATGGCGTTCCTCGCCATACAGCGCCGGGTCCACATCCGCGCCCCCCGCCAGGCAAAGCCCGGCGGCCCCGGCAAGCGTGGTCACGCCCTCCAGCGGGCGAAGGCCCACGGCCCGCAGCGCTTCCCGATAGGGAACGCGCTTTTCCTCGGGAGTGCTGGTTCCGAACGGCAGGACCACGTTCATACTGCCAGTGTAATGCGCCGGCCTGGCCGCGCTCAGGTTCGCCGGCGGCAAAGACCGCCGGCGCCATCGGCGCGTTTGATACGATGAATATTGCAGATGTTGAAGCGGTTTATCCTGTGGGACTTCCCGCGGGGCGGGTGGCAGTACGACGTGATGGTGGGCGTCATCGTCGCGTTTATCTTTCTGACGCCGCGCGGTTGGTTTCGCGATCAGCCGCGGGTGCCCAACGCCACGGGCATCGCGGTTTTGCCCTCCGAACACGGCAGTTCGGTGTTCTTCATCGACAAGGAGTTGCTCCCCGGCGCCGCCGCCCCGGAGCAGCAGACTGTCCAGGCCACCCAGGCGCTGCGATCGCGCCTGGGGAACCGCCTCACTGTGACCCGCGTGGAGCCGATACGCACCGCGGAAGGCGAATTGCAGGGGTATATGGCATTTGCCCGCCCCTGAGCGGCCGCATTTTGGCGGCCGGGTAACCCATGAAGCCACGCTCATCGTCAACCATACTGGATCCGATTCGGATGTTCACGCCGTTCTGCGTGCTCCTACTGCCGTTGCTGCTCCCGGCCGCGCCGGCGGACCAGTTTCAGCAAACTCTGGCCAAGATCGACGAAGCGGCCGCCTCCTTCAAGGCATTGAGCGCGGATATGCGGAAGATCCACCACACCACCTTGCTCAACGAAGACGAAGAAACCATTGGGACCGTGGTGGTCAGGCGGCCCAGGCCGAAGGAACTGCAGGTGCTGTTCAACATCAAGACGCCCGAGCCGATGGAGGCCGCCTTTTCCGACCACACCGGGGAACTTTACCATCCAAAGATGATGCTCGTCGATGTATACGACCTGGATAGAAAGCTCGGCGCCGGGTTGAGCGGTTACTTGCTGCTGGGATTCGGCTCCAGTACCAAGGACTTGGAGCAGGGTTACAACATTGGACCGGGCGGGCCGGAAACCATCGACGGCCGCAAGACCTACAGAATTGCGCTCACGCCCAAGAAGCCCGACCAGGTGATGCAGTTGTCCAAGGTGGAGCTCTGGATTTCCGATGAGACCGGAATCGCCGTGCAGCAGAAATTGTACACCGGTCCGGACTACGACCTGGCGACCTATTCGAACATGAAGATCAGCCCCAACATTCCCGAGTCCGCGGTCAAGCTGGTCCTGCCAAAGGGAGTAAAGCGGCAGTATCCCCAGAAGTAAGGAAACGAATTGGCGGGATGAGAACCAAGACCAGCGCGAATCGCCTGCAATACCTCGACTGGCTGCGTGGCATCGGAGCCGTGATCATGCTCCACGGCCACGTGTGGGATTCGTTTGTCAGGAACGACCTGAGGGGGCGCGGGCCGTATGTCCTTTCGCAGTTCCTGGGTGGAATGCCGCCCGCCATCTTCCTGTTTCTGACGGGCGTTACGCTGGCCTTCCTCATGGACAGCACGGAGCGCAAGGGGCTCGCGCCCTTTGAGCGCGTAACCACCGCTCTGCGCCGCGCCGGCTACCTGTTCCTGCTGGCGTTCGCTTTCCGCATCCAGCTCTGGGTCTTCGGCCTGCCCGCTCCCTGGACGGACCTGTTGCGGGTGGACATCCTCAACTGCATGGGGTTCGCCATTGCACTCTTATCAATTATGGCCGTGTTTCGCACGGCGGAGCGCGTGCGCTTTTGCGCCGTGCTGGGGCTGGTGGTGGCTTTCGCTTCGCCGCTGGTGACGCAGATGGATTGGTCCGGCGCGCCGGCGCTGATTCGCGCCTATATCGCGCCTGATCTGCGGTCTTTCGGCTTCTTCCCGTGGGGCGCGTACCTGGCGTTCGGGATGGCCGCCGGAAGCGCCATCCGGGTGATCCCGCAGGAATCCATCGAGCGCGCCATGCAATGGGGGGCGGTACTGGGCGGGTCGCTGATTCTGGCGTGCCAGTATTTCGCCAACCAGCCTTACACGATTTACGCGCGGTCGGATTACTGGCTGGACAGCCCCGCGCAGGTTCTCACCAAACAGGGCGTGACGCTGCTGATGCTCTCGTTCGCATTCCTGTGGACGCGCTACGGGGCCAGGAAAGACGGCTGGAGCTGGGTGAGACAATTCGGAACGACCTCTTTGCTGGTCTACTGGGTGCACATCGAACTGGTCTACGGCCGCGAGTTGTGGTTTCTGAAGAACAACCTCACCGAGGGCCAGACCGCCGTGGCGGCGTTTTACGTCATCCTCCTGATGCTCGGGATTTCCACTTTGAAGACCTACCGTCACCGGGTGAGGGCGGTTCTCGAAGAGATTGGATGGTCATTCGGCCCCAAAATCGATCGCGTTCCGGGCGATTAACGGGCCCGGCCCGGCTTAGCCCGCTTTCCGGCTCCACTCGCGGATGGTCTCGATTTCTTCCGGCGGGATGTGCAGAAACTCCAGGAACTCCTGGTGCTGCCCCGGAGCCGAATTCTCGAATACGGCGTGCCAGCGATGCATGTCGTCCTCGGTGAAACCCGCGGCGCGCATCACGGAAACCCACTTCTCTTTCGTCACCATTGGCGATCTCCTCAATCGGTCTGTGCGGTTCATACCGCATTCGCGGGCCAGGCGCGTAACCGTCAGCGGCATAGTTCCAACCTCAGTTTGAACCCTATAGTTGTAGACAGGTCAAGAGAAACTTTCAGTATGGGCAAGACGCTGGGGGCCGGCTTTGCCGCGGGCCCTCCAACCGCTCCCTGACGGTCGCGGCTCGTCAGGCTCTTGACGAGCCCTCCAACCGCTCCCTGACGGTCGCGGCTCGTCAGGCTCTTGACGAGCCCTCCAACCGCTCCCTGACGGTCGCGGCTCGTCAGGCTCTTGACGGGCCCTCCAACCGCTCGCTGACGGTCGCGGCTCGTCAGGCTCTTGACGAGCCCTCCAGCCGCTCCCTGACGGTCGCGGCTCGTCAGGCTCTTGACGGGCCCTCCAACCGCGCCCTGACGGTCGCGGCTCGTTAGGCTCTTGACGAGCCCTCCAACCGCTCCGTCGAAAGTCATGCCTGGGCTCCTGCGACCGACTTTCATTCCCTTCGGCGGGCCGCCCCGGCCCATGGACACTCCCTGACGGTCGCGGCTGGTTAGGCTCTTGACGAGCCGCGACCGTCAGGGAGCGGTTTCGGCAAATCGAGCTGGACATTTCCCGTCACCGCCGAAGAACGGCGGCGGCGCCAGCATCGCTTCGGCGATCTCGGCCGCCTTTCCAACCGCCGCGCGCACGTCGGGATGCATCTCGCCGCCCACCGTGACGCAGTCGGCGGCTTCCACGCCGATGACGGTCACCTCTCGCGGCGCGGGCAGGGCCAGGCTGGCGGCCACAGCCAGGACGTCGAAGAGCCCCACGAAGTGAGGGGCCGCGGCCGAACCCGGTTGGCAGGCGGAAGCGCCTGCCCCACAAGCCTGGGCGCCCGCTCGAAAGACGTGGATCGTGCCGGGCACACTGGCGCGCGTGGCCGGCGTGGCAAGCGTATCCACTACTATCAGGCGGCTGGCTCCCAATATCTGATCGAGCAGATGGAATCCGGAGGCCGAGGAACACACGACTTCGGCGCGCGGCGTAGGGGCAAGGTGGGACAGGCGTTTCCGCATGTCAACCCTGGCGAAGCACGGGCGCCGCCCGCGGAAGCCGGTTGGCAGGCGGGGCGCCCTCTGGGCCTGCCTGCCCCACAATGCCTGCCGGCGCTCCACCTCGCGCGCCACGAGTATGCCGAAAGCGTCATCCGCCAGCAGCTCATTGCCAAGCCCCAGCAGGCGGACGGCGCACTCAGTCTCTGTGCACGCTTCCATCGGCGTCGCGCCTCAGCGTGGCCACCACCCCGCCATCCCGGCCGCGCACGCGCACCGCCAGCGGTATGCTTCCGGGGAGCGCGTGGGTGGCGCACCCCAGGCATGGGTCATAGGCCCGGAAAGCCATCTCCACCATGTTGAGGACGCCTTCGTCCACCACCGGCCCGGAAATCAGCGAGCGCGCGGCCTTCTCCACGCTCAGGGCGATGCGGCCGGCATTGTGTTGGGTGGCCACAATGAGGGTCGCCTTGGTGATGAGACCCCGCTGGTCGGATTGGTAATGATGAATGAGCGTGCCGCGGGGGGCCTCCACCACCCCGATTCCTTCGCGCGGCGCGTGGGTGGGAATGGTGCGGACAGTGGGGTCCGCAATCTCAGGATCGGCCGCTAACTCGCGCATGCGTTCGGCGGCGTACAGCATTTCGATCAGGCGCGCCCAGTGGTTGGCGAGCGTATGGTGTACGGGCTTTCCGCCCAGCGTCGCGAAGTATCTTTGGTACGCTTCCTGAGCCAGCGGCGTCGCCATGCCCTCGGACGCATTCAGACGGGCCAGCGGGGCCACGCTGTAGATGCCGCTTTCGGGGCCATCCACCAACCCGTTCCAGCCGGGCGTTTTGAGATGGCAGAACTTCATGTAGGTCCACGGCTCGGCGTGTTCCTGAATGTAGTCGGCGTATTGCTCGGGGCGGAAGCGCGCGCATTCCCGGCCGTCGGGCGTCACTACGCGCAGAGCGCCATCGTAGAAGGCCACGCGGTTGCGGTCGTCCACCATCCCCATGTAATACGTCTTGTGGGTGAAAGCGTCGGAGCAGATCAGGTCCACGTAGGCGGAGTTAGAGAGCACGACCTTGTCGAAGATACCGAGCGAGAAGCGCGCGAATTCGACGGCCTCCTCGGCGACCGTGCGAAACTGCCCGGCCTGCTCCGCATTGAGCGCTTTGGCCACGCCGCCGGGCACGCCGAAGACCGGATGGATAGCCTTGCCGGCGGCGATGGCGACGAGTTCGCGCAGCTTGCGGCGCATGGCGATGACGCGCCCGGCAGTCTCTTTCCCCACCCGCGCGATCACCCCGAGGATATTGCGTTCGGCCGCCGGCGCTTGCGGCCCCACCACGAAATCCGGGCCGCCCAGGAAATAGAAATGCAGCGCGTGATCCTCGGTCATGAAGGTGTGGTAGACCAGCTCGCGAATCTTGCGCGCGGCCGGAGGCGGCGGCGTCTGGTAGAGACCGTCGAGCGCTTTCGTCGAGGCCATGTGGTGGGCCATGGGGCAGACGCCGCAGATGCGCGAGGTGATCTGCGGCATGTCCTCCGCCTGGCGCCCCTGGACGAATTTCTCGAAGCCCCGCAGCTCGGGAACCTGAAAGAAGGCGCGTTCGACACGGCCCGCGTCGTCGAGGAAGATCTCGATTCTGCCGTGGCCTTCCAGGCGGGTGATGGGGTCGATGGTGATTGTGCGTTTGGCGAGGACTGCCGTTTGAGTAGCCATAAGAGCCCTATACCTCCATGCGCCTGCGTTCCAGAAACGACGACGCCAGGCTGTACCGGTAGAACGTTCCGGCCGGATCCGCGATTTCCTCCAAGGCGGCGTCGATCTCGGCCGGGTCGTTGCAGCCCATCACGGAGGCGATGGAGCACAGCGCCTTGGCGCCGTAATCGCGCACCTTGCTGGTGGGACCGAAACAACCGGTGCAGGGCATGTTGCCGTTGATGCAACGGGCCCCGCAACCGGCGCGGGTGGACGGGCCCAGGCACGGCAGGCCTTGGGCCAGGATGCACATCTCCGGGTCGACCGCTATTTCCGGCACGCGGTGGAAATGCTCCAGCCGCAGCTCGTTGGGATGCGAGTCCCGGCGAGGGCACTCTTCGCACATGGCGCGGTCCGGGGCCAGCACCGAGCCCGGCTCCGGCAACGGGCCGCTCAGGAAAGCCTGGAGCGCCGCGGCGATGATCTTGGACGATGGCGGGCATCCGGGCACATGGTAATCCACGGGAATGGCGCGGTCGAGCGGCAGCACGGTATCGAACAGCGTGGGCAGCTTCAGCGCGTACCCGTTCACCGGGCAGGTGGTCCGCGGCTTGGTTCCATCGCCATAGGCCTCTTGCATCGTGGCCGCCGCGGTGGTGAGGTTCGAAAGGCCGGGAATGCCGCCCTGTTGGGCGCAGGCGCCGAATCCGACTATGAATCGCGACTTGCGGCGCATGAGGCGCGCCATCCTGAGTTGCTCGGTGGTGCGCACGGCGCCGTTGACGAACGCCACGTCGATGGCGGCGTCGGCCATGGCCTCCACATCGTGCTCCTTGAAATCCAGGGCCACCGGCCAGAAGACGATGTCCACGGCTTCGAGCACGGGCAGAACATCCTCGGCCAGATCGAGCACGGCCTCCTCGCAGCCGCCGCAGGAAGCGCACCAGTAGAACGCGACTTTGGGTTTCATGCAACCTCCGTGAGGTTAGCGGCCTGCTCCACCAGCTTGGGCGCGGGGCCGAGCCGCTTCAGGGATTCCACCATGTCATTGATCACCACGCGCACGCGGTCGCCCTCGGCGGCGGAAATCCACTCCAGGCGCAGCCGTTCCTGCTCGATGCCCATCTGCTTGAGGAGCCGCTGGACGAGGCGGAAGCGGCGCAGGCACTTGTAATTGCCCTCCTGGTAGTGACAATCGCCGGGATGGCAGCCGCCGATGAGGACGCCGTCGGCGCCCTTGGCGAAGGCCTTGAGGACGAACTGCACGTCGATCCGGCCGGAGCACATCACGCGCACGACTTCGGCGTTGGGCAGGTACTTGATGCGCGAGGTCCCCGCCAGGTCCGCGGCCAGGTAGGTGCACCAGTTGCAGAAGAACGCCACGATCCTCGGTTCAAATTCTTCAGGCATGGGTGAGTATCCCTTCGATCTCTTCGAAGATCTCGTCGTCGTCGAAGAGGTTCTGCTTGATGGCGCCCGCGGGACAGGCCGCCACGCACGTGCCGCACCCTTTGCAGAGCGCTTCGTTGATGTGGGACTTGTGAACGTCCAGCATGAAGGAAATCGCGTGGTAGGGGCACATGGGGATGCAGGTCTTGCAGCCGGCGCAGACTTCCTCCATTACGTGAGCGGTGTCGGGTTCGGTTTCCACATACCCGGCGTCGATGAGCGCCATGGCCTCCGCCGCGGCCGCGCCGGCTTGCGCCACCGTATCGGGAATGTCCTTGGGCCCCTGGCAGCAGCCGGCCAGGAAGATACCGTCGGTGAACGTATTCACCGGCGCGAGCTTGGGATGGCGCTCCAGGAAAAAGCCCTCCTTGGCGCAGGTGATGTTGAACATGCGGCGGACATCCTGCGCGTCCGCGCGCGGCTCCAGGCCGGTGGCCAGCACCACCATATCCACCGGAATGCGGCGCACGAATCCGGCCAGCGTGTCTTCCACCTGGATGACCAGCTTGCCCTCCTCGCTTGGCTGGAGGGCCCAATCCGTCACCTCCGCCACCCTGCCTCGCACGAAGTGGACGCGCTCGCTGAGCAGCTTCTGGTAGAACTCCTCGAAGCCCTTGCCGGGCGTGCGCATATCGATATAGAAATTGAAGATCTCGGCGCCAGTGTGCTCCTTGATCAAGTGCGCCAGCTTGAGCGAGTACATGCAGCACACGCGCGAGCACCAGCGGTTGGTTCTTTCGTCGCGCGAGCCGACGCAGTGGATGATTCCAACCGCGCCGGGCGTTTTGCCGTCGCGCATCACCACCTCGCCATTGGTGGGTCCCGACGCGTTTACGAGGCGCTCCACCTCAAGCGCGGTGTAGACGTTGGGATGGACCCCATATCCGTATTCGGGCGTGCGGGCGGCGTCGAAAGCCTGGAAACCGGTGGAGAGGATCACGGTTCCCACCTCGATGGTCTCCTGTTTGGCCTCCGCCCGCAGGTTGATGGCGTGGCGCTCTCCGCAAGCGTCCACGCAGGTCTTCTTGCACTTCCCGGACTTGAACTGGATGCACGTCTCGGGATCGATTACGGGGACCAGCGGCACGGCCTGGGGGAATGGAACGTAAATGGGTTTGCGCTTCCCCAGGTTCATATTGAATTCGTCGGGGACCTTGGCCTGCTTGTAGACGCAGGCTTCGATGCAATCGAGACAGCCGGCGCAGAGGTCTTCGTCCACGTAGCGCGGCCGGCGGTTCACGGTTACTTTGTAGCTGCCCACGAAGCCATCCACCTGGGTGACCTCGGCATAAGTCCAGAGGGTGATGTTGGGATGGGCGCGCACGGCCGACATCTTGGGAGTGAGGATACAGGCGGCGCAATCGAGGGTGGGAAAGGTCTTGTCGAACTTGGCCATGTGGCCGCCGATGGTGGCCTCCCGTTCCACCAGGAAGACGTGCTTGCCGGCATTGGCCAGAGTGAGCGCGGCGTGGATTCCGGCTATGCCGCCGCCCACCACCAGAACGTCCGGATGTATGGCCACGCGCCCGCGCTCCAGGGCCTCATGATGGGCCACCCGCCGCACGGCGGCGCGCACCAGGTCTTTGGCCTTGCGCGTGGCGTGGATCTTGTTCTCATGCACCCAGGAAGCCTGCTCCCGGATGTTGACCATATGAAAGAAAAACGGATTCAGGCCGCCCACTTTGAGCGCTGTGCGGAAGGTGTGCTCATGGAGGTGAGGCGAGCAGGACGCCACCACCACGCGATTCAACTGATGGTCGCGAATGTCCTGGCGGATAAGGTCCTGGCCGGGGTCCGAGCACATGTACTTGTATTCCCGCGACACGGCGACGTTGGGCAGGGACCGGGCGTACTCGGCTACGGCTTTCACGTCCACCGTGGCCGCGATGTTGGCGCCGCAGTGGCAGGTGTACACGCCGATGCGTACCGCGCCGTTCGAGCCGTTGTTCTCAGACATAGGCTTCGGCCTCCCGGCTTTCCTTGGAGAACCACTGTTCGAGGAATTTGCGCCCGGAAATCGCCCGTTTCAAGCCCAGCGACTCCGCGTCGGCGCCGAGCGCCCAGCCCAGAACCTGCGTGAAATAGAGGATGGGCATATCCACGGGAGTGGAGGTCTTCCCACGAATCTCGGACTGATAGGCGTCCAGGTTGTACTGGCAGAGCGGGCAGACCGTGACGATGGCCTGCGCGCCTTTGCGCACGGCTTCCTTGAGCAGGATGTAATTCATGCGCACGCCGATGGGGTGCATGGTTCCGGTGAGCGCCCCGCCGCAGCACGCGGTTTTGAGCGGGTACTCCACGGTGGACGCGCCGATGGCGGCCAGCAGCTCGTCCATGCGAGTGGGGTTGTGCGCGCGGTCCACCTCTTCAAAGGGGCGCACGATCTGGCAGCCGTAATAGCAGGCCACGCGGCCGCCGCTCCACTTGCGCACCACCCGCGAGCGGATGCGCTCCACTCCGACATCGGTATAGAGGACCTCGAGCGGATGGCGCACGCGCACCCCGTCGAGAGCCGGAAGATTCGCGGCCGCCAGCGACTCCTTGACGTGGCGGCCGATGGCCGGATACCGCATGACGTAATCCTGCGTCTTGCGCAGCACCAGGTAGCACGCGCTGCACGGAGCCAGCAGATCGCGGCATTCGGCCTTGTGCGCCAGCGCCAGGTTGCGCGCCGAAAGCTGAAACGCGGATTCCTCGTCGATGGACATGTACGAGGTGGCGCCGCAGCAATTCCAGTCGCGCAGCTCCTCGAGGGGCAGATCGAGCAGGCGGAAGAGGGTCAGCAGGCTCTCTTCGTAGGCCACGCCGGTGGCCCGCAGGGAGCATCCCGGAAAATAACCGTAGGGGTTCATCGCGCCGCCTCCCGCCCCACCAGCGCGTGCAGCTCGTCCAGCCCCTTGATGCGCTCGCGCTTCAGGGAGAGCCGGCCGGTGCGGAAAAGGTCCCAGCCGGTGCGCGTCATGCCCAGCAGCACGAACGGATTGGATTTCAGGGCCATGCGCAGCACCAGCCAGAACTCCGAGCTGCGCCCGCGCCGCCGCACCATGTTGTAGAACTCCCGCGCCAGAACGGGGGCCGGCAGATGCGCGGGGTAGAGATGGCTCTGGATGGCCTCGCGCTTAAGACCGTACATGAGATCGGTGACTCGGATTTGCCGCGGGCAGTGCACGGCGCAGGAGTAACAGGACGCGCAAAGCCAGATGGTCATCGAGCTCAGCGCATCCTTACGGAAGCCTTCCCGGACGAGGGCAATGACGCGGCGCGGGGTGTAGTCCATGTAGATGGACAAGGGGCACGCCCCGGAGCAGGAGCCGCACTGGAGGCAGGAAAACAGGCCCTCGCAGCCGGGACGCTCGCTAACCTGCCGGGCCCACTCGGGCTCGGCTTCGCGCTGGAATTTTAACGTGCGTAGCATGATCTTTCGCTCTTGGTTTCTGTATGCGCCTTTGATACATGCAGTCGGCGCGGGCCACTTCCTTCACCAGGCAGCGCTTCTGAAGATAGATTCCACACTGCAGGCAGATCTCCTCCGGGTTGGCGTTGTGGGTGACGATTCCCTTGGTGAGCTGCTCGAGCAGCTCGGTGGCGCGCTTGAGGTCCCTGGGGTCGAAATCGTGGAAGACCTTGGCGAGCCTGCGGTTCTTGGCGGCCTCGTACTGGCTGAGGAGCTTTTCTCCGGCGGCGGTGAGGGTCAGCTCGCTGCTGCGGCGGTCGCCGGGCGCCTGCGTGCGCCGCGTGTACTTGCGCCGCACCAGGCGCTCCACCGATTTGCTGGCGGCGGCGTTGCTCACCCCCAGAAAAGCGGCCACGTCGCTGACGGTGCGCGCGTCGGTGACTTCCAACAGCTTGAGCACCTTGAGCTGCGAAAGGGTCAGGTTCTTGCCGGCCGTTTCCGACAACACCTTTTCTTCCATCACGCCGCTCACGGCGGAGACAAACAGATGCGCGCTGCCCAGCAGATCGCTGATCAACAGTTCGGTATCGAGTCCACTCATTTTCCTCTCCTTGCAGTGGCAGGAACCAGAACATGGTAGCGAACATACGCGTCGGCGGGCCTTAAACCGCCGATTCGTCCCACGGACCCTATAAGGCGCCGCCCGCCGGCCGCGGGCGGCGAAAGCCGCGCGAGGCATGCTTAGCCTGGTTAACTATCAATGCACGGCGAGGGCGCCGGCGAGCTGCGCGCGCGTCACCTCGAGCCGCTCCGCCACCACCGTCAGCAGGCGCTCCAGGAAGGCGCATCCGAAATACGGGTTGCTGGCGCAGGCGGCCCGCAAATCGGCCACCTCCAACGCCAGCGCCTCCACCGGCTCCAACGCCCGCGCCTGAAACTGCTTCTTGCGGCCAAGCACGCTCGACCAGCCCAGCTCCTCGCCGGGATACAGAATCTGCACCCGCTTCTCGCGCCCGCCGGGATGCGATTCGAGGGCCACTCTCCCGGAAACGATCACGTAGAAAACCGGCGTTTCGTCGCCTTCCGGAAAAATGACCTGGTCCTTTGCGAAATGGACTTCCGAGCCCAGTTTCAGCAGCTTTTCAAGGTGCTTGGGCAGGAACTCCTGAAAAAAGGGACTGCTCCCCAGGGCTACAACGGCGTTCGTAGAAGTCATCGTCTCCGCTCCTCGCGTGGAAACCGGGGAAACGCGCGCGGAGGGAACGGGCAAATGCGGACCACCGCAGAATCCAAACTCCCGCCGCCTTGAGGAGATCCTAATACCGTTATGGGAGATTGTCAACTATTTTAATATTCAATGTAGTTAAATATATGTCTGGCTAAGCGTTTTGATTGTGGGGCAGGCGTTTCCGCCGGCCGCCGGCTTTTTAGCCGGCGTTCTTCGCGGCTGTCGGCGACACGCCGGGCAAAGCCCGGCGGCAGGCTGAAGCCTGCCCCACCTTGCGGCCCGGCTCCAATTCGGAAACAATAGCAGCTTCATGTCTTCCACTCCGTCTTCCGCCCCGGCGTACTCCTGGCGCCGCGAGCTGACCCGCTATCACTGGCTGGTGTTGAGCGTCGCCTGCATGGGCTGGATGTTCGATACCATGACCCAGCAGCTTTTCGCGCTGGCCCGCCGCCCGGCTATGCGCGACCTGCTGGGCCCCGGGGCCAGCGACGCCTCCATCACCGCCCAGGCCGGTTATGCCACGTCGATCTTCATGATCGGCTGGGCTTTGGGCGGGGTTGTTTTCGGGGTCTTGGGAGACCGCATCGGCCGGGTCAGAACCATGATCGCCACCATCCTCTTCTTCACCGTGTTCACCGGCCTGAGCGTCTTCTCGGTGGGCGTGTGGGATTTCAACCTCTATCGTTTTCTATGCGGTCTGGGCGTCGGAGGGCAGTTCGCCGTGGGCGTGGCGATGGTGGCCGAGACCATTCCGGACCGGGCGCGGCCCTACGCTTTGGGGACGGTGCAGGCCTTCTCCACCGTGGGCAATATGATGGCCGCGCTCGCCGGCATCCTGCTGGGCCGCCTGGAGCAGAGCGGCCTGATCGCGGGCGCCTGGCGCTACCTGTTTCTGGTGGGGGCTTTGCCGGCTCCCTTGGCCCTGGTGGTCTTCAGGAAATTGAAGGAGCCCGAGCAGTGGCTGAAGGCGCGGGCGGAGAAGAAGAAGCTGGGCTCGTTTCGCGAGTTGCTGCTCACTAATCCGCGCTGGCGGCGGAACGCCATCGCCGGTTTGCTGCTGGCGTTCGCCGGCGTGGTGGGACTATGGGGCATCGGCTTCTTCAGCTACGACCTGCTGCGCCCGGTGCTGGAGCGCAGTTTTCGCGCCCAGGGCTTGAGCGGAGCAGAGTTGGCCGGAAAGGTCACCATTTGGATCGGGGTCACCTCACTGCTCCAGAATTTCGGCTCGTTTTTCGGCGTCCACGCCTTCACCTGGCTCAGCCAGTACCTGAACCGCAGGAAGGCTTTCGCTATCAGTTTTGTGGCCGCCATGGGCATGACCGCTTTCACCTTCTGGAACCTCAAGACCATCGGCGACATTTTCTGGATGATCCCGCTCATGGGCTTCACCCAGTTGGCGTTGTTCGGCGGCTACGCCATCTACCTGCCGGAACTGTTCCCCACTCGGCTGCGCAGTACCGGAACCAGCTTCTGCTACAACGTAGGCCGCCTGGCGGCGGCCGCCGGACCGTTTACGCTGGGACTCTTGACCAGCAGGGTTTTCGCTGGCCACGCCGAACCCATGCGCTACGCCGGCGTAGCTATGTGCCTGGTGTTCCTGGTAGGCCTAGCGGCGTTGCCCTTCGCGCCCGAGACTAAGGGGCAGCCGCTGCCGGAGTGAGGCGGACCGCTGCCTGAGAAGCCAAAACGTGGCAGCGCGGGCGGAGAGGCCTTCCTTTCTAGCGGTCATTCTACGGAAACGCCACTTGTCAGGAACTGGCTTCGTACCCCCAGGTGTAGTCGAAATCCCCCACCCAGGGTCTTTGTTTCGGAGCGCCAGCGGGTTTCAGATTTGGGACTCCATTCAGTGGCATGCTGTGTGCTCACTGCATATATCTAAGCGTCGGCATTCTGTGCCAACTCCGTTCCTTGGTGGCGCAACGGAGATCGGCGCTTTGCTTGAGGGATCTTTTCGTGGATCGATTGGACACGCCGTCGTCTCGTACTGGTACGTCTCGAATCGACGAATTGCGCTCCGGGGAGTGCATGGAGGGAGGACATCGGGTGAAGCATTTCATCTTTGCCGTATTCTGCGCGACGGCCTCGCTGTTCGGCGCAGATGGTCTGGTTGTCACATCGGGCGTCACTTTTTCAGCGCATTTGCCAGAAAACGGAGGAATTGCGTCAGCTTTTCTGAGCGGCTTGAATGTAAGCGGCGTCGTTGCAGCGCAGAGCGTTCCGCTACCGCTTTCTCTTGCGGGTGTGACGGTGGACGTTTGCGGGGCTTCCGCGCCGCTTTATGCCATTGCGGATCTCGGCGGGTATCAGCAGATAAATTTTCAGGTCCCCTGGGAATCGCAGTTCATTTTCGACGGGACAGTGGATTACTATCGCTGCGTCGTGACCGTGCGCCAAGGCGGCTTCCAGGCGACCCAGAATGCCTACGTCTGGTTCGTCGCTGCAGACGTGTTCTTCAGGCCGGATTTCGTTGGCATCATGCAGCACGGCGCTGATTACTCGCTCGTCACCCGTAGCCATCCTGCCGTTCCCGGAGAGGCCGTAGTTCTTTATGCCGCCGCCCTGCCTCAGACGAGTCCCCCTGTTCTAACCGGCGCGGCGGCCCCGTATTCCCCTTTGGCCGTTGTGCCGGAACCCAACCTATCGTTTTTGTGGATCGAAATAGATGTTGTAATCGATTCCCTTTCGGTGCATCCGTCCTTTGTGGGCCTTGTGCCGGGACAGGTGGGTCTGTATCAACTCAATTTCCGGGTTCCAGAGACGATTTCGGCCGGTGACCACTCCCTAAAGATCGTCATTGGCGAATGCAAAGCTATTAACGGCGACGGGTGCCGGGGCCCAGAAGGCCCATTTAGCTCGAGCAACTCGGTTGTGTTGCCGGTCGGAACACCATAGCTACGCTGAACGTTTCCTGTGTTGGGTTGGCGCGTTATGGCTGTTGGTAAACGGGCTTACCGTAGAAGTGGCGAGGGCCCAGGTATGCCGCGGGGCTTCGCCAGAGCGGTGACGTGGCTCCGCCTGGCCGCGGAACAGTCCCAACCCTGACCGGCGCCTCAGACTCGGCTTCGCGGACAACGCCGGCCGAAGGGGCGCCGCGGGACTACCGCCATGGATGTGGCAAACTGAAGATACCCGCGACGGACTTGGATCGCCGTGCGATGGAGGGAGACAACCGTGACCTCGGTGGAGGAAATCCTGGTACAGGAGGTTGCGCGCCTTTCTGAAGAACACGCCCAGGAGGTGCTGGACCTGGTTAGAGCAAAGAAAAAGTGCGCCGTCACGCCGGAGAGGCCGAAGCTGACACGGGAAGAGTTGATCAAACGAGCGGCAGGCCACCCCGGAATCCACGCTCCGGATCCGGACGCGCCGCCATTCGAGAAGGTCGAACCCATCGAGACCCGGGGCATTCCCGCCTCGCGGATGCTCATTGAGGATCGCCGGTAATGCTGTACTATCTCGATTCCAGCGCCTGGGTGAAGAGGTACGGAATCGAGCGGCGAGCGGGGCAGCCACCCGGCTGGCTTGGGGGCCATGCGCGATGGCAAGAGCCGCGGAGTCAATAAGCCTGGCCGCGGTTGTCGACGTCGGTCACCACGACGTTACCAGGCTGATCGAGACTGAAGAAGATGCGCCACTTGCCCACGCGCAGGCGATAGCGGCCCTTCAACGCACCCCTCAGAGCTTTGACGTCGCCAACGCCGGCGGCGGCGAATCCTTCCATCGCGCGGACGATGCGTTCCGCTTCGGAGCGGTCCATGCGATTGAGTTCGCGCTGAGCGGCGGGCCTATAAACCAGGAGGCGCTTCACAGACCCAGCCGCTGCTTCAATTGTTCGTGAGAGATATTCTCTCCCTGTTCGGCTTCGGCGGCCAGGATGCGGGCGGCGGTCTCTTCATCCACTTCTTCCTCGCCTGCCTCGGCGAGGCGGCGGGCAAAATCCTCATCGCTAATGGGTTGCGTGGGGGCCAGTAGGGTCAGGAGCGCGTGGACTTGCGGTGGCGGCAAGGAGTCAATGATGTCGTGAAGGCGGTCCAGGTCACTCATAATTCGCTCCATTCACAATGGGGCGCTACGTCTTTCAGTATACAGGGAGGCGGCGAAGACGGGTCACGCAACGGGTGTGCCAAACCAAGACGGATGTTTGCGCGATTGGCCACCGACGCGGCCGGAGCCCGACCGAATGCGCCCGCAAGACGGGCGGCCAATGCGGGGCCAGGATTTCAATCCTCCGCCGGATTCGAACCGGCTCTTCGAAGGGCCGTTGCCATATCTTGCCGAAGATCGTCCAGGTCGTATTGGGCCGCGATTTTCCGCTGCCGCACGTAATCCAGCATCTCCCACAGGGGCACGCCGGCGTCCCTGGCAGCTCGCGCCAGCGTCATGCAGCCGTCGCCGTACTGCCTGGCGTAGTACTCTCTCTTCCCGTCGTCGACCACCACGCCGCTCTCCCTCCTCAGGTTAACAAACGCGTCTCAATGTCCGCGGCCCAGCCGGATGAGCGCCACTGCTACACTCATTAGGAATGGTTGCCAACAGCCCGCTCCCGGCTATCCAGATGGGCGAACTCGTGGAGCATCGCGGGGTGCGCGAGTGCCTGCAGTGGTTCACGCGCGAGAAGCAATGGGTCAACGATATCCACCTCCAGCTTTGCCGCGTGCCGGCCCCCACCTTTTTGGAGCAGGAGCGCGCGGCGTGGTTTCTGGAGCAGTTCCGGGCAGCCGGCTGGGAAGCCTCCATTGACCGCGCCGGCAACGTCATCGCGCTGGACGGCGGGCCGCCCTACGTGGCGCTTACGGCGCACCTCGATACCGTGATCGCGCCGCGCGGGAAAGACGATATCGCGGTGGAACCGGATGGCCGGTTCACCGGTCCGGGCGTCTCCGACAACGGGGCCGGCCTAGCCGCGCTGCTGGGGGTGGCGCGCGCCTGGAAGGGCTGTTCGAGCCGGCCGGAGGTGCGGAGGGGGCTGCTGCTGGCGGCCAATACCGGCGAGGAGGGCGAAGGCAACCTTGCAGGCATGCGCCGCCTGGCGAGAGAATCCGCACTGGCCCGCCAGATTGAATCCTACGTGGTGGTGGACGGCGCCAATGTGGACCACATCACCACCCGCGCTCTGGGCAGCCGGCGCTTCGAGGTTTCCTTCGCCGGACCGGGCGGCCATAGTTGGAGCGATTACGGAACCGGCAACCCGGTGCACGCCCTGTGCCGGGCGGTGTCGCTGTTCGCCGAGATCCGGCTGGACGGCGGCCCGAAATCGGCGTTCAACGTGGGGATGATCGAAGGCGGGGCGAGCGTCAACGCAATCCCCCACGCGGCCCGAGCCAAGGTGGACATCCGCTCGGAGAGCGACGCCCAGATCGAAGAGATGGTGCGGGCGCTTTCGGCGGCGGTGGACCGCGCCCGCGAAGCCGAGAACCAGCGCGCCACCGGCGGTAAGGTGACTGGCAGATTCCGGGAGATCGGCGCCCGCCCGGCCGCGGCCCTGCCGGAAAACGCCGCCATTCTGCAGTACGTACGCGCCGTGGACGCTCACCTCGGGATCCGCTCGCACCTCGACTGCTCCTCCACGGACGCCAACATACCGCTGTCGCTGGGCGTGCCGGCGATTGCCATCGGAGGCGGCGGCTCCGGAGGCGGCGCCCACACCATCCAGGAATGGTACCGGCCGGAGGGCCGTGACCTGGGCCTCAAGCGCATCCTGCTGCTATTGCTCCTGCTGATGCGCGACCCGGATGGCGGGGCTCCGGGAGCGCGCGCTTGAGCGCGAGGAAAGCGGAAGCGGCGCTGGTCTGGAACACGGTTGTTTGGGGCTCCACTTTCGTCCTGGTCAAGGCCGCCCTGGACGATATCTCGCCGATTCTGTTCCTGGCGCTGCGCTTTTCGCTCGCCACGGCGGCGCTGGTGGGCCTGTTCGCGGCGCGGCGGCGGCTGGTTTGGAACTGGCGCACGGCGGCCGCCGGGGCGCTGGCAGGGGTTTTTCTGTTCGCCGGCTACCTCACCCAGACCCTCGGCCTGCGCCTGACCTCGGCGCCCAAGTCGGCTTTCATTACGGGATTGGCGTCGGTCATGGTGCCTTTGGTGGCGGCGCTCGTCTATCGCAGCAGACCACGGGTTTCGGAGGTGGTTGGGATTCTGGTGGCCACCGCCGGACTGGGCCTGCTGACGCTTCAGGGAAGGGGAGGACCAATCAATCCGGGGGACCTGCTGACGCTCCTGTGCGCCGTCGCGTTCGCCACGCACATCGTGGTACTGGGCCACTTTTCCGAACGCATGGATTTTGAGCTGTTGTCCGTCGCACAGGTGGGCTCGGCCGCGGTATTGTCGGGTTCGCTGTTCTGGTGGGCGGAGGTTCCTCGCGTCGCCTGGCGTCCCGCGGTATTGGGCGCCATACTGGTAACAGGGTTGCTGGCCACGGCGCTGGCGTTTACGATTCAGGCGTGGGCCCAGCGGCGCACCAGTTCGACCCGCACCGGTTTGATTTACATGCTGGAGCCTGTGTTCGCCTGGATCACGTCGTATTTGCTCGTGGGCGAGGGGTTGACGCGGCGCGCCGCCGCGGGCGCGGCCCTCATCCTGGGGGGAGTGATAATGGTGGAAGTGAAACCGTTACGGCTGCGGCGACATCCATCTTGAATAGAAGGCTCGGCCCGGAATATGATGGTCCCGAGTTCGATACCTGGAGGAGTAAGAGGTTCCATGAGTTTTCTTGACAAACTGCGCACACAGAAACTACTTTCGTTCACGCTGGTGCTGTTTACGCTGTCGGTCGGCATCGTGATCGGCACGCTGATCACCAGCTCGAGTGTGAGAGCGGCGAAAGACGCTCAGGCCGCGCCCGGAGCAACGGAGTTGAAGATCCCCAGCCCCGTTGAGCTCTCGACCGCATTCTCGCAGATTGCAAAGACGCTAGAGCCCTCGGTGGTGAACATCTCCACCACCTACTTTGCCAAGACCACGACCACCCCGCGCGGGCGCTCCCAGCGCCGCCAGGCGAGCCCGTTCGGCGACGACCAGGGCGACAGCGACAGCGGCAATGGCAACGGGATGGAGGAGTTCTTCCGGTTCTTCGGCAACCCGTTCGGCCAAGGCGCGCCGGACATGTCCAACCGCAACCGCGAAGCGCTGGGGTCGGGAGTGGTGGTGGACAAGGCCGGATACATCCTGACCAACAACCACGTGGTAGACCAGGCGGACCAGATCAAGGTGAAATTCGCCGGCGATCCGACGCAATATGACGCCAAGGTGGTCGGCGTGGACGAGCAAACCGACCTGGCCGTGATACGGGTGGTGGATAAGACCAACCTCATTCCCGCCAAAATCGGCAATTCCGACGCCGTGCAGGTGGGCGATTGGGCGGTGGCGATCGGCTCCCCGTTTGGCTTCCAGGCCACGGTCACGGCGGGCATCATCAGCGCCAAGGAGCGCGATATTCCCGGAGATACGTCCCAGTACCAGCATTTTCTGCAAACCGACGCCGCCATCAATCCGGGCAACAGCGGCGGCCCCTTGCTGAACGCGCGCGGAGAGGTGATAGGCATCAATACGGCCATAGCCTCGCACTCGGGCAGTTATGAGGGCATTGGCTTTGCGCTGCCCATCAACACGGCGGCCGAAGTCTACAACCAGATCATCAAGAACGGCAAGGTGACGCGCGGCTCCATCGGCATAACGTTCCCCGCGTCCGACCGGCCGGAAGCGCGCGCCAACCTGAAAGTGGCGGGCGTCAATGAAGGCGTGTTCGTCCAGTCGGTGGCGCCCGGCGGCCCGGCTGAGAAGGCCGGCATTGAGCCGGGCGACGTGATCGTAGCCTTGAACGGCAAGCCGGTGCGCGAGGGCAACGACCTGGTGAACCCCATCACGGCCACGCCGGTGGGAACCACGGTCACCTTGGGAGTGATGCGCGACGGCAAGCGGCAGGACTTCAAAGTGACCACCGGCGACATTGCGCAGATCTTCCCGGACCGCTTCGGCGGCGGGAGCCAGCAGGAAGCCGGAAAGCCGGAAGGGACGTCGGCCAAGTTCGGCATAGACATCGAGAATCTGACCGATCCATGGCGCCAGGCCAACGGCGTCAAGCAGGCCGGCGGCGTGCGGATCGTCTCGGTCAAGCCGGATTCCTTCGCCGAGGAGATCGGCCTGCAGCCGGGCGACATCGTGCTGGCGATCAACCGCACGCCGGTGAACTCGGTGGAGGCGGTGGGCCGCCTACAGGCGAACCTGAAAGCGGGCGACGCCGTGCAACTGCGCGTTCTGCGGCGGAATGGGCGGAATGGCGATTGGACCCCGCTGTTCGTCGCCGGCATGCTGCCCAACAGCTCGCAATAATCCACGCGAAAGCGAACGCTTCCGCACTCCAAGGCGGCCGGTGGAGTATCGCTCCGGCCGCCTTTTTTTTGCGGCTGCTAAACTAAGTCGTATGTGGGGCCAAGCCTTTGGGCTTGCCGCCGGGCTTCGGCCCGGCATTCTTATCGCCACAGCGGAATGAGAAACATGCGAAGAATCCTGGGATGGGCCTGCATAGTGGCGTTCGGCGCGTTTTGCTGGAGCGCGCAGAGCGCCGCGCCGGCGAAGAAAAAGGGCAAGGGCTCGACCAAGAAGACGACTTCCACCAAGAAGGCCGCCTCCGCTCCGAAAAAGGCGGCCGCCACGGCGGCTTCTTCGACGGGCGGCGCGGCCAGGAAGACCAGCTCTACCAAGCGCGGCAAAAAGGGCGCTCCCAAAGTAACCTGGCGCAACCGGCAGACGACGCCAACGCCCGAGCGGTATAAGGAAATCCAGGACGTGCTGGCCGCTAAAGGCTATCTCAAGCCCGAGGACGCCAACGGGGCATGGGGTCCGGGTTCGGCGGACGCGCTCAAGAAGTTTCAGGCGGAACAGAACATCGAAGCCTCCGGCAAAATCGACTCGCTATCGTTGATTGCGTTGGGGCTGGGGCCCAAGCGGGATGCCGCGCCGCCGCCCAAGCCCGCCGATCCGCCGGTAGCGAAATAGCGCGCGCCAGCCCCACAAGGGGCGAAAGATAGTAGCCCACGGCATGAGCCGCGGCATGAGCCGTGGGAAACAGGGGCGATTCCGTCCAGCCAGGCCCAGAGGGCGCCCCGGGGCGTAAGAACGATCGAAGCGCGAAACGGGGTCGGCGGCTCTTGGCCGGATCTTTCGCCCCTGACGGGGCTTAGATGATTCCGGTCTAAACCCATGGCTGACGCCATGGGCTATTGTCTTTCACCCCTCCGGGGTTCGGATTAGTTACTTAGGCCGGGTCTGCGGCTCGCCCCACTGCCGGGTATTCGGGCTACCCCTTTGCGATTACAATCTCCAGGGCGGAGGATGCCTGCCCGTTGCCCAGCTTGACGCGCACCTGGTAGCGGCCCGGCGGAAGCTCCGGTGGTAGTTTCGAATTGGTCTGCCAGAGGGCCCCGAGGTTGGTCACGAAATCCACGGCGCAGTCGCGGCCGCCGACCTCGATGAGGACGTCGCCGCGGTCCAGATCCGGCGCCGGCAGGCGGAAGCGGCAGGACAGGTATTCGTTGCGGTAACCGCGGAACTCGGCGGTCTGGGTCATGCCATTTTCCACTTCGAGCAGCGTGGGCGCCGCGCCCGGCGGCAGGGCGGCCGTGGGCGCCGGCTCCGGCGCGGCCCCGAAGAGAATCTGAAAAGCCTCGCTGAAGCCGCTGCGCACGGTTCTGAGGCGCACGTAGTGGGGCCCGGGCGCGAGGCCCGGAGGCACGCGCAGGTTGGCCTGCCAGCGGTCGCGGCCCAGTTCCGCCACGTGCAGGACGGGCGCCCCGAGGCCATCGATTTCGACGCGCAGAGCGTCGATCGCGAGCCCCCGCTCCGGCGAGTTGAAGTAAGCGCAGATGTACTCGTCCTTGCCGGGGTGGAACAGAATGTCGTTGGTGCGGTTGTTCACCGCCGAGTTCAGCCACGGAGCGGGTTGCTCGGGCTCGGCGGGCGGAGCTTCCCAGCGGCGGCGGCATACCACTCCGGCTCGCCGGTCGAGCACATGGGTCAGCTCCACTCTGGCGAAGCCCGCCGACCGG
>JBEKPK010000046.1:0-21383 GCA_049520795.1 Bryobacteraceae bacterium
AGACGTCGGCCTCGATTGGCGGCATAATCGCCACCAATGCGAGCGGCTCGCGCAGCTTCAAATACGGCCCGACTCGCCGCTGGGTGGAGGGCCTGCGCGTGGTTCTGGCCGATGGAAGCGTTAGGGAGTTCGATCGCGGCCAGGCGGTGGATTTCGATCCCGGCGAGGTCCCTTCACCCGCCGTGACCAAGAACACGGCCGGCTATCCGCTGCGCCCGGGAATGGATTGGGTGGATCTGTTCGTGGGGTCCGAGGGAACCCTCGGCGTCATCACCGAAGCGCGTCTGCGCCTGCTGCCTTTGCCGGCCGCGCTTTTGGCCGGCGTCATTTTCTTCGCCGGCGATGAAGAGGCGCTTGACGCCGTGGATTCCTGGCGCACGGCCGAGCCGCGCATGTTGGAGTACTTTGACGCGGGCTCGCTCGACTTGCTCCGGACGCGCTTCCCGGAGATCCCCGCCACGGCGCGCGCCGCGCTGTTGATCGAGCGGGAACTCGAATCGGAAGACGACCCCGAGGTGGATGCCTGGGTGGACCGCATCGAGCATTCCGGGGCCCTCGCCGACGTTTCCTGGATGGCGCTTTCGGCCGCCGACCGCGAACGGTTCCGGCGCTTCCGCCACGCCCTGCCCGAGCTGGTGAACGAGACCGTGCGCCGCGCCGGCGCGCTGAAAATGAACACGGACTACTCCGTGCCCCTCGCGCGCAATCGGGAAATGCTGGCCTCGTACCGGCGCAAGCTGGAGCGGGAGTTTCCCGGACGCTACGTGATCTTCGGCCACATCGGCGACGCGCACGTGCACGTGAACCTGCTCACCACGCCCGATGAACGGGAGCGCGCCTCGGCGCTGTTGACCGCGTTCGCGCGCCAGGCGGTGGCGCTGGGCGGCGCGGTATCGGCAGAGCACGGCCTGGGCAAGCGCAAAGCGCACCTGCTGGCGCTGCAATACGCGCCGCAAGACATGGAAGCCATGCGAGAGGTGAAACGGCGCCTCGATCCGGGTGGGATTCTGGGGCGCGGCACGCTGTGGTAATGGCCCGACGCCCGGCTCCCGTCAAGCCTGCGGCTGGCTGGCCGTTCGTTTTACCCATTTATAGGCTTTGGTCGAATTTCGCCAGAAATATTTCTCGGCCGCCGCCTGTCCCTTGCCCATGAAGTACTCCTGGACGATCTTGAATCCAACCGGCACGGGCAACCACTGATCGCCGTTCGGCCAGTCGCTCCCGTAGAGCACGCGGTCGATTCCGAAAACGTCCAGGATTTCGTCCAGCCTGGGGCGGTAGAACGCAAGCTCCGTGGGGATGGCGCCGTCCACCCGGCGCAACACTTCGGAGACTTTAACGTAAACCTGGGGCCGGTCCCGGAACGCTTTCATGCTGGCGTCATAGGATGCCCGCGCCGCCGGTTCGGTGGGTGGCGACATCTGCGGCAGGTGATCGATGACCACGCGCAGATTGGGGACCCGGTCGCTCACGCGCACAACATCGGCCAATAGCGACACGCTCGGATCCGCCGTGTCCAGAACCAGGTCGGCATCGGCCAGGGCCTTCAGGTCGGCGACGAACTCCGGCCGGTCGAATTCCTTGCCTGCCTGCCTTCCCAGCCCATACCGAATACCCCGGAACAGCGGGTTCTTGTGGAATCTTTCGAGATTGGGACTGAATTCGGGTGTTCCGGGCGTCAAGTGCCCCACGGTTCCCACCATGATGGCGTCGTCTCTGGCGACGTCCAGCACCCACTGGTTGTCCTCCAGCCATGAGCTGCACTCGATTTCAATGGCGCCCACGATGCCCAGCGGTTCGGCGATCGGGCGGTATCGCGAGGGCAGGGAAGGCATATACATGACCTTGTGCGCCGGGTTATTCTTGCTGGGCCATGGCACGCCTTGAGGACGCGTCGGATCGAACAGGTGAATGTGCGTATCGATGATGGGAATGGGGGCGGCGGCCCGGACGCCCTTATTCGCGAGGGCCAGGCCCGCCGCGGCTCCCAGAAAAGTTCTGCGGTTCATAGCGAGATTATAGCCGACGGGGCGTCCATAAACCCCGTTGACGCTGTCACTGGCCGGCGAACGCGGCCGCGTCTCGCAAGTTGCCCGGCGCTCGATCGGCCCAAGGGCCCCCGGCACGCCGGCAAGTCAGATGAAAACGTCCGCCGAGACCTTGAATAACTCGGCAAGCTGCTTGGCATGTCCTTTACTGATGGCGCGTTTCGCGTTGACCACGTCGGAAACGTAGCCTCTGGATTTGAAAACCGGAAGAAGATCGGCTTGCTTCATACCCCGCTGTTCCATCAGGTACCGCAGCATCTCGTGAGGACTCGGATCGGGCAGGGGATGATGCTCCTCTTCGTAGTCCCTGATAAGACGAACCATCAGATCGAGGGCGGCGTCCTCTTCCGCGGTACGATGCTCGCCCCTATCCATCAGCTTCTCGACTTCAGCCAGAAAGCGTTCATGCTCTTCGTCCGTGGCGATCACTCGCGGCAGGACCCTTGCCAATACCCGAGCGTACTTCCGGTTGTCGATGACTAGCGCGCCCATTCTTTCCAACCTCCTCGCGTGTATTCCTTGTGAGTGAGGAATTCCTTGACCATCAGAAGCTCTGCCCGATAGTCAACCTTCACTATCAGGCGGTAGTAATTATGCCGGGTGTTGAAAATCAACAGGGGCTTGTACTGGTCGGCATCCGGGAAGTGCAGGCGAACCTCATTAACGTCCCGCCAAACGGCGTGGCTGGCCGCCCTATTCCACCGAAGTAGTTCCTCGGCCGCATCCGCGTGAAGAGCCGCGAACCTCTTGATGGTCGTTGAGCTGATCACGATCACGCCTTTATGCTCGCATAAAGCGAGCACGGAGTCATTAAGACCGCGCCGGGCGCGGGAGATGATCGCCCCGTTTTGCCCCTTCAGTTCGCGGCGCCCCCGAGGAACGCCCGGGGGCCAAAAGCGGTGGCCGGGATGGGAACAGTTGCAGCCGATCTTCGAGCGATGGATTCCACGATCCCGTGTCCTGCATCCCTATCCCGGCGTGGCAGGGGCCGTATGCGGAAATTCCGCTCGTACGGATCTGTGCGCCGGGCGGCCAGCGATGGCCGTCCCTACCGCGACCCGGTTTCCCTCGTTTTACCGGCTAAGGCTCGATCTTGTACAGTGTAAGGACCCCGTCACCGCCCTCAAGCACGTAATTTCCGTCCGGCGAAATCGCGAACTTATACGGTTCTTCCAATTCGTCCGCAGATCCCAACCTTTGCCATTTTGGCTTCCAGGACGCCAGTTCCCGACCTGTTCCGAAGTCCCAGATGACCCGCTTCTTCAAGGCGCCGGTCTTCGTCCTGAAATCCTCCCAGTCAATTCCCCAACCATAGTGCGACAATATTGCCCGTTGCGCGTGAAGTGCGGTTCGCATCGGCTGATGTATGTTCAACCCCTTGGTCGCGGCGACCTCCTTGCCGGTATCGACGCTCCAGCAGCGAGCGGAGCCGTGCTTCGCGGTCCCGGCGAGCCCGCAGAGGACCTTGCCGCTGTCCGCGAAGAGGAGTCCAAGGTGTACGGCGGGAATACTCCATCGGTGGATGAAAGTTCTGTCCGACGGCGATGCGACAAGCACCTCTAGCGTTTCCGGCTGGCCTGGCCGCACACCCGGTGGGCTGATGAGCAGCAAACACAGCAGACCGCGGTCCGCGGAAGCGTCTGAAATGTACCACCCATACGGGATTTCCCATGTTCCGTCATCTTGGCATGCTGCATCGAAGAACAGGAGGCGCTCGGGCATGTTCCCCGTGTGTCGCCGCATGCTCGTGGGATCCAGGCCCGCCACGTAATCGGCGCCGAAGAAAAAGAACGTCTGTTGCGGTAACGGGCACGCCTTCCCGTCCGAGGTGCTAACAATCGACATAAGAGCGATCGCCGCGCCCGAAAGTGACCACGAAATCCCCGACTGCAGAACCGACAATTCGGGTTCCCCACCAAAAGGCGTGTGAACCTCGTATCTGGCGCCGTTGGTTCCTGGGTTTGCCCTATCAACCAGTACCAACGACTCCTGATCCATGGACTTCCCGACCACCGCCGCGAGCCTCTGCCCATCTGGCGAAAAACTCACAGCGTACACATGCGTCAGCGGGTTGGCCGGACGCTCGCCCCATCGCGCCACACTCTCAACGCTATAGTCCCAGACTTTGCGCAATCGCCCTGCGCTGGCAGTCCCACAGCCGAACGCCAACGGAATCAACAGAAGTGCGCCTCCCCGTGCTAATCTCACCAGTGCCTCCATGCCTGGTCCAGGCAGTGGGCGCCTATGTTCCCCCAATGCCCGAAACCGGCGCCAGTACCAAATTACCCCGTTACCGATGTGGTCGGGTAGCCCCAACGGAACTGAGTAATTGGTTACTGCCCGAGCGCCGGCTTCACCAGGGTTTGCCAGCGGTTTTCAGCGCGGCCTCGATGGTCGCCAGCGGCAGCAGCAGGGATAGCGGCGCATCGAGCAGTGCCACGGCGCCATAGCTCGAATACCATATCGCCACCCTGTCATTCTTGGCGTCGATGACCAGCACGACGCCGCCAACTTCCGCCGACGCCAGCAGGCAGCGTCTGCCCGCCGCCAGCAGAAGCTGTCCGCCAAGGCCCTGTCCCTGAACCCCGCGATCCACGGCCAGGCGCGCCAAACGGAAACCCGGTACATCGTGACGCGCCAGCTTGCGTCTTACAATTTCCGGCGTTCGGGCATATTCGACCGAAGCCGGGCTCAGGCTGTAGAAGCCGAGAATGGTCTTTTTATCCGCATCGTCGATCGCCAGGAATGTCTTGGCGCCGCCCTGGTTGTGGCTCTGGCGGGCGTAACGGCGCAAGAACTCGTTCAACGCTTCTTCGCCGCAGTCGAACGCTTCCCGATCGTGTTTCCTGCCGATCGGCTCTTCGTGCCATGCCGTCACAGTCATGAGCGACGTGGCAGCGCCTTTGCGGCAGCCAGCAGTCTGGCGTTAGGCGCGGGCGGATTCTCCAGCAGGTCCAGCACTCGCAGACTGTCCCTCGCGGAGAGCCGCACACGATCGGCTTCCGCGATTACGGCCTTGGCGGCGCGCAATGCGTGGCGAAGAACGAAATCCGTCAAGTCGGTGCGCTCCAGCGCCACCGCCCGCATGAGCATCGCTTTTTCCTCGGCGCGAATTCTCAAGGACATCCGGCTATTGTCTTCGACTGCAATTCTTGGCATGACAAGATCCCCCATCAGCGTACACATTCAAATAGTACATTGGAAAGTTGGGAGAGTCAACCAATGTGCGTATTGATTACGTACATGTCCGGGCATTCACAGTTGCGGGACCGCCGGTAAGGCTTCGAGCGCGGCCTGGCGAACGCGCAATTCCCGCATTTCTTCTTCGCCCAGCTTCTCGGCGCAACCCGCCACGATCCGCTTTCCGCGCTCGACGAGTACGCGGCGGAACTCCGGATCGGGCGTCGAGGCGGCGATGTCGCCGAGGGCCCGCAGCAATCGCAAGCTGACCGCCACGTCGGTCTTCGAATACATGCGGATCTGCTCGAAGGCCGCCTCCAGCATACGCTCGAAGTGGATCCATCCAATGGTGGCGCGCACCGTGCCCGGAGGGTCGTAGAGCAGATCCTCGGGCGGCTCGCGGGACGCGAAGCGGATCAGAATGCGGCTCAACTGATCGACGCAGCTAATGGCGGTGGAGGGGTCGTTGACGGCGGGGGAGATGGCCTTCAGCGCAATATCGACAATCTGCAGGACGCCAAACTCGACGTCCTGCTCCAACGTTCTGGTGGGGCCGAAATCGAACGCGGCCAGCAGCCCGGCGGCGCCTTCGGGGGGCATTCGGTCCCCTTTGGAGACCATCATCAGCGGGATTCCCGCCGGAACGAAGTGGCCCACCCGGCGCAGAACGCGGATGCTGACGTGATAGTGCTTCGCAAGGCCCACCAGACGCGGCGCGTCGATGAAGCGAATGTAGCCGGAACGATCGCTCCAGATGGCCACCTCGGTCGGGTTGGGCCGGAGCGGCGAGGCATTTTGCAGGTGGTTCAGGCGATGTGGCCAGGGCATCATCTCATCGATTACGGCTTCGGTTTCCTCCGCGATTCTGTCGACGATGTGATTGACGCTGATGGCCTGGGAGATATGGTGAATGAAAAAGAGCAGCCAGCCGACGCACGCCGCCGCCAGCGCCATGGCGCCCAGGACGGTGGCCACGGGCGCGAAGGGATGAGGCAGCGAGCGCGCCGCCGGAAGCGCCGCCATGCAGTAGGAGAAGGTGCCGAGGAAGATGCCCAGCGTCCATTGCGTCACCCGGTCCCTGGAAAAGCTGACGATGATGCGCGGGGAGAACTGCATGGACGCCAGGGTGAGCGTCATCAACAGGATGGCGAAGACGATGGACACCACCGTCATGATGGAGGCGGCGATGCCGGCCAGAATGACCTGGGCCACTTGCGGGTCGGCGTGCGAGGGGAACAGGAGAGTGGGAACCCAGGCGCTGGCGGCCGGAAACCTCTCTTCCAACCACGAAAAGGATGCGCCCGCGAAACCCAGCGCCGCCGCGATGGTCAGCGGGCGAATTAAAAAGCCGCCACGCAGGTTATACATCGCGTGGCGAAGCATCAATGGCAGGCTCTTAGTCACGGCTCTATCCGTTCCAGTGTAGTGGATCGCAGCGAGTGGGACAGGCCACCGGTTTTCGTGGTCTGTCGGGGTGGGCTTTAGGCTCCTGGAATTTCATGAAAAATCCGGGTTGGCAGGCGTCGCCCGACCGCTCCCTGACGGTCGCGGCTCGTTATCGGTTTGGCGAGCCGCGACCGTCAGGGAGCGGTCAGAATAATGGTCGCACGGCAGGCCCAAGGTGCTTTTTCGACCCTGTCGGGCGCGAGAACCGCTCCGGAGTCGACCGACGACAAAAACCGATCGTCCCGCCCGCAGCTACTGCTGCTGCGGCGGCTTCTCCCCTGGCCGCAGCAGCGTCGGCGGCTTGTTCTGCTGCTTCTCGGCGTCGGCGGCCTTCTGGTCGCCGGCCTTTTTCTCGTCGCGCTCGGCGGGAGTCATGGCGGCTTCGGCCTCCTTCTTTTCCCGGTTCTCTCGCGCTTCGATATCGAGAGCGCGTTCTCCCAAATCCTGAAGCGAGTTTTCCAGGCTGTCCGATGTGGATTCGATGGCTTGATCCAGGGCGAAGGCGTAGCGCTCCAGATCCTTGGGTTGGCTGGCCTTGAACTTTTTCAGCGCGGACAGGGCTTGCTGGTCGGCGTTCGATACCGCGTTCATTCCCACCTTGATATCCCGCTTGTGAGCCAGCGCATCGTCGGCCGTATCGTCCACGGCGTCGAGAATCTTGGCATAGTCTTCCAGCGCATCGTGAATCGCGAGCGAGCGGCCGGCCTTGTCCTTGGAAAGAAGATTCTTCACCAGGTCCACGCGCTCGCGGGCGAAAGAGGCATATAGCTCCAGGCGCGCATTGGGTTCCTGCGCGTCGCGGATACGCTCGATCTCCGCCTGGGTCAGAAAGTCCCTTTGCGCGGCCACAGGCGCGGCCAACAACAGACAGCAGATCAGCGTTCTCATTTCTTGTTGCCCTCCATCAGCCCGATGAGCAGCTCGTCGTGTACCTGCTGGACTCGGGCCTTGGAGCTGTCAACCATGGGGCGGTCCAGGACGCTCATCTCCTGTTGGAACGTTTCCATTTTACGCAGCAGGTCGCGAGTCGTAATCTCGGCCTGTTTGAAGTACTTGGGATGGTTGCGAGGGTTCTTGCGCGTCTGCTCGAGCGAATCGCGCGCCAGGTCCACGGACTGCCGCATTTCCTCCAGCGCGGCGGCGGCAGCGGCGTCGTCACCCTTGTCGTACGCCGCGCGCGCCTCTTTGAGCGCGGCCTCGGCGTTGTCGAGCGCCAGCTTGGAGCGTTTCTCGAGGTTCGCCTCCGCCCGCGCGGCCGCCAGATCGCCGCCCGCCGCCCGGACGCAAACCGCGCCCAGCGCCAGCGCGAACGCTATTCCCCACCGCACTGGCCGTCCCGGCATCACCTTCTATCCAGCTCCTTCTGAAGAATCCGCACCCTCTGTTTCGCCTGGAACTCCTGGTCCGGATTCTTCCCTTCGCTCATGGCCAGAAACCGCCGGTACGCTTCCAGCGCGGGCTTCAATTGCCTGAGCTTGTCTAGAATGATCGCACGAAGGAACCAGTTCCCGGCAATATCCTGGCCCAACTCGCGGGCCCGGTCCAGGTTGGCCAGGGCCTCTTCGGCATCGCCCGTCATATAAAGAACCATCGCCAGCTCACTCCGCGTCTGGGCATCGTCCGGCTTGAGCAGCGCGGCCTCCTGGAACTGGGCCGCGGCGGAGGGAAACCGCTTCAGGTCGCGCAGCGCGCGGCCGTAGCCCATGCGCAGGTCGAAGTCCGCGGGGCTCTCCGCCACGGCCTTATCGAGCAGAGGAACCGCTTTATCGGGTTGACGGTTCAGCACGTAGGCCTGCGCCAGCGCCACCCGGTTCGCGGCCGTAGGCGCCTTGGCGCAGGCCTCCTCGAGTCGCGCCACCGCGTCGGCGTATTGCTTGGATTCCAGCAGCAAGACGCCCAGGCGCTCCTGGGCGGCCGCGTTGCCGGGGAACTCCCGATAGATGGAGATGGCTTCAGCCGGCTGCCCGTCGTTCTCGTACCGCCGGGCCAGGCCCAGTAAATCGTCGCGGAAGCTGGGGTCCAGTTCCGCGGCCCGCCGGAAATAAGGGGCTGCTTCGGCCAGCTTATCCTGGCGCGCCAGCGCTTGCGCCAGCCCCAGGTGCGCCTCGGCGGTCTTGGGGTTGGCGGTTACAAGCAGGCGAAAACTCTGCGCGGCTTCCTCCGCGTCGCCGGTTTCCAGTTGCGCTTCGGCCAGGAAAAAACGGGGCTGGAACTCGGTGGGTTTCTGCGCCGCGGCGGCTTCCAGCAACGGCAGCGCGTCGGCCGGCTCTTTGTCGCGCATTAGCAGCATGCCCAGATTTAGATTGGCCTCATATAGCCCCGGTTTCAATTCCAGGGTCTTGCGGTATTCGGCGGCCGCCTCCGCATCGCGCCGCAGGGCGCCATAGGCCAGCGCCAGGTTGAAATGCGCGAAGTAGTCCTGCGGATCGGCTGCCAAAGCCCGGCCAAACGCCTGAACCGCAGCCTCGTTCTTTCCCTCATCCAGGGCTTTCAAGCCTTCGGAAACGGGATCGGTTGCCTGCGCGAACAGCAGAGCCATCGCCAATGCCCACATAAACTGAATTCTACTGCCGCTCGCCTCGGTCTACCCGCGGATGGAAGCCGTCACTTTTTCGCCGGGCCCGGCATCGGCAGTTCGGGAGTGTCTGGCGTAAATGTGAGAGGCAGGTCGACAAATGCCGTCTTCTGTTCGTTCTCGTCGGTAAGGCGTAGCTTGTAGTGCCGGGGCGGAACGTCGAACAACACGGCGCCCTGCGCGGCTTCGGCCGGCTTAGCCTGGCGAAGGATGCCAAGCCAGTTCGGCGCCCCTTCGCCGTTGGCGAACTCCGCGTAAGCCTTGCCATTGTCGTCCACCACGGTCATGCCGGGTACCAGCACTTCCGCGATGCCGCTGTTGGCCGCGCTGATGCGCACCAGAAGGAAGCGGTTTGCAGGTATCTTGGCGTCCAAACCCGAGCCGATCTGGGTCATCCACTGCGTCTCGAGAACCGTATAGATGATATGGCCGAGTTCGACGCGCTCCCCCATGGCAAAGGCCCGCGGCGTGGAGGCAATCCTGGAACACCCCTCCGCCAGCATAAGACTTAGCATCGCCATGACGATGAGAATAGAACGAAAAGGTCGCATTTCACAGCTATTCTCGCCGCTTACGTCGCGGGTGTCAATCGCGGGAGAGGTTTGCGGGAGACAAGAAACCGCGGGACTACCTCTTCTGGTCCTGCAACAGACGTTCAAACCTGACTTTTTGCTCCGGCGTCAGCACCACCTCGATGCGCTGCTTGGCATCGCTGAGGACGGTGCGGTAGTACTGCCAGAAATCGTTCAGAATCAGTCCGATCTGCTCGGATTGCGCGGGCGTCAGGTCGAGATCTTTCTGCAACCGTTCAAAGTAGTCGGCCTTGCCCTGGGGAGTGTCGAACGCCACCGCCTGCCCGCGGCCGTGAACGCCGAAATCCATGACCACCGCGCCGATAACCGCGCCGCACAAGAAAACCAGCGCGAGCGTCACCCCGCAGGTCACCCGCGCGTTCCAGAAGCCGCGCATCGGCGAAATAGCCAGAAGGTTAGCGCTCATAGGCCGTCAGCGTGAGCAGCATGTTGTCCTGGGCTGGCGCCGAATCGAAAGCGGCGGAATACTCCTCCGCCATCACGGTTTCCGGTGAAGGACCCATCGGAGACCTCGACTCGCGCACAATCAGGAAGCTTCCCAGCACGGCCAGCGTAACGAGCGATCCAAACGCCAGGCGGCGGCCGAACGCAAAATTCAGCGCGAAGATATTGGTAAACGATGGCGCGTCCCTTTGCTCAACGGCCCGCGCCATTACCTGCGCGTAGAAGCCGGGCGGGGCTTCCACCGCTTCCGCGCACCGCAAAGAGCCAAACAGCAGCCCGACCTCCCGCATGTTGGCAACATCTTCACGGCAAGCCTTACAGCCACTCAGGTGCGTTTCGATTTGCCGCTCTACCGCCGGTTCCAGCGCACCGGACAGGTACTCTTCCAGGCTTTCCATCACTACCGCGTGCATACGCTTCTCTTCCCTTACCAAACCATCGAGTCGCCACGCTCAAGCTAACCCTTTGCGGATCTATTGCCCTTACGGGCCCGCCCGCTACGGGAACCCTTCTTACCACTACCGCCCCAGCACCCTGGCGCTCAACCGGCTGCCATGCCGGGCGCCCGCTCCATACGTTGCGACGCCCGCACCAGCTTCTGGCGCGCGCGGAACAACTTCACTTTAATGGTGTTCTCGTTCATCCCCGTCCGCTCCGCCAGTTCCTCCACCGAATATCCTTCAACCTCTTTCAGCATCAATAACATGCGGTCTTCTTCGGAAACCCGGGCCAGAAGCTTGAGTACGTAGTCGCGCCGCGCCAGCGTAGTATCCGTGGAAACCTGCCGGTTCACAACCGGCTCGGTGTTCTCCACGCGGCGCACCTCGTCCTCGCTCAAATCGCTCTCGTAGACCAGTTTCCGCACTTTCCTCTTGCGCAGATAATCGAAGCACTCGTTGACTGTGATTTTGTAAATCCAAGTAATCAGCGAACTGCGGAAATCGAAACTCTTGAGGGACAGGAAAATCTTCGCAAATACCTGCTGCGCAATGTCTTCCACATCGTTTCGCTGGCGGATAATGCCGTGGATGATGGAGAACACCTTGGCCTGATAGCGTTCCACTATCTCCTGAAACGCCGATTCGTCGCCCGCCTGCGCCCGCAGAACCAGAGCGCCTTCCGGTGTGTTCTGGTAGTCCACTCTCGATTTCGCCGCGATCCTGCTTCCTAAGCCGGGGAGTGGAAGAACGCCGGACAGTGTTCCCATACACCGCATCCGACGCACCCCGCTATGCTCGGGTTTCAACAACCTGACGAACGGTACTACTGCAAGATAGCACAGGAGCCCGAGGCCATCCCCGGCCCAGAGGCGCCCTCTTCCAGGACCGATACGGTCCACTTTCCCGCGACCCCCGCGCGCCTGCGATCATCAAACCAGTTGAGATCCGGGAAGCTTGGCAGTCGTCGCTTGTATAATTAGGACTGCAAGCCAGAATCAGGAGAGGTCATGGTTCAGTTAACCGAAAAAGCAGTGGGCAAGGTAAAGGAAATTATGGCATCCCAGGAACCCGCTCCCGCGGGGCTGAGGATTTCTGTCGTGGGAGGCGGTTGCTCCGGCTTCAGCTACTCCATGGCCTTCGAGAATCAGCCCAGCATGTTGGATAAAACCTACAGCTATGGCGGCCTCAAGGTCTTCGTCGACCAAGCCAGTATGCTGTATCTGGACGGCGCGGAAGTGGACTTCGTGGAGACGCTGGAAGGCTCCGGGTTCAAGTTCAACAACCCCAACGTGAAATCCACCTGCGGTTGCGGCAGCTCGTTCCAGGCGTAAGGGACCGGCCATCTCCGGCAGAGCAGGCGCTCGCCCGGCAAGGGAGCGCCTTTGCTTTTTGCGCCAAAGTCCTAAGTCATTCTTTCCCTTCGGTTTCCACTTCAGATCCTACCGCCGCGGCGCTACCTCTGGCTCAACCCGCCATCCACCGCCAGCAGTTGTCCGGTAACGAAATTGGAGGCTTTCAGGAAGTAGACCACCGCATCGGCTATCTCCGCCGGCGTACCGCCGCGCCGGGCCGGGGTGGCGGCCATCATCCGCAGGCCCTCGTCGTCGATATCCTCGAACGGAACCACTCCCGGGGCCACGGAGTTGACCGTGATTTCCGGGGCCCACGCTTTCGCCAGCGCGCGCGTCAGCATAATCACGCCGGCCTTCGAGGCGCAGTAGTGCGCGTGCCGCGCCCACGGCCGGATCCCGCCCAGCGAGCTGATGTTCACAATCCGCCCGCCGCCGGTCCTCTTCATGATCCGCGCCGCGCCCTGGCAGCAGAAGAAGACGGCCTTCAGGTTCACCGAGTGGATGAAATCCCAGTCCTGTTCCGTGATTTCGAGCGGATCGCGGCGGGTGAACCGCGCCGCGTTGTTCACCAGGCCGTCGAGCTTCCCGAAGCGCTCTTCCACCTCGGCGAACATGCGGGCGATCTCGGCGACGCTCTCCAGGTTGGCCCGAAACAGGACCGCGCCGCACTGCTCGGCGGCTAGCCGCGCCTCGTCTTCGGACCGGTGGTAGTGGATGGCCACGCGCGCGCCCTCGGCGGCCAGGTGCAACGCGATTCCCCGGCCAATGCGCCGGGCGGCCCCGGTGACGAGCACCACTTTGCCCGCGAGGCCGCTCATGGATCGATGCCCTTACACTGAATTACAAAGTTAACCTCGGACAAACTGAATTTCCATAGGTTATTTCCTTGAAAAAACAGGCTTTGCATCAGGGCACGGCTTGAGCCGTGCCGATCAGGCAGCATTTTCTGGGCTTTAGCCCCTGGTTTGGCCCCGGCGCAAATCCTTCTCATCCTCCTGAAAAAACAGGGGCTAAAGCCCTCTGGGTGTTCCCATTTGCGGCACGGCTGAAGCCGTGCCCTGATACAATGCGCCCAACTTCGGGATTCAGGCTTATACGTTCGGTTCGCCATGGATTTCGAAATCCTCCGGATCGACGCCTTCGAGCGCCGGCTCGGGGAGCCGGCCCGTAAAGTGCGCCCAGCCCCAGAATATCGCGGTTGTGGCGCTGAGGCATCCGGCCACCGCGCCGATGGTTCGCGGGTCCCACGTCTGGGAGGCGATCCCCGCCAGCGTCATGGAGACCATCATGACGCTCCAGGTGAGGGATTCCAGGGTGGCGAACACGCGGCCGCGGAACGCGTCCGGCACGTGGCGCAGCAGTTGCCCCATGTTCAGCACCGAGCTTAGGCCCACCCCCACGCGTGAGAGCGCGATGAACACCAGCGCCCATCCAAAACTCCGCGTCTGGCTGAATAGCACGTACGAGCCCCCGTGCACGATATAGCAGGCCACCACCACGCGTTTGTAGGTATTGAAGCTCAGACGCCGGCCGACGCCGTAGGCCAGCGCGCCCCCGGCCAGCAGGCCCAGACCCGCGCAGCCCCAGATAAGCCCCAGCCCGGCGGGCCCGCGATTGAACACAATCTCGCCGAACACGCTGAACAGGATCTGCGCGGCCCCGCCGCCGGTGGCCCACCCCACGTTGATTACGGCGAGGCCCAGAATCAGGGGCACGGACCGCATATAGCGCAGGCCCTCCGCGTACTCGTGCCAGGGCCGCACCACCTCGGCTTCGGTGAACGAGCGGCGTGGCGGGCGGAAGCCGCGGCCCGGCAGGAACAGCCGCGAGATGCACAGCGCCGAGACCAGAAAGGAAAGCGCGTTGCCCGCGAAGGCCCACACATACCCGAACTGCATCACGCTGGCGCCGGCCAGGAACGCGCCCAGCGCCAGCGTGCTCCACTGGGTGGTCTGGGTCAGCGAATTGGCCGTGTGCAGCTCTTCCTGGGTGGCGATGGACGGCAGTATGGCCGCGCGCCCGCTGGTGAAGAACGGCGAAGCGAACATCAGCAGCGCGCTCAACAGGTAGAGCAGCCAGGGTTCGGGGCGCCTCACCGTGACGATAAACAGCGCAGCCACCACGGCGCGGATGAGGTCGCTCGCAATCATCACGCGCTTGCGGTCCATGCGATCCAGCCACACCCCCGCCAGCGGCCCGGCCATCACCGCCGGAATGGCGCGCGCCAGCATCACCCCGCTCACCACCAGGCCCGAGCGCGTGTGCGCCACCGCCAGGCTGAACACCGCGATGTTGTTGAAGTGGTCGCCGATCTCGCTCACGATCTGGCCGGTCCAGGTGTAGCGGTAATTGCGGTTGGAGCCCAGCAGCGAAACGAACGCGTTCATCGCGCCCGCTCCGTGAGGAACACCCCCGCGAAAATCACCGCTGCCGAAACCGCCAGCGCCCAGGTCACCCGTTCTCCCAGCGCCAGCACGCCCAGCGCTGTGGCGAGCGGCGGCTGGAAGTACGAGAACTTGGAGATGCGGGAGGGGGCCATGCGCCCGAGCGCCCAGTAGTAGATGAGGTAGGAGATCACCGAGGAGAACAGCGCCATGTAGAGCAGCGCGGTCCAGGCCCCCAGAGAGATGGAAGCCATCGGAAATCGCGCGGATTGCCACGCCGCCACCGGGGCCATCAGGATGGCGCCCGAGATATAGGCGAAGGCGTTCACGGTGATGGCGCTGTGACGCTTGGTCACCGGCTTGCCGTAGACCGTGAACAGGGCGAAGGCGAAACCGCCCGCGAAAATCAGCAGGTCTCCCGCCAGGCTCGCCTGGGGCGCGTTCCGTGCGCGCGGCTCCAGCGTTTTCAGGAGCGCGACGCCTCCCAAGGCCACCGCCATGCCACCCAATTTACCGGCCGTGATTCTCTCGAGGCCGCGTGCGGAGGCCAGCAAGAGCACCGTGATGGGCGTCAGGTTGGCGAAGATGGCGGCGTGCGCCACGCTGGTGCGGCTGAGTCCGAACACGAACAGCATCTGGTTCAGCGTCACGCCCAACAGGCCCAGGGCCAGCAGCGACGGAGCCTCCCGCCAGGTCCAACGGGCGCCGTTCCTCCGCCGTTCCCACAGATAGGCGGGTAGAATCAGCGCGCCCGCGAACAGCGCCCGCCAGCTTGTGAGCAGTAGCGGCGGGAACTCGCGCAGGGCGATCTTGCCCGCCACGTAGTTGCCGGACCAGCCGAAAATCATCAGCGCGATCAGCGCATAGAGCAACGGCCCCCCGGTCAACCCAGAGACTCCTCGCGCACAGTGATATGCCGGATGAAATCGAAATCCAGCCCATATCCGAAGCCCGGCCCGTCGGAAACCCGTATGGTCCCTTGCGGCGTAATTTCTATGGGCGGATCGACGATGTCGCGCTTCCAATAGCGTTTACTCGCCGAAACGTCCCCCGGAAGCACGAAATTCGGCAGCGTCGCCAGCGCCACGTTGTGCGCCCGGCCCACCCCGGATTCGAGCATGCCGCCGCACCATACGGGTATGCCGGCGGCCTGCGCCGCGTTATGCACGCGCAGAGCTTCGCGGAAGCCGCCCACGCGCCCGAGCTTGATATTGAGGATGCCGCAGGCGCGCAGGCGGATGGCCTGCTCGGCATGATGCGCCGTGCGGATGCTCTCGTCGAGACAGATGGGCGTATCGAGCTTCCGTTGCAACTCGGCGTGGTCCACAATGTCGTCGTGGCCGAGCGGCTGCTCGATCATCATCAGGAAGTAATCGTCCAACTGCTTCAGGTGCGCGGCATCGGCCAGGGTGTAGGCCGAATTGGCGTCGGCCATCAGCTTGATTCCGGGAAAGCGCCGGCGCACTCCCAGCACGGCCTCCACGTCCCAGCCCGGCTTGATCTTGATCTTGATGCGCTGGTAGCCATCGGCCAGCTCGCGCTCGATGACCTCCAGAAGCTGCTCGATCGAGTTCTGAATTCCGATGGAAACCCCGCAGGGGATCTCGCGCCTGGCGCCGCCGCCGATTTTCTTCCATAGCGGCACGCCTTCCATGCGCGCCGCCAGGTCCCAGGCCGCGGCTTCCAAGCCTCCGCGCGCCATGTGGTGGCCGCGAATGCGATCCATCTGCGGCCCAATGTCCTCGGGTCCCGCCACCTCGCGCCCCAGCACGCGCGGCGCGGCGTAGTCGCGCAGAATTAGCCACGCCGATTCGGTCCACTCCTCGTTATAAAAAGGGTTCTCGCCGGCGGTGACCTCGCCCCATCCCGAAAGGCCCTGGCTGCGCGCTTCCACCAGAATGATGCGGCGCTCGGTGGTGCGTCCGAAGCTGGTTTCGAAGGGGCGCACCAGGCTCATGCCGATCTCGTGCAGGGTAATGCTCTCGATGCGCATCACGCGGCCTCCGGGCCTTCCGTTTCGCCGCGCCGCAAGCGTTGCGTAATCATCCGCCGGATGCGTTCGTGCGCCGCGGCGAAACCTTCGGTAACGGCCTCATCCACGCGTTCCAGAAGATACACGCCTTCGCTCGCGCTGCGTTCGAAGCCCGTCACCGCCAAGCCCCGCGCGAATGCGTCCTGAAACCTCTCCCCTTTGGCGCGCTGGATGACGCCGGCGCGGACGGGATCGCTGGCCCGTATGTGCGCCATGTCCGCGGGGAAGGCGATTCGCTCGCCGGAACCCCGACCGGGAACCTTGCCGGCCACCGCCGCCTCCACTCGCGGCGACCGCAGCCACCACTCCGCCGCGCAGCGGTCCGTGGGAAGCCCGCCGTGCAGCGGGCTCGCCGTGACGCCGTACAGGTTGTCCTCGTAGCGCCGCACGATGGCCCCCAGCCGCTCGATATTGAAGTACCCGTTCTTAAGTTCGAGCGGGTCAAAGGTCCACTCGATCAGGTCGATGCCGCGCTCGATCGCCTCATCCCGCTGCGCCAGCTTGAGCCGCCGGCCCACGCCCCGGTCGCGGTATTTCGGCAGAACGCCCAGCATGTGGCTGTGCAGGTACGGCCGCCCGTCCGGCAGGATGCCGGGCATGGCGCCCAAAAACCCGATCATCTGGCCGTCCTCGTACGCGCCGAAAATCTGTCCGCCCACCTTGCTCGCCACCACGAACCAGCGCAAGGGCATGGCCTCGATATCGGCGAAATTCCAGATGCGCTGCTGCAACTTCAGCGCCTCGGCGAATTCCTCCAGGTTGTGAAGCGGCCAGATCTCGATCATCGCTTGGCCTCCTGCCACAGCGCTTCCATCTCGGCGATGTTCGAATCCTCGAGCTTCTCGCCGCGCTCGGCCAGCCTGCGCTCGATGTATCCGAAGCGCGCGCGAAACTTGGCGTTGGTCCCGCGCAGCGCCTGCTCCGGATCCACCTTCATGAAGCGCGCCAGGTTAACCAGCACGAACAGCAGATCGCCGATCTCGCCCTCGATCTCGCTGGGCGACCCGCCGCGCCGCGCCGCTTCGAGCTCGGCCAGTTCTTCATCGAGCTTCTCCAGCACCTGTTCGGCGTTTTCCCAATCGAAGCCCACGCCCGCCGCCCGCGCGGCGATCTGCTGCGCCTCCACCAGCGCCGGCAGCGCCCGCGGCACGGTGGAAAGCAATCCGTCGCGCGTGGTTCCCTTTTCTTCCTTCTCCGCGGCTTTGACTTCGCCCCAGATGCGCTTGACGTCGCCCGCCGATTGCGCCGATTCCTCCCCGAACACGTGAGGGTGCCGGCGGATCAGCTTCCGGTTGATGGCCTCAAGCGCGTCCTCGATCGAGAAGAGGCCCTGTTCGCCGGCCATCTGCGCGTAGAAGACCGCCTGCAATAGGAAGTCGCCCAGCTCCTCGACGAGTTCCTTCCATTGCCGCCGGTCGATGGCGTCGAGAACTTCGTAGGTTTCCTCCAGAGTGTAGGGCTTGATGGAATCGAAGGTCTGCTCGCGGTCCCAGGGACAGCCGTCCGGCGCGCGCAGACGCGCCATGAGAGCTACCAACTCCTGGAACTTCTCTCCAGCGGTTGTGTTGCCTTTCATTACGAGGGAGCGAAAATGCCGGCGATTTTTCCAATGTAGCACGCCCGCCAAAGGACGCCGCGGCCGGGTCCGCATTGGCCTCGGCGCGCGGCTACTTCGCTGGGTCGTCGAGACGTTGTTCGTGGGCCGCGGCGATGTTTTCCAGGCGTTTGATGGAGTCGAGAACGGTTTCGAAGTTGTGGGCGACCTGGCCGAAGTTGAGGGTGATTTCAGTCGCCTGTCGGGACGGTGGGCGTCTGAGCGCAAGGGGGTCGAACAAGCTCATTCGCCGCTGTCCGCCAGGAACCGCGCCATGCGCGCCCGCAGCCGCTCCGTGTTCTTCAATTCGCATTCCCAGACCGTGAGCACCCCCCAACCGAGCCGCCGCAGGCGCCGGCGATGGGCGGCGTCGCGAGTCTGGTTGCGGTCGAGCTTGGCGATCCAGTACTCCGTGTTCGAGCTGGGCCGGTTCCGGCCGGCCCGGCACGAGTGGCCATGCCAGTAGCAGCCGTGTACGAAAATCACCTTCCGGCGGCCCGGAAACGCCAGGTCGGGCTTGCCGGGAAGATCGCCGCGATGCAGGGAGTAGCGGAAGCCCATCCGGTGCACCAGACCGCGAACGGCCATCTCCGGCCGCGTGTCCTTGCCGCGCACGCGGCGCATGATGGCGCTGCGCTCCGCTTTCGAAAAGGTGTCCATGCCTTCGGGAACATTATATACAGGAGCGCCACTGGTATGATTGGGAGGGACGTGCTTCATGCGCTTCGAGCGAATTACCGCTAACCCGGCTGTGGCGACGGGCAAGCCTTGTATCCGCAATTTGCGATTCCCGGTCTCGCGCCTTCTCGGCCTGCTGGCGTCCGGGGAAACCAGGGAGTCTATTCTGAATTCCTACCCCTATCTGGAACCGGCAGATATCGACGAAGCCCTTCGTTATGCGGCTTACCTTTCGGAAGACGAGACCATAGAAATCGCGGCTGCCTCGCTACAGTGCCAATGATATGCTCGAAAAATGACCTCCCGCATCGTGATCGAGCCCGGCAAACGCTCTGGCCAGCCATGCGTTCGCGGGTTGCGCATCACCGTATGGGACGTGCTGGGTTGGCTCGCCGCGGGCATGACGGAGCAGCAAATCCTCGACGATTATCCGGAGTTGGAGCCCGATGATTTCCGTGCGGTGTACGAATTTGCCGCCCGGATGGGCAGGCGCGTGGCTCTGTGAAGCTGCTGCTGGGCGAGAATCTATCGCGTAAACTCGAATCGTGCGGGCCAGCGAACCACCGGCTCCAACCTTCGATATGGTAGAAGACATGGAAAAGAAACGCCTCGGCAACAGTGACATGGAGCTTACCCCGATCGGGATCGGCGCTTGGGCCATGGGCGGCGGCGGGTGGGCCTTCGCCTGGGGGCCGCAGGACGACCGCCTGTCCGTGACGGCCATTCACGCCGCCCTCGATCACGGCATCAACTGGATCGATACGGCCGCCGTTTACGGCCTGGGCCATTCCGAAGAAGTGGTCGCGCGGGCGCTCGAGGGCCGTTCCACCCGGCCCTATGTGTTCACCAAATGCGAACGCGTGTGGGACGAGAAGGGGGCCATCACCGGGCGGTTGAAGGCCGATTCCGTCCGCCGCGAGTGCGAAGGCAGCCTGCGGCGCCTCAAGTTGGACGCCATCGACCTCTTCCAGATCCACTGGCCCCTGCCCGACGAGGACATCGAAGAGGGTTGGGGCGCCATGGCCAAGCTGAAAGAGGAAGGCAAGGTGCGCTCGATCGGCGTTTCGAATTTCGACGTCCTCCAGTTGGAGCGCTGCCGCGCCATCGCTCCCGTCACTTCGCTGCAGCCGCCCTATTCGGCTATTTCGCCCGAGGTGGAAGCCGAAATCCTCCCCTACTGCGCGCACAATGGCATCGGCGTGATCGCCTATTCGCCCATGAAATCGGGCCTGCTCACCGGCAAAATGACCAAGGAGCGCGTAGCCGCCTTTCCGAAGGACGATTTCCGCGGCCGCGCGCCTGCTTTCCAGGAGCCGCAGCTCTCCCGGAACCTGGAGCTTGCCGAACTGGTGAGGCGGATCGGCTCGCGCCACGGCCGCACCGCCGGAGAGGTGGCCATCGCCTGGACGCTGCGCAACCCGGCGATCACCGCCGCCATCGTCGGGATGCGGTCGCCCGAACAGGTGGAAGGCGTGATCGGCGCACTGGAGTTCCGGCTGTCCAAGGAAGAAATCGCCGAAATCGATGCCTTTCGAGGCGCCCGTTCCACGATGCTATAATAGTTTTCGTTCTGCTCCGTAAGTCCAGGCTCGCCACATGTTCTTGAGTATCAAAGAGATGGAGTTGCGGAAGGTTCGTTTCGACGAAACCTTCGAAGTGGGGCTGATCGATTTTTCGGGCGAAGATATCGCGCAAGGCTCTCCGTTGCGCGCCACCGGGTCGGCTGAATTGTTGGCCCGATCGGAGGGAGAAGTTCGTGTCCAGGGCCGGTATACGGTGGAAATGACCGCCCAGTGCGACCGGTGTCTGGGAAGCGCCCGATTCCCGCTGGATGAGAGTTTCGACCTGTTTTACCGGCCGGTGTCCGACATCGCGGTGGAGGAAGAGGTCGAGATCGACGAAGGCGAAGCGGAAATAGGATTTTACGAAGGCGGCGGCCTGGAGCTGGAGGATATCCTCCTGGAACAGGTTGTGCTGGCCTTGCCGATGCAGCGCGTCTGTAGCGACGCGTGCAAGGGCATCTGCCCGGTTTGCGGCAGGAACCGGAACGAGGCCCTGTGCGATTGCCGGATGGAAAGCCCTGACGATCGCTGGGGAGCGCTCCGCAAGTTGGAACTCTGAGGAAAAAATTATGGGCCGCCCGGCGGCCGAAGCCGCGACCCCAAGGGTGCGGTCCTGATATTGTTGAGGAAGAGATATGCCGAATCCCAAACGTAGACACTCCCAGCGGCGGACCAACAACCGGCGCGCGCACGATGCGTTGAAGCCGGCCGGCCTTTCGGAATGCCCGAACTGCCATGAGCCCAAGCTGCCCCACCGGGTGTGCCCGCACTGCGGCCAGTACAAAGGCCGCGAAGTGGTAGAAGTAGAGCAGGAGTAGAACCCTCTCCAAATGCAGACCATTGCCGTGGACGCAATGGGCGGTGACCACGCCCCAAAAGCCGAAGTGGAAGGGGCGATTCGGGCCGCCAGAAGTCTGGACGTTAAGGTGCTCCTGGTGGGCCGGCGCGAGTCGGTCGAACAGGAACTGGCCTTCTATGAAGACCATCGCGATCTGCCCATCGAGGTGGTGGATGCTCCCGATGTGGTCACCATGGAAGATAGCGCCGCCAAGGCG
>JBEKPK010000047.1:0-21358 GCA_049520795.1 Bryobacteraceae bacterium
CGAATCGGCGGGTAAGGGTTGCCATCCAGCGATTCCAATGCCCCCGAAGCGTCGCTCAAATCAGTGGCGGCCGGAAACGCACGGTGATAAGTCCGCGAAGCCCCGGCCGCCAGCAACGCCAACTCTGGGAACGCCAGTCTCGCGATTGGCGCCTCGACGCCTCAACCTCTCCCTACGCCCGTAGTGTCTCCAAAAACTCGAAACTCTCCGCGCCTCCGCGCCTCCGCGTCAAATCCCCAGGGCGATGCCGCGCCCCTCAGAGAGTCTCCATGGTTCGCGGATCCACCGGCCGCTTCTTCTCCGCCGAGAGCTGACCCGCAAAGTACATCCGCAGGGACATCAGGTTGTCGCGCCCGTTCGTCAGAGCGGGACGCTTTTCATGCAGCGACTGCATGAACTCGCCCATGCTCCCGATGAAACCGGCGATCGAGCCGCATTCGTCGAAACGGGGCCTGATAAAGACCTCGCGCTGCGTCAGATCGTCGGGCAGGTTGCACGCCACCCAGCCAATCTCCTTGGGCCAATCGTAGCCGCGCGCTTCCACCAGGTCCTTTTCCCAACGCGAGCTGGGATTCCAACGGTGGTTCGCCCGTACGGCGCCTTTCTCCGCCCAAACGCGCAACGGAGTCTCGCTGCGGAAGGTGTCCTCGTTGTGATACTCGACGTAGTTGCAAACGGCCCCGCCCGCGAACTCGATCTGATACATGGCGGCGTTATTGCGGTTCGTGCCATAAATCGAGACCGGATCGCCGCCCGCCAGCCATCGCACGGAGTCGAGCCCATGGATCTGCCAGGCCATCACCACGCCCTCCGGCCCGAAGCCAAACTTCGGCCCCTCGATGGACAGGTTCGCGAACTGTATGTAGCCCGGCTTTCCGAAGCGCCCGGGGCTCAGAAACTGCTTGGTAAGATAGATCGCCGGGTCGAAGCGCAGGTTCTGGTTGACCGCGTAGGAAATGCCGCCGTCCTCGGCGATCCGCACCATCTCCTCGGCGGTCTTGAGGTCCGTCGCCATGGGCTTCTGCATCAGCACGGCCTTGCCGGCTTTGGCTGCGTCCTTCAGAATTGCCACGCGCGCCGCCATGTCCGCGTGGTCCACGGCGCAGTCGACGATGTCCACGTCGTCGCGTTCCAAAAGTTGGCGGTAGTCTTCGTAAACATGCGGAATGCCGTCCAGTTTGGCCAGTTCCCGCCGGTCTTCCCGGATATCGGCGGCAGCCGCCACGCGATACCCCGCCAGGCGGTAGGCGGGCAAGTGCTGTGCGCGCACGATGCCGGCGTAGCCGGCAATGCCTATGCCATAGCCGAGGTCGTATGTTTCCAGCGGCGGCCGGTAAGAAGGCCATTCGAAATCGCCCAATAAGTGATGGGACACGGGATATATCTCCAGTTTTTACAGCTACTGACTCACTTCGAGTAAGTAGCCAGGGTGGCGCCGCCGATCATGACCGCGACGCCCAAGATCTTGGCCCACGTAATCGGCTGCACCGGCGAACCCAGCCAGCCGAAATGGGACATTATCACCCCGCCTATCACTTGGCCGGCCAGCAAGCTTATCATCACCGAACCCGCGCCCACCTGCGGAATGAGCCACACGATCGCGAAAACCAGGCTTGCGCCCAGGGCGCCGGCCGTCAGCAGCAGCGGATTCACCTCTTTCAGAGGTTGCAAAGCCCCGGCGTGCCATCCGGTCAGACCGATCAACACGGCCCACGCCGCGCCGATGCACCAAAACAGCGCGTTGCCCACGCGAGGGTTGTTCAACACGCTGCCGACCTTGCCATTCATCGACAGATGGACCGCCAGAATTACGCCGAGGAATATCGTGAATAAGTAGAGGGGTATCTTCATTTTTGGTCCTCCAACAGTCGGATACAGCCGGGCGCCCACGCCTCGTCAACGCGAAGCCGCTGGGGCCGGAAACAGTTATAGGCGTTTCAGCCAACTTACCGTCCGGGCGATGACTCTGGGCCGGCGCCCGCCGCTTACGTGGCCGAAGCCGATGCGGCGAGTTCCAGCCGTTTCTTACACTCGTCCAACATCTTGGCCGTCTGCGTGGCGCCGGCCCTGGCCACGCCCAGAGCGCGCACCTCGAGCAGCGCGTCCAAAGTGCGCACTCCCCCGGCGGCTTTCACTTTGATGCTGGGCGGCAAATGCGCGCGCATCAGCTTGAGGTCGTCGTGCGTCGCGCCGCCGCTCCCGTAGCCGGTCGACGTCTTCGCGAAATCCACCCCCGTCTCCACGCAGATCTCGCATAGCCTGATCTTGTGCTTGTCCTGCAGGAAACAATTCTCGAAGATCACTTTCACAATAGCGCCGCCCCGATGCGTCGCTTCGACCACCGCCTGGACGTCCTTCCTTACGTAGTCCCAATCCTCGCTGAGCGCCTTGCCGATGTTCACCACCATGTCCAGCTCCGTGCCGCCGTCGCGGAGCGCCTGCTCGGCTTCGGCCACCTTGATGGCCGTGGTGTTCCCACCGTGCGGGAACCCAATCACCGTGCTGGCCGCCACCGTGCTTCCCGCCAGCAACTCCGCGCAGCGCTTCAGGTAATACGGCTTAATGCAGGCGGAGGCGACGTCGTAGTCGCGCGCGAGGCGGCAGCCCGCTTCCAGCTCCTCGTCGGTCAATACCTGGTTCAGCAGGGAATGATCGATCATCTTCGCGATCTGCAAATACGTGTAGGCCATCGGCTTCCTTCCTATGGGTCAAATAGACAGCTTATGGCTATGCCTTTCCCTTGTCAAGCTCCGAGACACAACCTTCTAACAACATGGATTGCCCTATAAACAACGCGTTACGCGCCGACTAGCCGCGGTTGTCACACCGAACCGAACTCGCCTTTCCATGTGGCCTCGCGGCCCCTGTACACGGCGGTGCGCCCCAGCACTCCGATCATCGTGCTGCGCGCCGATTGCTCGGCCATGTTCAAGGCCTCGCCGCTCTGGATTCGAGACAGGAAAGCCTCGAATGCGTCGATCGTGATATCGCGCTTCTGCGGAATGGTCTCGGCGCTGCCCGGACCCTTGGTATGTACCAGGCGGTTCCGCGATGTCTCGAGCACGCCCTTGGTTCCCGTGAACTCCTCGCCGACCTTCTTGAACCCCGGAGGGCTGAGCTGGTTGCCCTCGAAGTTCACGTGGATGCCATTGGGAAACTCAAAGGACAGCGACAGGTGATCGAGGGTCTCGAAGGTGGTCCTCACCTTCCGCCCGCCGTAACCGACCGCCCGGATCGGGAGGGCATTCAGGAACCAGTGCAGCGCGTCCAGGTTATGGCAATCCTGCTCGATGAGAAAGTCGCCCGAATAATCGCGGTAGCAAAACCAGTTGCGCAGCTTCTCCACCTTGGGGTCCGGGTAGGAGCCGCGCGTGAACGGGTTGGCGTCGATCCAGAATCCGCGCGCGTTGACAATCTCGCCGATCTGCCCCTCCTTCAGCCGCTTGTAGGCTTCCAGGTATACCATCCCGTGCCGCTGCTGGAAGCCGAAAAACAGGCACTTCTTCGGGTCCGCCTTCGCCCCGGTGGCCATCACCGATTTGCATCCCGCCAGGTCTACGCCCGCCGGCTTTTCGCAATAGACGTGCTTGCCCGCCTGCACCGCCGCGGCCAGCATCCGCGGATGCTCGAACGGCGGCGTTGCGATGATCACCGCATCCACGCCCGATGCCAGCAGCTTCTCGAAATCCTTGTAGACGTCGGGCTTTTGGGCCTTGATTGCCTTTATGCCCGGCTCGATGCGGTCGTCGAACAGGTCGCAGATCGCCGTCACGCGCGCACGCGGGTCCGCATTTACGATGGAGGCGTCGTAGTTTCCCCGGTTGCCCGCGCCGATCAGCCCAACCGAAATCGCCGAGTTGGCCGCCGCGCCCCGCACCGCCGCGGGATGCACGATGGTGAAGGCGCCCGCGCCTGCGCCGCCAACCGTCCGCAGCAAATCCCGCCGCGAAACCGGCGCCTGGGAGCTATCCCCTTGGAATCGATCTCCGTTCACTATTTCTCCTCTGACAGCCGCTCATCGCCCGCCGCCGGCCGTCTCACTGGATATGCTCTCGCCCGGATACAGAAACATGCCCCTGGCATGGCTCGCCGGCTGCAGCCCGCCGAGCCGATTGCGGAACTCGTACGCGTCTCCGCGGTAGAGCGTGCTTTCCGACCACAAGGGCCTTCGTCCCGTGATGTAGCCCACCGAACTGACCCGCAAACCGGCCGCGCCATTCCGGACTGCGAGCGCCAGTGCTTCGGCCCCCCTTAGATTCACAGCCTGCACGCGCTCGTCGGCGCCCTCGATTACCAGCCCATAACGCCTGGTCCACAACTCGTATAGCGAGCCCGCCAGATCCGCCTCCGTAACGCCCGGGCAATGCTCCGCCACCACGTAGCGCCGCTCGTAGATCACCGGCAGGTTGTCCGCCAAACGCAGGCGCTCCAGGTAGTAGAGCGTGCTCTCCGGGGCAGCCTGAAGAAGCTCCGGGACTTCATCGAGCACATCTCGCGATAGGACGCTTTCAAAGCGCAGCACCCGCGTCGCGGGCCGCTTTCCAGCGGCCTGCGCTTCCTCCGTAAAGCTCACCAGCACCTGGAGGTTGTAATCCAGAGTTCGGATCCGAACGAACGTGCCGACGCCCTTCCGGAAGTCGAGCAGACCTTCCGAAACCAGGCCCGACAGTACTTTGTTGGCGGTGGCGCGGCTCACCCCGAAGCGCTCGCAGATCTGCCTCTCAGTCAGAAATCTGCTGCCGACCGGATACTCGTGGGAGCCGATCACGTGTCGCAAATGACTCGTGAGCTGGTGGTAAATCGGCTCCTTCACTAGTATAGACACCATATGACTATTCGCTTAGTTTATCACTTTTTATGGGTTGCCTTGTCAAGCGATCGAGGGCCCTTTCGAAGGCCTCCGATTTGCCAAAAGATTCTTTAAATACAGAGCTTTGCGCGTCCATGCCGGGCTTCTTTGGTCGCCCCTTCTTCCGTGAAGTATACTGGCTAAGCCACCTATTCTCAGGACGGCTTTGACACGCTTGGCGCCGTGATATAGGATATAGAGCGTCGGATGTCGGAAATTGCAGGTTTCGTACATCCTGCTGGTGGGCGTGGATGTGTGATTTGCATGGGGCGACTCGACGCTATTTCCGCAAGAGGAGACAAAAGTGAATTCAGAATCTAAATCGAACCCGGCGGGCGAGAACTCCCGGCGGAACTTCTTGGAACGGATTGGGGCCTTGGCCGCGGCTTCAAGCGCGGTGGCGAAGGCCGCCCCGCAGCAACCGCCGCAAGGGCAGCAACCGCCGCCGCCCGGCGCCGCCGGGCCGGGCAGGGGACCGGGGGGACCGCCCCGCAATTCTCAGCCCGTGCCAGGCCCCCTCTCGAAAGAGCCCATGCCGACCGTTCGCTTCGGGAAGTATGATATTTCCCGCATCATTATTGGATCGAACGTCGTCGCGGGCCTCTCCCATTTGTCCCGCATGATCGATACCGAGATCCGCGCCTGGAACACGTCCGAAAGCCTGGGGAGGCAGTTCAAGCATTGCGAGGAACTGGGCATCAACTGCATGGAAGACGGAGGCGGGCGCATTCCGCCGTACAACAAGGAATACGGCGGAAAGATGCTGTTCGCCACCCGCAATACGGCGAGTAAAGACGAATCCCTCAAGCCCGGGCGCGGAGCCGCGGAGATCGCCAAGGGCGGATGCATCTCCATTCACCACGGAGGCGCCGGCGACACCGGCACCGATGCCTGGTGGCGACGCGGCAAGCTCGATCGGGTCAAGGAGTGGTGCAAAGCCGTCCGCGATGCGGGCGTACTAGTGGCCATTACCAGCCACCGGCCCGAAGTGTTCGACATCATCGAGTCCCAGGGAAACTGGGACGTGGATTACTACATGTGCTGCATGTACAAGTACGGCCGCACCAAGGCGGAATGGGAAAAGGAATTCGCCTCCTGCCCCGGCATGGCGCCGGCGGAAGCCGATACCTGGGCGGATAATCCCGGGACCCAGTATTACGGCGACGGCTCCCTTTTCGTACGCGGCGATCCGGAGCCCATGTTGAAGGTGGTCCGACAGACCAGGAAGCCGTGCTGGGTGTACAAGATTCTGGCCGGCGGCCGCCTGTGCGAGTCGCCGCAGATTGTAGAAAACACATACAAACACATTCTCGCCAGCATCAAGTCTACCGACGCGATGGTGGTAGGGATGTGGGACAAACATCTCGACCAGTTCGCCATCAACAAAGAGTACGTGATTAGGTACGGCGGAACATCGATCAAGAACGGAACATCCACCAGCGCGTAAGAGCCAGGTGGGACAGGCCATCGTTTTTTGTGGTCTGTCGGGTTGGGCCTTCGCCCTGTGGAACTTCATGAAAAACCCGGGTTGGCAGGCGAAAGCGCCTGCCCCACCTGGCCGGAGTTGGTGCGGCAGGCGGTTCCGCCTGCCTTTTTCAACCCTGTCGTTTTTGTGGTCTTTTGGGCGCGAGGAGCGCCCCTAAGTTGACAGACGACGAAAACCGGTCGTCTGTCCCACATGGTTAAGTCATGCGGTAGCCCATTAGATCGGAGAAAGGAAGCGATTCGTGCTGCTTGATAAGCGCGCCTATGGAATCGCGGCGCTTGCCGTGTTGTTGTTGACGCCGGTCTTCGCTACCGGTCCCACGTGGATTCCGGATGTATCCTTCAAGGCCACCAGCCTCGCGGGCTGGCACGTTCTCGGCCAGGCCGAATGGCGCGTCGAGAACGGGGAAGTAGTCGGGACCGCGAAGCCGGGCGGCAGCGGCGGTTGGCTGGTGCTTGATCGTTCGTATCAGGACGTGGAATTCTATTCCGCTTTCCACTGCACCAGCGGCTGCAAGACCGGCGTCTTGCTGCGCGCCGAGAAGACCGCGCAAGGCATGAAGGGAATCTACGTTTCGCTCACCGAGGGAGATGTGTCGACCTACCGCATGACTCTCGGTCCGGACGGTCAGGAACTCAGTCGCGAGCCATTGCGGCCGCCCGGCGGTGGCGGCGCCCGTGGCGGCGCCGATGCCGGCCGTGGCGGCGCTGGGGCCCGTGGCGGCGCTGGAACAGAAGCCGCGCGCGGCGGCCCCGATGCCGGCCGCGGTGGCGCTGCCGCCCGTGGCGGCGGTGGCGGCCGTTCCTCCGCTCCCAAGGACTTGCCTATGGCTCCGCCCAGGCCTGGCCTGCACCCGGGCGAGTGGAATGAGGTCGAGGTGATGATCGATGCCACCACCGTCCGCACCTTCCTGAACGACACCAGTGAGGCGACGCAAGGCCCGGTGGACGAGGAGGCCGGCCGCTACGGGCCGCTGGCGCTCTACGTCGGCGGCGCGAGCGAGGTTCGTTTCAAGGGTATCGCGTGCAAAGACCTGGCCACCAGGTACGCTCCCCTGGAGAAAGTGTCGCCCCGGTTCCGGATGCAGCGCCTCAACGAGTTTTACTACGCCTGGTCCGCCGCGGTGGCCGACTTCAACCGCGACGGCATCCCGGACATCGTAGCCGGTCCCTATATCTACTACGGACCCGATTACACGAAGTCGAGAGAGATCTTTTCGTCGTGGGCCCATAGTCCGTCGAAGGAATACGCCAGCGATTGTATGATTCAGCTCGCCTACGACTTCACCGGCGATGGCTGGCCCGATGTCCTGTGTTCCAACCTTGGTACCCCGATCATCCTCTATGTCAACCCGAAAGGAGAAGCGCGCCGTTGGGACAAATTCACGGTGGTCTCTGAAGGGGTTGGCTGCGAGATTTGGGATATGAAGGACCTCGACGGCGACGGCAAGCCCGAGGTGGTCTTCACATCCAGGTCGCAGGGCGTGGTTTATGCCAAGCCCGATCCCGCCAATCCGACCGCGCCGTGGATCATTCACACCGTTTCCGGACCAGGTTACGGGGCGCTTCACGGCATTGGAACCGGCGATATCAACGGCGACGGACGCCCGGACATCGTCAATGTGTTCGGCTGGTGGGAGAATCCGGGGCCCGGCGGCAAAGAGCCTTGGACGTACCATCCGGTGGCTTTCGGCCGTTATAATCGCACCGGCACGGTGGGCGGCGCCTTGATGGCGGTATATGACGTCAATGGCGACGGTTTGAACGACGTGGTGACCAGCCTGGGAGCGCACGACGTAGGCATGGCGTGGTACGAGCAGAAACGCGACCCGGCCGGTAAAATCTCTTTCGTCGAGCACATCATCATGAAGGATTACTCCACCGCGGCGCAGAACGCCGGTGGGGTGACCTTCTCCCAAATACACGCCGCCACCTTCGCCGATATCGATGGAGACGGCGTACCTGACTTCATCGCGGGCAAGCGCTACTGGTCGCACGAGGATAATTCTCATGACCCCGATCCTTACGGAGTGCCGGTTCTGTACTTGTACCGGACGGTTCGGGACCCGAAGGCTCCCGGCGGCGCGAGATTTGTCCCGGAGTTGATCCACAACCACTCAGGCGGCGGTTCCAACCTGGTGGCGGTGGACTTGAACCACGACGGCGCGATCGATATCATCACTGCGACCGACCGGGGCCTGTTCATTTTCTGGGGCAAGCCGCGGGCCGCGACGGCGCCCGCGAAGAAAGCCCCTGCCAAGTAGCAGCGGATATAAAAGGAGTGTGGAGCTTGTCGAAGAGAAGCAGGACTATATCTTATTGGACGATTGGTTTGTCGGCCACCGCCATGGCAGTCGGGTTATGCGTGGTGGCTATGCCGCGAGCGGCGAATGGCGCTTCCGCCTATACGCTGACTCCCACCACTTATGGAATGGAGGTCAAGACGCCTGATGGGCGGGTGATTCTCGAATACCTGACCAAGAAGCCGGAAAATGTCGGGCTTACCTCCACCAGCGCGGCCTGTTTCCATCCCGTCAACTCCCCCTCCGGGGAGCGCATCACCGCTCTTGCGCCCAACGATCATCCCCACCATCGCGGGATCTTCCTGGGCTGGCAGGCCTCCGAGTTCCGCGCGCCGGCGAACCTCGACACGTATGGGCCGCACGCCCCGCCCCGCGCCATGGACATAAACCGAGCCGATTTCTGGGGCTGGGGCGAATTCGCGCCCCGCGATGGACGGATGATTCAGAACCACGACCTCAAGATGACGCGTGCGGATTCCGACCATCTGGAGATGGAGATCGACAACGACTGGCTGGTGGGAAGAACAAAGCGGCTCGACGAAGTTACTATCGCCTCCGTGGCCGAGCGCTCCGGCGTATACGTGCTCGACCTGGAGTACCGCCTCACGCCGCTCGTCGATTACGTGCTCGACCGCGCCGCCTTCGGAGGCTTCACCGTGCAGGCCCGCAAGGACGGCGATTCCTATTTCGCCAACGCCAAGGGCAAGGTCGATCTTCCCGACCCGCATTACTCCATGCCGGATTTGAACTGGCCTTCGGCGCCATGGTACGACTACAGCATTCGCCTCAAGGACACCGGCAAGACGCTGGGCGTCGCGGTAATCGACCATCCGAAGAATCCGACCACGACCTGGCACAACTCGACTCACCTGTGGATGGTGCACCCCACCATCGTGGCTGGCGGGCCTATTACTCTTCCGCACGGCCAGACGCTTACGCTGCGGTATCGGGTGGTAGTCCACGACGGTGACACGCCGACGGCGCTGCTGGAGAAGCTCGCGGCTGAGTGGCGCGGGAGCCGCTAAGCTGCGAGTCTTGTCATCGCGGCGCGCGGGCCCACAGCCCTATGAGCCTGCATGCGCGGGCCCATCCGAAGGTGTGAGGTGCATACGATGAAGCGACGAGAGTTTCTCATGGGTTCCGCTGCCGCGCTCGCCTCCGGCCGGGCGTGGGGAAAGCGCCCGGATCCAGCCAAACTGGACCGCATCGCCATCATGAGCCTCTGTTTCGACGCCGTCCTGAAGAGCGCCTCCCGTCCGGCCGATTCGAAACGAACGGTCGACATCATGTCCTTCGCCGACATGATCGCCCGCCGTTACGGCATTCATCGCGTGGAATTTCAGCAAACCGATTTCGACTCCACCGAGCCCGCCTACTTTCAGGAGTTCCGGCGGCGGATACAGAAAGCTAAGTCGCGGGTGAATCAAATCAACCTGGAGTTCGCCAATCTGAACATCTCCGCCACCGACCCGGTGATCCGGCTGGAGGCCATTGAGCTGACCAGGAGTTGGATCGATCACGCCGTGGAACTGGACTGCCCGCGCGTCATGGTGTCTCAGGGAACTCTCGCGCCAGCAGTGCGGCCAACCGCCATCGAGACATTGAAAACCATCAATGCCTACGCCAAGACGAAGAATATTTCCGTCACCATGGAACCCCGCTGGCGGGCGGACGCCGCCAATGTGCCCTGGGACGAGTATGTCGAAGTGCTCAAGGCCTCCGGGACTTACTCCAACCCCGATTGCGGTAACTTCCCGGACAACCCGGCGCGGGCGGCTGCATTGCCAATCTTGTACCGAATGACAGCCGGAAGCAGCCATATCAAGCATATCCCGGATAAGTTCAGCACGGCCGAGGCCATCGAGATTTCGAAAGAGGCAGGGTACAAAGGGATCTTCACAATCGAAGAAAGAGGAACGAACGGACCCGACCCCTACGCGGCGGTGCAAACCATCGTGGATGTTCTGCTAGCGAATCTGTAGGGACCGGGCATGCCCGGCCCGATGCACGCCCGGCCCGCGCAAGGTCCAGCTAGTGGTCTGCGGCGAACAGAATGACGAGTATGCAGATAACTGTGGGGCAGCCAATCCTGGCTGCCGCCGGCTTTCAACCGGCGTTTGCCGCGTGAGAGGGCTCCGCGGACGCGAAAGAGCCGCCTAGAAAGGCGGCTGCAGGCAAGATTGCCTGCCCCACAGAACATGCAGAACTTCGGCCGCACTACACTAGAAAGTGCGAGGCGCCTTTTATGAAGCGACGAGAGTTTTTTTTGAGTTCCGCCGCCGCGGCCGCCGCCGGCCGCGCGTGGGGACAACGCCCGGATCAAGCCAAGCTGGATCGCATCGCGGTCATGAGTCCCTGTTTCGCCCCTCTTATCAAAGGGACCGCGCGTGCGGGCAATCCGAAAGCGACCCTCGACCTCATGGATCTCGGCGGCATGGTCGCCGAACGCTACGGCATCCATCGCATGGACTTTCAGCATGTCGATTTTCCGTCGACCGAACCCGGGTACCTCCAGGAGTTCCTCAGCCGGATGAAGAAGGCAGGTTCGCAGACCAACCAAATCAACCTGGACTTCGCCAATCTGAACGTCTCGTCGCCCGATTCGGTGATCCGCATGGAAACCATCGAGCTGACCAAGAGATGGATCGATCATGCCGCGGCGCTCGAGTGTCCGCGCGTGATGTTGAATCACGGCGGTCTGGCCCCCGAGGTGTGGCAGCCGGCCATCGCCACGCTGAAGACCATCAACGCATACGCGAAAACAAAGAAGGTCTTCGTGACCCTGGACCCCGGCAGTGCATGGGAGGCCGCGGTCGAAGTCATCAAGGCCTCCGGGACTTATGCCAACCCCGATTGCGGAAACTTCCCGGACAAGCAGTCGCGGGCTGCCGCATTGCCGATTTTGTATCGCATGACGGCGGACAGCAGCCGTGTCACTCACATTCCCGACAAATTCGACACAGCCGACGCCATCAGGATTTCGAAAGAGGCGGGATACAAAGGGGTGTTCTCGATCACAGCCTCCTCGCGTAGCAGCTCCGACCCTTACGCGCCCGTGCAGACCGTTCTGGACATCTTGCTGGCCAACATTTAGCGGTAGGCGGCGCAACTGACGCCCATCATCGAGTGCTCCGTAGAGCGGGCGTCTCGCCTGCCATGCCGGTATTCTTACCGGCGTTCTTCGAAGTGGGGGGCGCCCCCGGCAGCCTGGAAGGCCGCTCTACGGATCGAGCCCGACGATCGGCTAGAATGGTGGCGCAATGAAGAAATCGATCAATCTTTGGGCGTTTCCCTATCCCGGCCAGTGGACCCTCCAAGAGTGTCTGGAGATAGCCAGGGACGCCGGCTTCGACGGCATCGAGCTGAATATCGACCTGGAAGGGGAGCTGTCCGTGCAATCGACGCCCGCCCAGCTTGGGGAGATCAGGCGTCTGGCCGAACAGGCGCGGATTGAGATCAGTGGCATCTGCTCCTTCCTGTTCTGGCCGTACTCGATGACCTCGAACGATAGCGACGAGCGCGCCAAAGGCGTCGAAATGGCCGGGCGGATGATCGAGGCGGCCGCGCTCCTGGGAACCCGGAACGTGCTGGTGGTGCCCGGCGCGGTCTTTGCGTACTGGGTGGAAAAGGCGGAGCCCGTGCCTCCCGATATCTGCCTCTTCCGCGCCCGCGAGGCTCTGCGCCGGCTTCTGCCTAAGGCCGAGGCGGCCGGCGTGTATCTCAATATCGAGAACATCTTCATGAACGGCTTCCTTTTCAGCCCGCATGAAGTCGCGGACTTCGTCGATAGCATCGGCAGCCCGAATCTGAGAGTTCACTTCGACACCGGTAATATCATGGAATACCAGTTCCCCGAGCACTGGATTCCGATACTGGGCGAGCGTATTCAGAACGTACATCTGAAGGAGTGGGACCGGCGTTCGCGGGAGTTCGGCTTGCATGCATTCCGCACTCTGCTCGATGGCACGACCAATTGGCCGGCGGTCATAGAGGAACTGAATCGAATCGGGTATCGGGGCTATTTGACATTCGAGTACTTCCACCCGTTCCAGCATTATCCGAAGGCTCTCATCTACCAGACTTCGGACGCTCTGGATTGGATGCTGGGCCGGAAGCCTCGGGGCTGAATTCGCGCCGTTTCCGCTTGCTATTTCTTCTTCTTTTCTCTTGGATTCGCCGGCGTCTCCGCGTCTCCGCGCCGAAAAGTCTTTCTGGCGAAGTACGCCGCGCCGAGGGCGAACAGCGCCATCGAGATCCACTGCGAGGTATCGAGCGGGCCGCCCCATAGGTTGCCTTGCTCATGGAAGCGGAAGAATTCCACGGTGAACCGCGCGGTCGAGTAGAGCATCAGGTATAGCGCGATGATGGAACCGGCCGGCCGCGGCTTGGCGATGCGGCGGTAGAGTACGCCGAAGATGGCGAACTCCGCGAAGGACTCGTAAAGCTGCGTGGGGTGGAGTGGTTTCCCCAGCGGCACGCCCACCAGGTGGTTGGCCGCGGGACTGGTGAACGTGACGGCCCAGGGGAGATGACATTCGACGCCCCAGCAGCAGCCCGCCGCGAAACAGCCCAAGCGGCCGATGCCGTGACCGAGGGCGATGGCCGGCGCGAATACGTCCGCGGTCTTGAGTAGCGGCAGGCGGGTCCTTCGCATGTACCACCACGCCACGCCCAGCGCGGCTACCAGCCCGCCATAAAACACGCCGCCCGCCTGGAGGGTATAGATGGAGAAGATCTCGCGGGGATGCTGGGCGTAGTAGCCCATATCCACCAGGAACATCATGAGCTTGGCGCCGCCGATGGCCGCTAGCGCGCAATAGATGCCCAGGTTGGAGACGGCCTCCACGTTGAGGCCCGCCCGCCCGGCAAGGCGGGATGCCATCCACAGGCCGGTGAGGAAGGCGATCGCCACCAGCACGCCGTAGGTATGCAGGAAGGAGAAATGAAAGATTTCAGGGTACATGCGCCTCCTGCCGTTTCGGACGGAGAAGATCGAGCAACAACAGGCCGCAACCGATCACGACGGCCGAATCCGCCGCGTTGAAAGCGGGCCACTGGTAGCGGCCGATGTAGACCAGTAGAAAATCCGTGACGCGTCCCCACGCGATGCGGTCGAACAGGTTGCCGGCCGCGCCGCCCAGAATCAACGAGAAGCCCCACAGCGAGCGCCTGTCGAGCCGCCGCGGGCTCCACAGCAATGCGCTCAATAGAACCACCACCAAGAGCTGAAAGACCACCAGGAGCGAAGTTTGCCACCCGCTGGCGGAATGGTCCAGCAGGCCAAAGGCCACCCCGCGATTCGTGAAATGCACGATGTCGAAGAAGCCCGGGATCACACGGTAGCTCTCCACCAGCGAGACGCGGGTTTCGACGATCCACTTGGTGAGGCGGTCGAGGGCGAACACCGCGGCGGCGGCCCCATAGCCCTGGTAGCGGAGATCAGGCATGGCAATACCTGCCGAGGAAGAGGTGCGCCAACCGCTCCCTAACAGTCGCGGCTCGCAAACGCTTGACGAGCCGCGACCGTGAGGGAGCGGTCTTGGCGCCGGCTCCGAGAGCGATGGACGCGGTTTCATCCATGGAGGGTCTCCTCCACGGCGCCGGCGCAGGCCGCGCAGATCGTCGGATAGACGGCATTCGAGCCGATATCCGTGGTGTACTTCCAGCAGCGTTCGCACTTGGCCCCGGCGGCCCGCTCCACCCGCACGTCGAGAGAGCCATCCGCCGAGCGGGCCAGCTCCACCTGCGAAACAATGAACAGGTCGGGCAGCTCGCGGCCGTATTCCTCAAGCAGCGGAAACAGATCGTCGCCGGCGGCGAGCGAAACGCGGGCTTCGAGCGACGCGCCGATGAGCTTCTCATTGCGGGCGTTTTCGAGGATCTTCAGGACGCTGTCCCTCAATTCCATGAGACGGTCCCAGTTGGCCGCCCGTTTCCGCACGCCGTCGCCCAGACCCGCGCCCAGTTCCTCCGGTTCCGGGAAAAACGCCGCGTGCACGCTCTCCGGCCCGCCCATGTGGCTCCAAACCTCTTCGGCGGTGAAGCTCATTATCGGCGCCACCAGGCGCACCAGCGCGTGGAGCAGGCGATAGAGCGCGGTTTGCGCGGAGCGGCGGGCCTTGGACTTGGCGGCGGAGGTGTAGAGACGGTCCTTGAGCACGTCGAAGTAGATCGCGCTGAGGTCCACGGTGGCGAATGCGTACACCGAGTGATAGACCTTGTGGAACTCGTAGCCGTCATACCACGCGCGGCAGCGCGCCACCAGACCCTCGGCGCGCAGCAGGATCCACTGATCGATCTCGCGCAGCTCATCGGCCGGCACGGAATCCCGCGCCGGATCGAAGCCCGCGAGATTTCCCAGCATATAGCGGAACGTATTGCGCAGCTTGCGGTAGGCTTCCACCAGGCGGCTCAGGATGGTCTCGGAAACGCGCACGTCTTCGTGAAAATCCACCGAAGCCGACCACAACCGGAGAATTTCCGCGCCATAGCGCTTGATGACCTCCTCCGGCTCGATGGAATTGCCCAGAGACTTGTGCATGGCGCGGCCTTCCCCATCGAGCACCCAGCCGTTCAACGCGCACGCGCGGTATGGCGAGCCGCCCTTGATGCCCACCCCCACCAGCAGCGAGCTGTGGAACCAGCCGCGATACTGATCGCCGCCCTCCATGTAAACGTCAGCCGGCCAGGAGAGGCCGAAGCGCTCGTTGAGCACGGCCAGGTGGCTGGAGCCGGAATCGAACCACACGTCGAGGATATCGTTCTCCTTGCTGAACTCCGCCCCGCCGCACTGGGGACAGGTCATGCCGGGGGGCAGCAGCTCGGCCGCCGTACGTTCGTACCAGACGTCGGCGCTGTGCTCGCGGAACAATTCGACCACGCCGTCGAGAATCCTGCGGTCGGTAATCGGCTGGCGGCACTTGTCGCAATAGAAGACGATGATCGGCACGCCCCATACGCGCTGGCGCGAGATGCACCAGTCGGGCCGCGCGGCGATCATGTTGGCGATGCGCTCCTCGCCCCAGGAGGGCATCCAGCGCGTCTGGTGAACGGCGTCCAGGGCCCGCTGGCGGAAATTGTTGCGGTCCATTCCGATGAACCACTGCTCGGTGGCGCGGAAGATGGTGGGGTGGTGGCAGCGCCAGCAGTGCGGATAGGAATGGGCCAGCGTCTCCATGGCCAGCAGCGCGCCCGCGGATTTCAGAATCTCGATGACGATGGGGTTGGCTTCCCAGACAGTCTTGCCGATCAGCGCCTCGGGCAGGCGCCCGGCGGCGCCTGGGGCGTGGTAGAAGCGGCCCGCGCCATCCACCGGGCAGTAGGTCTCGATGCCATACTGGCGCCCGACAGCGTAATCCTCCTGGCCATGGCCCGGAGCGGTATGCACCGCGCCCGTGCCTTGCTCGAGCGTCACATGGTCGGCCAGAATGCCCAGCGAATCGCGCTCCAGGAAGGGGTGGCGGAAGATCGCGCCCTCCACCTTCTCGCCGGTGAAGCGCGCCACGATCTCGGTGTCGGTCCAGCCGCATTTTTGGGCCGTGACGTCGAGCAGTCCGGCGGCCACGAGGTAGACGTCGCCCGATTCCACCTTGACCGCTACGTATTCGAACTTGGGATTGTAGGCGATGGCCATGTTGGCCGGGATGGTCCAGGGGGTGGTGGTCCAGATGAGGCCGTATACGTTGCGGCCGGCAAGGTCCGGATGGATCCTCGCGGGATCCGATGCCAATTTGAAGCGGACCCAGATGGAGGGACTGGAGTGGTCTTTGTATTCCACCTCGGCTTCGGCCAGCGCGGTGCGGTCCTTCATGCACCAGTGCACCGGCTTGAGGCCTTTATATACGTAGCCCCGATCCAGGAATTCGACGAAAGCCCCCGCGATCACCGACTGGTACCGCGCGCTCATGGTGAGGTAGGGATCGCCCCACTGCCCCAGCACGCCCAGGCGTTTGAAATCCTGGCGCTGCAGGTCGATGTATTTCTCGGCGTACTTGCGGCAGGCGCGGCGGATCTCCACGGCCGACATCCCGGCCTTGCGCGAACCCAGATCCTGATCCACCTTGATTTCAATGGGCAGCCCGTGGCAATCCCACCCCGGCACGTACGGGGAATCGAAGCCCGCCATGGATTTCGACTTGACGATGAAATCCTTGAGGATCTTGTTGAAGGCGGTTCCCAGGTGAATGCGGCCGTTGGCGTAGGGCGGCCCGTCGTGAAGGATGAAAACGGGGCGGCCCGCGCGCGCAGCGCGAATTTGCTCGTAGAGCTTATCCTTCTCCCAGCGTTCGAGCATCTTCGGCTCGGTCTGCGGCAGGTTGGCCTTCATGGGGAAAGCCGTCTTGGGCAGATTGACGGTCTGCTTCAAATCTACGTTGTGCGAATCCATTGTTGGGGGTAAATACCTATGTTAGCAATGTCGCGTGGGGCCAGACGTGCAAACGTCCCGCATCCGTGGTAGAACTGTATTGGTAGGAGCGGGCCGCGAAATTGGTTGTGTGCACTTCGGCGCCGCGTTCCCGCAGTACCTCTCCGGTTATCCCACTAAACCGCCTGTCCCTTAGTTTGGAAGACGGCTCTATGGCGATAGACCGGTGTTTTGGCTTCCCGGGCGCCGCGGATTCGTCGCGGATGTTTTGAAATCGAACGTTCTTTTCGTCTTCCCGCAAGATACGGAGCTTTTCCCCATGGACAGCGACCGCAAGTACAGACAACCCGGGTACATGGACTCCGAACGCGATACCAGGCCCTTCCGAGAAGGGCCCAAACCACCGGGCCCGCGCCCGCCTATCGACGTCACCGGACCTCGGCTTCCGCGGCTGGTGCAGCACGTGGCCGCGGCCCGTTGCTTCAACTGCGCCACCACGCTGCCGCCGGGCGCCGACTTCAACAGCAATTGCCCGAAATGCAACACCGAGCTGCACTGCTGCAAACAATGCTCGCATTTCGAGCCGTCCACGCGGTTCCAGTGCCTCAAGCCCATACCCGCGCGCATTCCCGTGAAGGACAAGGCCAACGAGTGCAGCCTGTTCACGCCGCGCGTCACGGTGGCCCGCGAAGGAACCGCCAATAACATGTCCGCGCCCCCGCCCGCGAATGCCGGCCCGCCGGCCCCCCGCAATCCGGAAGACGCGCGCAACGCCTTCGACAAGCTTTTCAAGAAACCGTAGGGCGTCCCGGGCGGCGCCGGCGTGCTCACCCCGGCGGAAATTTCGGCCCTTCCTGCCCGCCGCCACCGACTTTCGCCGCGTGGCCGGATCTCCAACCGCTTTCGCTACCTGGCCTTTCCACCGGTTCGCCGGGCAAGATCGGCTGCGTTCGAGAGGCTTGACATCGCGTTCACCCAAGTGCTATAGTTTTTAACATTACAATGTTTAACATCCGCAGCCGCAAGACACTTACTCCGCTGGAGCAATTCATCATGGATTATGTGTGGGCGCATCCCCATTGCACCGCGGAGATGTGCCGTGAAGGGCTGGCCACAGAGCGCAGGCTCAAGGATTCGACGATCCGCACGATCCTGCGGAAGCTGGAAGAAAAGGGCTACGTGACCCATCAGGTCGATGGGCGAACTTTCGTTTACCGCGCCGCGGATACAAAGCGCAACGTCGCGGTGCAGGCGGCGCAGCAGCTCATCGACCGCTTCTGCGGCGGGTCGGTGGAGGAGTTGCTGGTGGGATTGGTGGACAACCAGTTGTTGGAGCCGAAGCAATTGCAGCGGCTGGCGGAGAAGATTGCGTCGCGCAAGGAGAAGATGGCATGACCACGATACAGTTTCTGGCGGAGTGGGCGCTCCGTTCCTCGATCCTGATCCTGAGCGGAGGGCTGCTGTTGTGGGCGCTGCGGGTGAAGGATCCTTCGGTGCGCCTGGCGGCGTGGACGGTGATGCTCGTCGCCTCTCTGGCGATTCCGGCGCTCACTGCCGGGTTGCCGGAACTGCCGTTGATTCTAACGCGCGCGGCGGCTCGGCCAGCCGAAACTCCAGTCATGCTTTACGAAGCCACGCCGGCGCCGGCCACCGCCGCGTCCCGCCGGGACGATGGCGTCGCACGGCGCGGCGCCAGGGTCTCCAAACGCTACGACTGGGCGCGCGCCGCAGTGATGGCGTACGTCCTTATCGCCCTCGCGCTCCTGCTGCGTCTGTGCGCCGGACTGGCGATGAGCCGGCGTCTGCTGCGCGGCAGCCGTTTGACCGATCAGGCGACGGACGGAATTGAGATTCGCGAATCGGACCGCGTGGGGGCGCCGGTGACGCTGGGGATCGCGCGCCCGGCCATCGTGCTTCCCGGCGATTGGCGCCAGTGGGATGGCGCGAAGCTCGATGCGGTGCTGGCGCATGAGCGGTCGCACATCCGGCGCCGCGATCCGGTGGTGCAACTGCTCTCGGCCATTCACCGGGCGCTGCTGTGGCACAGCCCGCTGAGCTGGTTCTTGCACAAGCGCATCGTGCTGGCGGCGGAAGAAGCGAGCGACGACGCGGCAGTGGCCGTAACCCGCGATCGCGCAGTGTACGCCGAAGTGTTGCTGGACTTCATGCAGCGCCGGGTACAAGGGGCGAACTGGCTGGGAGCATCGATGGCGCGCTATGGCCGGCCGGACGAACGCATCCATCGCATTCTCGATGGGACGTCGCTATCGCGCGGAGTCACGCGATGGAGCGTGGCGGCGATTCTGGCCATGGGATCGCCGCTGGCGTACGTGGCGGCGGCGGCGCAGGTGCGGAGCGCACCATCGGTGGCCTCCGTTCAGGCGACGGCGGCGGCGACGCCTGCTTTTGACGGACTCCCGGCCAGGCCGAGAGGACAGAATTCCGGCGAAGTTTCCGCCGCCCTTGCCGGTGGTGGGTTGATGGCTCAATCCGCGCCTCGATCCGCGACCGCGGCCAGGCCGGAACCGGCGCCTTTCGCCCAACCTGAGATCCCGGTGGAAGCGTTCATCACGGCAGGCGCCAATGGGACCCGGGTAGTTATTCAGAACGATGCCACGGTCGCGGTGACTGCGGTCGCGCTCACCGGCGAAATACCCACCCTCCCTGCTTTCGACAGCGTTGCCCGCCTGGCGCTTCACAAGGAACTGGAACCGGGACAGAAGTTCAGGATAAACTTCGGAAGCGGCTATCAAACCGGAGCGATTCAAGTCGCGGCCGCGATTCTATCCGATGGCAGGACATTTGGAGATGCGGCGCTAATCGGGGCGATACTGTCGCGGCGCCAGGCTACATTGGAAGCGGTAGGGATCGTGCTTCAACACCTTCCCACCAATGCACCGACAGGGCCGCTTCTTCCGGTATTCCGTTCCTACTGGGGGGTGCAAGTCCGTGCAACTACGGACAGTGCGGTGCACATGGCCCTTCAAAACGTGGATTCCACCATCGAACGCGAAATGCAGAAGATGACGGGCGAGATGTCTGGGACGATCCTCATGGATATAGCCGCAATGCTGCGCGACTGGCAGACCGACCTGAACCGTTCTTTGCCAAGCCTCATCGCGGTCCAGTAATGCCAGAACGCTGCTTGCCGCGACGTATCAGGGATGCGGGTCCCATGACCCTCCAGACAACGCCGGCTCAAAGGCCGACGGCACGATGAAATCCTGGCCCCACCTACCCGCCGCGCCGCGACCCCGCCATACGCGCCGCCATGCGCATGGCCTGCTTCATGCTGCGCGCGTCCGCCTGGTTCTTTCCGGCTATATCGAACGCCGTGCCATGGTCCACAGACGTCCGGATTATGGGAATGCCCAGCGAGATGTTGACCGTGCCTTCGAAATCCAGCAGCTTCATGGGAATGTGGCCCTGGTCGTGGTACATAGCCACCACCAGGTCGTAGGCCCCGCGCCAGGCCTGCAGGAACACGCTATCGGCGGCATGCGGGCCGCTGGCGTCGATTCCCTCCGCGCGGGCGGCCTCGATGGCGGGCGCTATGGCGCGCGTGTCTTCGTTCCCGAACAGGCCGTGCTCGCCCGCGTGCGGATTGAGCCCGCACACGGCTATACGCGGCCGCTCAAATCCCAGCAGGCGCATAGCCTCGAATCCAAGCTCGATGGTACGGAGAATGCGGCCCGTCTCCAGATCGCAGGCCTGGCGCAAGGGGACGTGGGTGGTGACGTGGACCGTCGCCAGCCGCTCCGACGCCAGTAACATGCGGGATTCGGAAGCGCCGCACATCTCCGCGATGTATTCAGTGTGGCCGGAAAAGGGGCGCCCGGAAAGCGTCACCGCCTCCTTGTTGATGGGCGCCGTCACCATGGCGTCGGCTTCGCCGCGGAGGCACATGGCGGTAGCCACGCGCACGTATTCGATGGCCGCCTGGCCGCTGGCGGCGGAGAGCCTGCCGAAGGCGAAACCGCCCAGATCGCCCAGCGCGTCCACTGATCGCAGCTCCGCGTTCGCGAGCGGGATGCCGGTGATGCCGGAGGCCATCGATAGAATGCGCTCGTCGCCCGCCACAATCCACTTCGCCAATGGAGCGATTTGCGGGTCGGCCAGCGCCTGGAGCACGATTTCCGGGCCAATGCCCGAGGGGTCGCCCATGCTCAGGACGATGGTGGGGAGACTGCTTATCGGGGTTGGCATGTGAAGTAGTCCGCGATTCGAATCAAAGCGTCGGGCGCGCCGAAGCCTCCCGACTTGGTGACCACTGGCGAGCCGTCGAATGGGCCGCCCATTATCACGCCGCGCGGGATGCCGGGGGCGACCTCATGGTGGAGGTGGATTCCCGTGGCG
>JBEKPK010000048.1:0-20967 GCA_049520795.1 Bryobacteraceae bacterium
CCTGAGGCTGGTGGTCTGTTGCATGGCCGCCAACCGGGCGTGGTAAGGCTTGCTGTCCACGAACTCCAGCGGATCCGAAGAACTCAGCCCGGCGTCGAATCCCACGTACCGGCCCCCGTCCAGCAACAGCCTCAGGCGCGCGGCGGCGTCGATGCGCGCGTGCGCGCCGCACTTGGGGCATACGTTCCAGTTGGTTTCCAGATCCTTCTTCCAGATGATCTGGCGGCAACCCCCGCACTTCTGCCAGAGGCCTTCGGTGCGGACGCGGCGATCCGCATCTTCGATCTTGGGCAGTTTCTCTTCGGGCGGCTTGTCGTTCTTAAACCAGGACATGGTGCAGGTTCCACCTTATCGCGGGTAGGGATGGCCCCGCAAGGTGGCAAAGGCCCGGTAAATCTGCTCGGCCAGCATGACGCGCGCCAGCTCGTGCGGAAAAGTCATGGCGGAAAGCGAGACCAACCGGTCGGCGCGGGCTGCCCAGCCGGATGGCAGGCCGTCGTGGCCGCCAATCACGAAAACCAGGTCGCGAGCTTCCATTTCGGCCCGGGCGACCAGGTTGGCGAAGGCGGCGGAGTCCATCGGCTTGCCCGCCGGATCGAGAAATATGCGCCGCGCGGTGGGGTGTTTGATCCACAAATCGGTTCGCTCGGGACGGATTTCCCGCATCTCGACCGGGGTCCAGCGGGCGGCGCGCCCCAGGAAATCCTCCGCCAGCGCGTTGGCGTGCGGGTCGCGCGGCTTGCCGATGAAATACACGAAGATTTTCATGCGAGTGGGGCAGGCTTCAGCCTGCCAAAGGCCGCGAAATACACGAAAATCTTCATGACCGGGCGAATCTTCACTCGGCTTCCGAGGGGCCGGGCTCGGGAGGGATCTCCACCGTCCTGGCGCTCCGCCACAGGCGTTCCAGTTCGTAGTACTGGCGCGCCTTGGGAGAGAAAATGTGCACCAGCAGATCCCCGTAATCGGCCAACACCCACTCGGCCTGCGCATAGCCTTCCACGCTGAGGGGCAATTCGCCGGCCTGTTTCTTCATGCGCAGATTCACTTCGTCTCCAATAGCCTGAATCTGCCGCTGGTTCGCTCCGGTGCAGATCACGAAATAGTCGGCGAAGGAAGTGATGCCGGTGAGGTCCAGAACTCTGATGTCGGTGGCTTGCTTGGATTCCGCGGCGCGCACGGCCACGAGCCAGAAAGAGGCGGATGCCGGAACGTCGGTGGTTTGGTTAATGTCGGATTGCTTCAGAACACACTCCAGTCCGTATCGTACTACAGCCGCGGGCTGGCCCCGCGGCTGTACCGGCATCGGCGGGCCCCGCCTACTGGTTGGGAAGGTTGAAAGCCACGCGGCGTTCGCGGTTCAGTTGGCGGCTGAGGTCGCGATCCACGCTGGCGAGCGGGACATGCTTATCCTCGCGATCGAGCGTCACGTAGTTGAACGTATCGCCCGTCACCGAGTAAGAGATCGCCGGCAGAATGGTGTGGTCCTTGAAAGCAATCAGATAGAGCGGAGACGAGTCGACGGACCCTCCGGAACCCGGCGCAATCTCCTGACCATATTCGTCGTAGCGCCGCATGACGGGACTGGCGGCATACGCCATGGCGGGCGCGCTTTGCTGCTCAGGGTAGACCGCCGTCACGTTGGGCTGATAGGCGGATGGGTACCCATATTGGTATCCATATCCATAGTCGTACGGGTAATAGCCATAATCGGAATAGTAGTAGGGATCGGAATAATACCCAAGACCGAAGGTATAAGGCCAGTACAGGCCGCCATACCCATAGAGCCCGCGGTAGCCATAATAGCCTGGGTAGAAGCCGCGGTAGCCGCCGTATGCGCCGATGCCGCGGTAGGCGCTCACTCCGCCATATCCGCCGATCCCCACGCTGGAGACGCCGCCACCGATGCGCCCGACGCTACTGGAGCCAACGCCCACGCGGCCGATGCCGCCCGAAACTCCGCTCGAATGGCCGGCGCTCATACCGCCGCCGCCGCGCATGCCGCCGCCACCGCCGCCACCGCCGCCGTGCCCTCTCTGCGCCATCGCGCCTCCGGCCAGAAAACAGCACAAAGTGATTTGCAGAATTGTCCTCATGGCAAGGTCCCTCTATCCAGGAGCTTACTCCCGAACGGAGGCCGCCGCAACCGGGGGTCGCGCTTTGCGCTACCATCGAACGGCTGGAGCGATCCTATGGCATTCAGGTTGTTTTCGAGCGCCTTCGCCGAGGGCGCCTCGATTCCCGAGTTGCATTCGTGCCAGGGGGCGGACATTTCCCCTGCCCTGGAGTGGATGGGCGAACCTTCCGAGACGCGCAGCTATGCGCTGGTGGTGGACGACCCGGACGCGCCAGGCGGCGTGTGGACGCACTGGCTGCTGTATGATATTCCGTCCCGGACGCACAACCTGGCGCAGGGCAGCCGCGGGGTGGGCCTGGCCGGTGCGAACGATTTCGGCAAGCCGGGCTACGGCGGCCCATGCCCGCCCAAGGGCCACGGGCCGCATCGGTACTTCTTCAAGCTGTACGCGCTCGATGTGCACACGCTGGGGCTTCCGGCGGGGGTGAAGGCGGGCGAACTGGCGCGCGCGCTGAAGGGCCACACGCTGGCGGAGGCCGGCTACATGGGGCGCTTCGAGCGGAGGTAGGGCCGGAAATTTCACGCTGCCAGTTTGACGCCGAGACGCGAGCCTCCGAGTCGGATAGGGTGCTTTTTTCCGAATTTCTCCGCGTCTTCGCGCCTCTGCGTCAAGGGTCCGGTAGCGCCTCCAGTGTCCTGTTTTGCTCACTGTCCGTCGCCCGGGCGCGCCGGTTCGTGCGGCAACCATGTATTCGGCGCTCGCCAAGGTACCGAATCGAACAGGCGCTGCGCGATCGCTCCTTGAGTGCCGCAGCCCCACCGGCTACGCTATTGAAGGGGCCCCACCGGCGGCCCAGGGAAATGCCTGCCAAGCAACTTCTGAACGCCAAGGAACAACGCTTCCGGCTGCTGTTCTCCGAACATCCCCAGCCTATGTGGATCTTCGATCCCGCGAGCCGGGTGATACTGGCGGGGAACGCGGCGTGTGCGGCGCTCTACGGATACTCCGTCGAGGAATTCCGCGGCATGCCGCTCGCGCGCATTCTGGGTGAGGAACCGGCGCGGACTCTGAGCCTGGATCCGCGGGATCCGGCGCGGCCGCCATCCATCGCCGGGGCGCACGAGACCAAGGACCGCCGCGGGGTGGAAGTGGAAATGGCCGTGCACGAAATCCAGTACGGCGGCCGGCCGGCGGCGCTGGTGGTTCTGATGGACCTCACCGGCAGGAAGAATATTGAGGATCAGCTCCGCCAGGCCCGCAAGATGGAGGCGGTGGGCATGCTTGCGGGCGGCGTCGCTCACGATTTCAACAACCTCCTCACCATCATTACGGGCTACGGCCAGCTCGTTCTGAACAGTCTCGGGCCCTCCGACCCGAATCGCGACTCGGTGGAGCAGATTGTGAAGGCCGGCGAGCGCTCCGCGGCCCTCACCGGGCAGTTGCTGGCCTTCAGCCGGCGGCAGGCGCTACAGCCCAAGGTGCTCGATCTGAACCAGCTCGTGACCAGCCTGAGCGCCATGCTTCGCCGGCTGATCGGCGAGGACATCGACTTGCGGCTGGTTCTGGGCTCCGATCTTGGCCGCGTGAGCGCGGACCCCGGCCAGATCGAGCAGGTCCTGATGAACCTGGTGGTAAACGCGCGGGACGCCATGCCGCGCGGCGGCGCCCTCACCATTGAAACCGCCAACACGGAGTTGGACGAGGGTTGCGCCGGAAGCCATCTCATTTGGAAGCCGGGAGCCGGTATCCTGCTGGCGGTGAGCGATACGGGCGTGGGAATGGACGAGCGGACCAAGGCGCGCCTGTTCGAGCCGTTTTTCACTACCAAGGGGGCCGGCAAGGGCACCGGACTGGGGCTTTCCACGGTCCTGGCCATTGTGAAACAGAGCGGCGGCAGCTTGCAGGTGCACAGCGAACCGGACCGGGGGACATCCGTGAAGGTCTACCTGCCGCGCGTCGATCAGGCGGTCGCGGTGGAATCGGGGCGGTCCGGCGAGCATGCGCAGCAGGGCAGCGAGACCATCCTGCTGGTGGAAGACGATGCGATGGTGCGGACGCTGGTGCGGGAGACTCTGCGGCGCGAAGGCTATCTGGTTCTCGACGCGGCCGGCCCCCTGGAGGCGCAGCGCATCTCCGAGAGCCGCCAGGCGCCCATCCAGCTCCTTATCAGCGACCTGCTGATGCCCCAGGCCGGCGGGCACGATCTGGCGCGCCAGATCCTGAAATCCAGGCCCGAAATGAAGGTGCTCTTTATGTCCGGGTATGTGGACAGCGCCATCCCGGGCGGCGATCCATGGCCTGATGCGGCCTTCATTCAGAAACCGTTCGCCCCCGCGGCGCTCATCGGAAAAGTGCGCGAAGTTCTGGAAAGCGGCCACGGCAGGAAGAAGAACGCCAGCGGCTGACATATCGCCGGCGACCGCATGTAACGAGCCGCGACCGCATGTCAACGAGTCGGCGACCGCATGTGACGAGCCGCGACCGTAAGGGAGCGGTTGCCCGTGCACGTTTCAGGAACAACTCCTTACGGCAGGAGCGAGGGAGCCGCAATGCCCACCAGCAGCGCCGCGGCGCCCAGGAAGGCGCCGAAGGGAAGCTCATACGTGGCGGCGTCCTTATGCGTGGCGCGGATGTAGGCGTAGCCGAGAACGGCGCCCGCGAGGGAGCCCCAGAGCAGGCTGAGCAGAGCGCCGTACAACCCCAGGAAACTGCCCGCCATGGCGACCAGCTTCACGTCGCCGAAACCCAGCCCCTCGCGATGGCGCACTTTCTTGTAGAGCCATCCGGCGCCCCACAGGCAGGCGGACGGGAAGACCGCCCCGAGCGCCGATCCCGCCAGCGAATCCGCCGCGCCGTGGAGGCCCAGAAGCCAACGCAGGCCATCGGGGGGCGTGGGGACGGCCAGCGCAAAGGCCAGGCCGGCCAGGGTCCCGCCCAAGGTCAGCTCGTCCGGCAGAATCCGCTGTTCCAGATCCGAAAAGATGAGCGCCACCAGCGCGGCGGAGAAGACGCACATCTTGGCGGCGGCCAGGGTAAGGCCGAGGGTCCCGACGAAATAGAGGAAGAGCAGTCCCGCCATGGCCTCCACCACCGGATAGCGGAGGAGAATGCGGGCGCGGCAGTGGCGGCAGCGGCCCCTCAGCAGCGCGAAGCTCAGGAGCGGGATGTTGTCGTACCAGGCGATCGTTTTTCCGCACTCCGGGCAGTGCGAGCGCGGCCGCACCACCGACAGGTCCCGCGGCCAGCGATAAATGCACACATTGAGGAAGCTGCCGATGAGCAGCCCGAGGAGAAACGCCAGAACGGCAATCAACACGAGAGCACCTGCCGGTAAACTTCCATGGCGCCTTGGACCATATGTTCCACAGTGAATCGCTCCATTACAGTATGACGCCCGGCGAGCGCCAAACGCCGGGCCAAAGGCGGATCGTCGAGCAGTTCGCGAATGGCGGCGGCAATGGCCTCCGCGCGGTTCTCCACCAGCAGGCCGTTGTGGCGATGGCGGACGATCTCGGGCAGTCCGCCGACCTGGCTGGCCACTACCGGAACTTCCGCCGACATGGCCAGCAGCGCGCCGGAGCCGAGCCCCTCGCTATAAGTGATGTAAACGAAGACGGCGGCTCCGGGGAGATCGCGCTGAAGGCTGGCGGAAAGCTCCAGTTCGGCGCCCGCCATTTGCGCGGCTTGCCGGGCCAGCGCGAGGCCCTTTTCGGGATCGTCGCGCGTATCGGGCGCGAGTACGCGCGGGCGGCCGCCGGCCGGTTCGGTGGCATCGAGGAGAGGCACGCCGTCGTAAACCACCGCGATCTTCCCAGCGGGAACGCCGCGCGCGACGAGGGTGGATTTCACGAACTGGGAGACGGCCATGAAACGGGCTGGCCGGCCGTATTTCCACCGCGACGCGAACCCGCCGGCCGCGCCGAAGGCCACCCGGCGCGAGACCACCAGGGGGGCGCCGCCGGCCAGCGCCGCGAGGGTGTGGGCGCGGGCGTCGTGGGCGTGAACCAGATCGCAGCCGCGCGCGAGAGTGGCGGCCCTGGCGAACCCGGCCGGGGCCACCTGGCAACCGGCTTGCCGGGCCGCCTCGCCCAGCGGCGAGCCGCCCCGCGCCAGCAGGGCGCATTCGATGCCATGGGCCATCAACCCTTCGATGAGCCGCAGCGCCTGCCACTGGCCGCCGCGCATCTCTTTGCCCATATCGAGGTGCAGGATGCGCATCAGCTCATGTTTCTCGCCTTGGAGTATTTCAGGAACGTATAGAACGCCGCCATGTGGGCGATGATCAGCCCTTCCGGCCCGTCCAGGAACCCGCGCTGGATGCAGTAAGTCTTGACGAAAGCCCACGCCGGATCGGCGACCAGCTTGGAGAGCGGGATCTTCACTTTGCGCGCCGCCAGCTCCTGAGCCGCCAGCGTGGTGTAGCGGTCCATGGTCTTTACGTGCTCGGAAAGGGATTCGCAGGTGAAATGCAGGATGTTGTTTTCGAGACGCCCCACTTTGCCGCGCACCTCCACGCTTTCGTGCACCAGGCTGCCCGCGAAGCTGGCCTTTTCGCGATGATAGAGCCGCACCTTGCGGTCCGGATACCAGCCGGAGTGCATGATCCAGCGGCCCAGGTACCGCGCTAGGCGCGGCATGGTGTAGGCGTCGTAGCGCGGGCCGGTCTTCTTGAGGCTCCAGATCTCGGCCTCGAGGGCCTCGCTGAGAGCCTCGTCGGCGTCGAGCGAGAGCACCCAATCGTGGGTGGCCTGTTCGGCGGCCCAGTTCTTCTGCGCGCAGAACCCGCGCCAGTTGGCCTCTATGACGCGCACTCCCAGGTTGCGGGCCAGTTCCACTGTGCGGTCCACCGAGCCGCTATCGACGATCAGGATTTCGTCCGCGCATCGCAAGCTCTCGATGGCGCGGGCGATGTTGCGCTCCTCGTCGAGGGTGATGATGGTGGCCGTGATCTTCATGGCTCACAGGCCGCCGTTGGCCACCGGCGCGTAAATGAAGCACAAGATGAAAACGGCCAAGGCGATCCAGCCCAGTTTCCGGCGGCCGGGGGTCAGCCGGGTATCGTCGCAGATCAAGGGATGCCTTCTCCCCAGCCACAGCAGGAGCAGTCCCCAGAACAGCCATCCGAGCCAAAAAAACCCGAGCGGCAGAAGCAGGATACAAAGCCACCGGGAAACTGTGCGATGCCACCGCGGGAAGAACGCGTACAGAATGTGCCCGCCGTCCAGTTGGCCGATGGGCAGCAGGTTCAGCGCCGTGGCCAGCATCCCCACCCAGGCGGCCCGCGCCACGGGGTGGAGATAAATATCGGCGGAGCGCACACCCGGAAAAATGAGGCGCTCCAGAATCCATTGCAAGGCCGGCGCCCCGAACTGGATCTCTCCCTGGTGGGCGATGTTGGGAATCACCTTGGAGAACGCCAGCCCCACGGCCAGCGCCGGCATCAGGAACACGAATCCCGCCAGCGGACCAGCCACACCGATGTCGAACAGCGCGCGCTTGGAGTAAATCGGGGAACGCACGCGGATAAACGCTCCGAAGGTGCCCATCAGCGGCGAGGGCAGGAAATAAGGCGGGCTGGCATCCACGCGGTGGTGCATGGCAGCCAGATAATGCCCCATCTCGTGGGCCAGCAGAATAGTCATCAGAGTGAGCGAAAACGGCAGGCCGCTCAATAGGCTGGACGGATGCCACAAGAACTGGGCATAGGAAGCGAAGAAACCGGGGAACGAGAAAAGGAAATTGAAACGCTCGGCGTTGAACGGCGTGTTGCGCTCGAAGTCGGCCATCATCCATGCGCCCGTCACCGTGGTGCTTAGCAGCGTGAGCGCGAACAGGAGCCCGTGCAGCCAGTAGCGCTCGCGGCTACGGACTGCCGTGATGAAGGATGGCCGGGCGCCGCCGTCCCCGCCCAGGTAGGGATACGGCGCGGGAGAAAAATCCTGAGAGGACACAATGGCGGCCGCGTGCAGCGGTTACTGCAGCGTCTGCAACTCCTTGCCGGGCTTGAAACGCACGGCTTTTCCAGGCGGGATGGATACTTCCGCGCCGGTCCGCGGATTCCGCCCGATCCCCGTCTTGCGGGGCTTCACGTTGAATACGCCGAAGCCGCGCAGTTCGATACGGTCACCTTGCTCAAGCGCCTTCTTCATGGATTCAAAAACGGTTTCCACCGCCATTTCGGCTTTGGTCTTGGTAATGCCGGTCCTGTTCACGACCTCGTTGATGATATCCAGCTTGATCAAAACAGCCTCCTTGTCCCGGCGCCGAGCGAGCTTGGTTCCCGCACCAGTCAACCACATGATAGGATTGAATTTATACTCATGTCAAGCGAGGCGGATGCGGGACCCGCGCCAGGGCTTTCGAGCGAGCAGTTCCGGCGGACCTGCGCCCATTTCCCTACCGGCGTCGCCATCGCCAGCGTGATGGACCGGCAAGGGATCCCTCACGGCCTCACCGTAAACTCCTTCACCTCCGTTTCGCTCGATCCGCCCCTGATCCTCATTTGCCTTGGCCACGAGGTCACTTCCATCGACATCTTCCGGGCGGCTTCGCACTTTGCAATCAATATCTTAGGGGAAGATCAAAGGGAAATCTCCACGCGCTTCGCGCGCCAAGGCCAAGGCCGTTTCGACGGCCTGGAATGGCGCCGGGGAGAGTTCGGCGCGCCGCTGCTGGCGGGCGTCCTGGCCGAAATCGAGTGCGCGCTCTACCGCCGCATACCGGTCGGAGATCACGATATCCTGATCGGGGAAATGTTGCGCGGGCGGGTCCACAAGGGCGAGCCACTGGTGTATTACGGCAGCCGCTACCGGCAGCTAGCGCCGGCGTGAATATCGCGCCGGCTACTCGACTACCGGTACAAGCTTCGACTCGACAATCCGTCGATCGGATGTCACCAACCGAAGACGGTGGATGCGGGCCGTCGCGACGATAGCTCGGTCAGCCGGGTCCCGTAGACTGTCACCCATGGCGGCGATCTCAGTGGCAATCTCGACGTCGATGGGGACAACGTGGAATTCGGACCCCGGCCCGAGGGCGGCGAGGAGTTCCTGGGCCGAAACCTTTGACCGGCCGCTGCCTTCGCCGAACAGCACGGCGATGTCGCGCAGCGTGATGGCGCTCAACGCCAGCGGTTCGCATCGCCGGACCGCGCCGCGGATCACGCGTAGCTGTTCCCGCGAGAGCTTCTTGGAATCCACCAACCAGCGGACAAGCACGTCAGTGTCAAGCAAAAGGCTGGGGGTCAGAGCATTGTCCCCATTTTTTGGCGGAAGGCTTCCCACAACTCCGATTTGGCGGCGGTTAGCTCTTCCTCCGAAATGTGCACCTTGCCGGCCCATATACCCTCGGAAGACTTCCACAGCCTCCGCTTTCTGACGGGCCCAACCATGGCCATCGGGCGGCCGCGCTTGGTGACCGTGATCGTGCCTCCCTGGTGGTCGATCTCATCAAGCAACGCGAGGCACTTTGCCTTGAATTCGGTGGCGCTGACCACACGGCTGTTCATTGGCTCAGGATAGCACAGCCATACTGGTCAGGTGACCAGTGGCGACAGACGCGTCGCGGGGACCATCAAGTTCACCAGGTCCGTGAGGACGGGCGCTCCGTGCTGCAGCGCCATCTGCTTATTGTCAGCTATAAATATTATCTCCGGAACGAGCCATATTCGGGCTTCAAAGTTCGGCGCTTCGCCAGCCAACTCGACGCCGAGGGCGAGGCCGCCGGGTTGTGCGGCAGCCCGGTGACGGTGCACTATGACCCGCGGCATCCCGACCGGTCCATGTTGGCCTAACCGCCTCTGACTCTGATCGGCCGAGAGCATTTTCCGCTTCGAAACATAAAGCGGGATGATGGTGTCCATTTAACTAGCGCCGGTCCGGCTCGAGGGCGGCGTCCGCGCCGGCGCAGCCTAAATCCAGCTTCGCCACAGACCTTTTGCTGGCCCGCGTCGGAGTTTGGGCCTTTCCGTCCCTGACGGCCGGAGAGACGTTCTCCCGGGAGGCTGCCGGGCAAACCTTAGTACGGTTCCCCAGGCTGCGGCGGCAGCACCGGGGTTAGCTTGCCCCAGCCTTGCGTCTGGGCCGTCTTCATGTCTTTGACCAACTGGTCCGGCAAAGTCTCGTTCAGCTTGGGCCGCGCGGGACGGTTGCCTAGCTCCCAGCCTATGGCGCCTACGGTCTTGGAGATCCGCTGCATCTCCTGGTAGTCGATCTTGTCCGGCGTGTCGGTGGGGCGATGATAATCCGGGTGCAGGCCGGTGGTGAAGAAGGCGATCGGGATTCCCATTTTGGCGAAATTGTAGTGGTCGCTGCGGTAGAAGATGCGCTGCCCGTTGGGTCGCGGTCCGCGGTTGTCGTGGGTGGCGTCGGGAGCGGTCACGTCGTAAAAGTGGTTGAGCGTGAGCTTCTGATAGGCGCCGTTCACCGCTTCGATGGTCTGCTCCAGGTCGTCGCTGCTGATGTTGGGGCCCACTACCAGCACTTCGCCTGGATTCACCAGGACATGGGTAGCGTCGTTATCCACGGAATTCGGGCTCTTCGTGCGGCCGATCATATCCATATTCAGGTTGGCGACGATCTTTCCGACTTCGATGGGAGGGAACTGGAGGAAGTATTGCGACCCCCAGAGGCCTTTTTCCTCGCCGCCCATCCACAGGAAGAGGATCGACCGTTTGGAGCGCATCCCCTTACCCGCGCCCTCGGCGTAGGCGCGGGCGATGGCCAACATGCCGGCGCAACCGGAGGCGTCGTCGTCGGCGCCGTTGTACACGTTGTGGCCGTCGGGCAAAGGGGCGCTCAGTCCGAGATGATCGAGATGCGCGCTCATCACCACGTACTCGTCCTTCAGCGCCGGGTCGCCGCCTTCCAGGATTCCGACCACATTCTCGGCGTGCCCCTGCTCCGTGTGGACTTCGAGGTGGAGGCGCAGCTTCTTGCGCGCGTCTAGCTCGAAGGAATCCTGCTTCGCGTTCGCGCCGGCGGCGTAGAACACCTGGGCGCCGGTCAGCTTCTCGCCCTGAAAGACGGCGTTGATCATATCGAGCCCGGCGGTAATCGACGGCGCGCTGGGACAGGCCTGGGGCGTCTGGAATTTGGCGACCTGGAAGTTGGGGCCGTTGAGCGAAGGGCCGCGGCCGCCAGCGGGATTGCCCATGGCTGCCAACTGCTGGAAGTTGGCAACATTTATTACGGCCAGCGCGCCGTTTCTGGCGGCGTATTGTTCGGGGGTCCAGTAGTCCTTGCAGGCTTCGCCGAGTGGATTCGGCGCGGTGGCGCCGCCCCTGCCGCGGCCGCCGCCCGCCCGCGAACCGGCCAACTCGGACGGCAAACCGGCCACCACGATGATCTTGCCGCTTAAGTCCAGCCCTTCATAAGGGTTGACATGGGTTTTGTCGATCACGTAGCCGTTGCCGGCGAAGACGAGATTTCCAGATACGTCTACCGGAACGGGCGCCGCCACGCCGCGGCCGCCGCCCACGGTCCAATCCTTGCCGTATTCGAAATTCGTGGTGCGCGGCTCGGCGGACGGCGGCTCGCCTCCGCCGAACCCGCCTCCGCGGCCGCCCGCGGGCGGCGCGGTGAGCGAGGCCTTGCTCTGGGCCGGAACAACTTGCCGGGCCACCATTTCCATAGGCATGAAATAGGGCTGGAGCGGGCCATTGACTCCGGTGGCGCTGCCGCCCGGCTTGAGTCCCCATTCGGCCAGGTGGCTGGCAATGTAGAGCGCGGCGGTGTCATAACCGCGGGACGGGATATTGCGGCCCTCGAGCTGGTCCGAGGCTAGAAAATACTCGTAAGCTTTCAGTTCTTCCTGGCTGATGGCATCCGCGTTTCCATAAGCGGGAGGCGCGGCGGTCTTGTCAGCCTTGGCAGCCTTGCCTTTTGCCGGCGCGGCGGCCTGGTCCGACCCGGTGGCGGACAGCACGGCGAACAGGAATACGGCTGCCATGGCGCAGCCGGCGAAGATTCGGCGCATAGACCCTCGAAGCGGCAAGGTGGGGCAAAGGTATTCTAACCCGAATCATCCGATGGCTGGAGTTTATGCATTCCGGTGGGACAGGCGCTTTCGCCTGTCAACCCGAGCGAAGCCCGGGCAAACTGACTCCAGCCAAAGTCCGCAATTCCTACGACACCAAGGTGGGACAGGCGCTTCCGCCTGTCAACCCGAGCGAAGCCCGGGCAAACTGACTCCAGTCGCGAGCTCGGCCTTCCGGCAACGCCAGGCCATCGGCGAGCATCCCCTATACTTGAAGATGATGCGGCGGGGCGGGACGCTTCGGTTAGTGGCGGGGCTGGGGCTGCTGGGCTGGTCTCTCGGCGCCTTTCAGGATCCCTTCCGGTACTATCCGGCTTGGGAATATAATGATTATCCGATTCCCAACGATTGGCGCCAACCGGGCGAGTGGACGTTCGCGCGCCTCATGTACCCCTCCTCCCGCGTGCAGATCGACTGGCAGTTCAAGCCGGGTCTCGATTGGCGCGAGGGTCGAACCAACTGGACCATCGACTATCCCCGCTCCGACCGGCACCTGGCCGCGGCCGTCCGCCGCCTGACCCGCATCGACGCCAAGTCCGTCGAGCAGCCCATCAACCTGGACGCCGACGACGACGTGTTCAACTACCCCTGGCTCTACGCGGTGGAGGTGGGGCACTGGGCATTGACCGATTCGCAAATCAAGAAGTTCCGCGAGTTTCTTCTGCGCGGCGGCTTCTTCATGTGCGACGATTTTCACGGTACCGACGAATGGAACGTCTTCATCGCCTCCATGGAGAAGGTCTTTCCCGAACGCCCGATTGTGGACATTGAGGACGCCGACGCCATTTTCCATTCGGTGTTCGACCTCGACGGCCGCTACCAGGTGCCGGGCGCGCAGTACATAACCACCCGCAGCACGTGCGAGAAGTGCCCCACCAACCCGCACTGGGGATCGGGCGGCGATAACCCCCGCTGGCGCGCCATCTACGACGACCGGGGCCGCATCATCGTGGCCATCTGCCACGATATGGACCTGGGCGACTCCTGGGAGCACGCCGACAACCCCGAGTACCCCGAAAGGTTCTCCGAGCTGGGCATCCGCATCGGCGTCAACTATATCGTCTACGCCATGTCGCACTGAGAGCTCTCAGCTTATCGGCTATCAGCTTTGGACCAGTGGCCCTCGACTCATGTAGTGAACGAGCCGTTTGCTTTTAGCTGAAGGCTGATCGCTGAAAGCTCCTCCGCGTCACCCGCCTATCGAGTACATGGGCCGCGGCGGCGGCACGAAATGCGCGGAGTTGATTTCGTGGCCCTCCCACTTGCCCGCCACGTTGCGGCGGATCATGGCGGCGATCTCCTCGTCGGACGCGCCCGCGCGCATGAGCCCCTTCACGTCGTCTTCCTCGATGGCGAAAAGGCAATAGCGCAGCTTGCCGTCGGCTGTCAGGCGGAGGCGGTTGCAGTTGAGGCAAAACGGCTTGCTCACCGAGGCGATGAAGCCCACCCGACCGCCGCCATCGGCGTACTCGAACTGGGAGGCGGGGGCGCGCGGATCCGGATCGGGCACGGGAGCGAGCGGCGAGATCTCCCGCGAGAGCATAGCGATAATATCGTCCGCCAGCAGCACCCGCGAGCGGTCCCACAGGTTCTGGGCGTCGAGAGGCATGAACTCGATGAAGCGCGCCTCAAAGCCGTTGTCTCTGGCGTAGCGCGCCAGCGGAACGATATCCGGCTCCACCAGGCCTTTCACCGCTACGGCATTCAGCTTGATATTCGAAAAGCCGGCGCGCTTGGCCGCTTGCAGCCCTTCGAGGACCCTATCGAGATCGTCGCGCCGGGCGATTTGCAGGAACCGCTCGCGGTCCAGCGTGTCGAGGTGCACGTTGAGACGCCGCAGGCCGGCTTCGTACAACGGTCCGGCCAGCTCGCCGAGCAGCACGCCGTTGGTGGTGAGCGCCAGGTCGCAAATGCCCGGAATGGACGCCAGCCGGCGGATCAGCAACGGCAGCTCGCGCCGTACCAGCGGCTCGCCCCCGGTGACGCGCACCTTGGTTATGCCCAGGCCGGCGGCGATCCGCGCGAAGCGCTCGATCTCCTCGAAATCCAGAATCTCCGCGCGCGGGACGAACGGCGCGCCGGTTTCCGGCATGCAGTAAAAACAGCGGATGTTGCACCGGTCCGTGACGCTAACCCGCAAATTATCGTGAACGCGTCCGAAGGAATCGGTGAGCGGCGCCGCGGCCATCTATTTCACCGCGAGCATGCGCTCCAGGGGAACCAGGGCGCGCCGCATGAGATCTTCCGGGGGTTCCACGCGAGGCTCCAGGCGTTCCAGGCAGTCGCGGAGCTTCTCCAGGGTGTTCATCTTCATATAAGGGCACTCGCTGCAATTGCAGTTCTCGTTGGCCACGAACCAGAAGCGCTTGCCCGGCGACTGCTTCTCGAGCGAAAAGCGCACGCCGCTTTCGGTCATGACGATGAACTCGGCGGCCGGGCTCGACGCGCACCACTCGATGATCGCCGAAGTGGAGCCCACGAAATCCGCCATGTCGAGCACCGATTCGGGGCACTCGGGGTGGGCCGCCACCTGGGCGCGCGGATGTTCGGTCCTGGCCTCCACCAACCGCCGCGCCGGGAAGGTATCGTGCACGATGCAGGTCCCCTGCCACATCCGCATGTTGCCGCGGCCGGTCTGCCTGCGGACCCAGTCGCCCAGGTTGCGGTCCGGCAGGAACAGCACCGGCTGTTCGGGCGGAAGCGAGTTCACTACTTTCACCGCGTTCCGCGAGGTGCACAGAATGTCGCTTTCGGCCTTCACCGCGAGCGAAGTATTAATGTAGGCCACAATGGCGTGATCGGGGTTATCGCGCCGGAATTGGCGCACCGCCTCGGCCGGGCAGCTATCCACCAGGCTGCAGCCCGCGCCGCGGTCGGGAACCACCACCACGCGGTTCGGATTGAGGGCCTTGGCGGTTTCGGCCATGAACCATACGCCGCAGAAGGCTATCACCTCGCCTTCGAACTCACGGGCCTTGCGCGCCAGCTCCAGGCTGTCCCCGATGACGTCGGCCAGTTCCTGAATCTCGGGCTCCTGGTAGTGATGCGCCAGCAGGACGGCGTTGCGGCGCTTCTTCAGCTCCAGAATCTCTTCGGCGATAGTGGACGCAGCCAGCATGGTGAGCGCTCCGCCGCTCCGCATCGCAGAGCGGCCGCAACGGGACGGTCGATTTCTATGCCCCCTATTCTATCAGCTACGCCGCTGCCGCCAGATCCTTCTCAATCGGAGTCACCGGGTCGAGGAACAGCCAGCACACGCCGCCAAGCAGGTACACGGCCGCGGAGAGATAAAACGTGAGCGCCCAGTTGTCGTTCGAGTGCTTCAGTATAAAGGGAATGGCAATGGGGGCCAACGAGCCGCCGATGTTCCCGGACATGTTCATGGCTCCGGAGAGCGTGCCGGCGAACCTCCCTCCAACATCCATGGTAGTGGGCCAGGCGTTGGGCATCACCAGGTCGCTGAAAAAGCCGGCCGCGCCGATGACCAGCATGGTGAGCACGGGGCTGGCGATTGTCGTGGAGACCAGGAGCAGACAGCAGGCGCCGGCGAACCCCGTAAAGGCCATAATGCGCCGCGTGCGAGCCAGACTGCCGGTGAGCTGCGTCATTGGTTTAGTGAGCAGTCCGCCCACCGTGCAGCCTATCCCGCCGCAGAAGAGGGGCAACCCGGTCAGCGCCGCGCTGGTCATCAACGTGAGGTGCCGCCCGTCCCGCAGGTAGGTAGGCAGCCAGGTGATGTAGAAATAAAAGCCGTAAGAGTGGGAGAAGTACTGCGCGCACAAGAGCCACGTCTGGCTGGTGGCCAGCGCCTTCTTCCACGGAATCGGCGCGCGGCCGGGGGCGAGTTTGGAGTTGCCGCGAAGCAACTCGCGCTCCGCTTCGTTCAGCCCGGGCTGCTTCATGGGATCGTCGTGGAACCAGAAGTAAAAGCACACCGCCCAGATCACGCCCAACATGCCAAAAATCGGGAAGGCATGACGCCATCCGACATGCGAGATGACCCAGCCCAGCAGCAAAGGCCCGACGGCGCCGCCCCACCGCGCGAACAGCCACAGAACGCCGTGCGCGCGTATCTTTTCGTGCGCCGGCAGCCAGGCGGTGAAGGCCTTGTTCACGTTCGGAAAGCAGCCCGCTTCTCCGGCCCCGAAGAGGAACTGCGTGACCAGGAGCGAAGTGAAGCTCCACGCCGCGCCCACGGCGGCGGTGAAGAACGACCACCACAGCACCACGCGCAGCAGCACCTTGCGCGGCCCGATGCGGTCGCCCAGATAGCCGCCCGGAATCTCGAAAAGGGCGTAGGCCCAGGCGAACACAAAGAATATCCACCCCATCTGGGATTTGCTGATGCCGAGGTCCCTGCGGATGTCCACCGTGGCGACGGACAACGACACGCGATCGATATAAGTGATGATGGCCAACACGATGCAGAACGTTACCACCACGTATCGAACGTGAGTGGGGCGCTGGCCGGCTGTCGGAGCAATTCCGGTTCCCTCTTGCGATGTCACAAGCCGTCTCCCGAAGGCGATTTTCCCCGATGGCCGGCGAACCCGCGACCGGGATGACATATTCTAGCGCCCGGCCCGGAACGCGCGCTGCCAGGTGGGACGGTCACGGCGTCACGGCGCCGCACCTTGCTCTCCGCTCCGCTCCAAGCTACAATCGCCCTTCGCCGTCGGCCCGGAGCGACTCACTCATGACCTTTCACCCGGCCAGCACGCCGGATTTTCTGCCCGCCGCGCAAATGCGCGAGCTGCAATTGGACAAGTTGCGCCAAGTGGTGAGCCGGGCCTACGACCATGTGGCCCTGTTCCGGCAGCGTCTGGACTCTAGCGGCTTCCATCCGGACCACCTGCGCCATCTGCACGACATCGAGAACCTGCCTTTCACCACCAAGGCCGACCTGCGCGATACCTATCCTTTCGGTCTGTTCGCGAGCCCCATCGAGGACATCGTCCGCCTGCACGCCTCCAGCGGCACCACCGGCAAGCCCATCGTGGTGGCCTACACGCGCCAGGATCTGGATGTTTGGACCAGCGTCATGGTGCGCTCCTTCGCCGCCTGCGGCGTGCATTCGGGCGACGTGGTCCAGAACGCGTACGGCTATGGCCTGTTCACCGGCGGGCTGGGGGCGCATTACGGGGCCGAGTCGCTGGGGGCCACCGTGATTCCCGTCTCGGGCGGCAATACCGACCGGCAGATCATGGTGATGAAGGATTTCCGCGTGACGGCCATCTGCTGCACGCCGAGCTACTTCGTCCACCTGATCGAGCGGGCCGGCGAGCTGGGCGTCAGCGTCCGCGAGCTGCCGCTGCGGGTGGGCATATTCGGCGCGGAGCCGTGGTCCAATTCCATGCGCGATTACATGGAAAGCGAAGGTGGCATCCAGGCCTTCGATATCTATGGCCTGTCCGAGATCATTGGGCCGGGCGTGGCCGTGGAGTGCCCGCACCACCGCGGCCTGCACATTTTCGAAGACCATTTTTACCCGGAGATAGTGGACCCCGAAACCGGCCGCGTGCTTCCCGACGGGGACGAAGGCGAGCTGGTGCTCACCACCCTCAGCAAACAGGCCATGCCCATGATCCGCTACCGCACGCGCGATATCACGACCCTGTTTCCGGAGGCGTGTCCTTGCGGCCGCACCGTGCGGCGCATGGCCCGCATCGGCCGCCGCAGCGACGATATGTTCATTATCCGCGGCGTGAACGTGTTCCCATCGCAGATCGAAACCGCCCTGCTGGCCGTGGAGGGCGCACTCCCGCATTACCAGATCGTCCTCACCCGCGAGAAGGGCCTGGACGCCATCGAGGTGCAGGTGGAAGTCACGCCGGAGGTTTTCAGCGACAAGATCGGCGCGCTCGAATCCCTGCACGAACGCCTCGCCCGGGCGCTCGATCAGGCGCTGGGCCTGCGCGTGGAAGTCACCCTGGCGGCTCCGCGCAGCATAGCGCGCAGCGAAGGCAAGGCCAAACGAGTGATCGACCGGAGATCCATCAACGAGGCGCCGCATGAAGATCCACCAACTGTCTCTCTTTCTCGAAAATAAGCCCGGCCAGATGGCCGCGCCCTGCCGCCTGCTGGCGGAGGCCGGAATCAACATCCGCACCCTCACCCTGGCCGATACGCAGCGCTTCGGGATTCTGCGCCTGATCGTCTCGGACTGGGAACGGAGCCGGCCGCTGCTGGAGGCGGCCGGGTATGTGGTGAACGTCACCGAGGTAGTGGCCGTGGAGGTGTCCGACCGCCCCGGCGGCCTGGGCGAGCTCCTGGAGCTGTTCGAAGGCGGCGACGTGAATATCGAATACATGTACGCCTTCACCTTCGGCCGCGGTGACCGCGCCGCCCTGATTTTCCGCTTCGACCGTCCCGACGCCGCCATAGAACGCCTGCGGGCCGCCGGCCTCAACGTCCTCGGCGACGTGGAAGTCTATCACCGCATAGCGGGGTAGAGGGACTTGAGTTCTCGGTCGGCCTCTTTTTGACGCGGAGACGCGGAGACGCAGAGGGGATCGAAGAAAAGAGAAGAACAAGCGGGTCTTTCTGTGTTTTTGTCTCTTCTCTTCTCTCGAACTCCTCCGCGTCTCAGCGTCTCCGCGTCAAAAGGGCTCCTCCCGGCCGATCTCCGCATTGGCCTTCCCGGATGAGTGATACACTACGCCTGAAATGCACACCGCGCGATTGGCAGCCATCGGCGTGCTGGCGATGGTTTGGACGGCGGGCGCCAACGACACAGCAGCCACGCTCGGCGCGGGCGGATTGATTCCGATGAAATCGTCAGCCATTGTGATGCTGTCCGAGGATCTCCGGATATCCGTCCGCCGCATCACGGTGAAGTACTTGTTCCGAAACACCAGGCCGCGACCTGGACGCGACCGTTGCCTTCCCTCTGCCCGAGATGGATGGTGGCGCGATCGCGAATATCCCCATCCGTATCCCATCGCGCGACGCGCTGAATTTCGTGGATTTTGAGGTCCTTGTGGCGGGGAGGGAGATTGAGCCCCGAACCGAGGTCCGGGCGTTCTTCGATAACGCCGAGATCACGAGCCAATTGCGCTCGCTCGGCCTGCCGCTCTCGGTATTGGATGGGAACGTCACAGTGGCAGTGAAGAAGCTCTCCGCTCAGGATCGTTCGAGGCTGGAGAAGAACAACTGGGTCGACTGCTCGCTCACGAGGGATGGCAAGTGCTGGCCCTACTGGCAGAGCCGGATTCAATTCTACTGGACCCAGCGTTTCCCGGCCGGGCAAACCGTCAGTGTCCGGCATACGTATCGCCCCGTGGTGGGCGGCAGCGTCATCTACAGGCTGGACGACGGCGCCACCAGCGTCCAGCCGTACTGCGGAGGCGCGGACGCTCTTGACCAGATCAAGAGGCAGAAGCAATTGCGCGCCCCGGCCGATGACAATGACCGCCCGGTCTTGGCCGAGCGGCAGGTCGAGTACATCCTGACCACCGCCAACAACTGGAGCGGCCCGATTCGCAGCTTCCACTTGACCGTAGACTCCGATAGCCCGGACGACACCGTGTTCACCTGCATGCCTGGCTTGAAACGCGTCGCGCCCACTCGATACGAACTCGTCCGCTCGAACTTCCGTCCCGACCGCGAGCTTCAGTTGCTTGTGCTGCAGTTGAACAAGTAGAAGTGCGCCGCTCAGTTCTCCGAAGGCGTCTTCTCGATGTGATCGACCACCAGCACGTCGAGCGGCGCCTTGCGCGCATCGAGCTTGAGCCCCAGCGCCTCTATGGCGGCGAACAGCGAATCTCCGGACGCGCCTTCCATCACGGCCCGCATGGTTTCCGGCGGGAGCGACACCGACACGCCGGCCGCCATGGCCGCGCGCAGGCGCATGGCGCGGAAATCCTCGGGCGAGAACCGGAGCGAGAAATCGTACGCGCCCTTGAGGTCCGTCATGTCCAACACCGGGCGGTCGGCGAAGCGGGCCAGCATATCGGCGAAGGAGGTCATGGTCAGCTTCACGGCGTCGAACCCATTCTCCCCCATCGTGAAGGAGGAACCATTCCCAAGATCGGCCCCGCTTCCGCCGCGGCTGCCGCCGGCGGTGATATCGATATTCCCCCGGCCCGCGCCGGCGGCGTCTGGGGCCGACTCTTTCATCTTGGGCCCGCCCTTGGCGACCACCAGAGCATAGACGGGGAACTCCTTCGTATCGCGGTGCGCCTTCAGTTGGAACCTATCGAGGAGCAGAGCTTGCACCATGCCGCGAATCTGTTCGCGGGCGGCGCCGTCGGGCAGCTTGGCGGCGATGTCGAACCTTTCCGAGGCAATCCACTCGGGGCCCGAGATCTGATAGTTCTTCACGTTGTAGGCCAGCGCCAGGTAATCCTTCAACGAGAGGCTGGCGCAGCGGACCTGCGCGCCATCGATGTGGATGCCCACGGCCAAAGAGTCCGCGCCCGGCGGCGCGGAGGGTTTGACGGACGCCACCTCGAATTCCGCCAGCGGCGGCGGAGACTGAGCGAAGGCCGCAAGGGAAAGAAGGAGCGCCGGAATAAGCCCTGAAGTTGCGTTCATATTTGACATGGTATCCCGTCCGGAGATTCCGCGTCGTGTGGGACAAGGCTCCCGCCTTGTCAATCCGAGCGAAGCTCGGACACATGCCCGAACGAAGATGGGGTTGGCCGAAGCCGCACTCCACCCGTGGCATAAGACCAAGCGCCGGCCCTGTGAAACCGAGCGCAGCCCAGCGCGTCCGAGCTTCGCTCGGATCTGGTGAAAGCATGGCGGAAGAAGGTGGCGCGGGGCGAGATGATCGTCATCCGCTACGCCGACGATGCCGTGCTGGGGTTCGAGCACCGGGCCGAGGCCGTTCGCTTCCAGAAGGAATTAGGGG